>CAIUCV010000023.1 GCA_903897805.1 Candidatus Yanofskyibacteriota bacterium | reverse complement strand
TACCCGCAAGTATCGCCCGATTAGCTCCTCTGCCTCCTTTTTCGTGAAATTAACACGACGCTCTTCGCGATATCTCTCCCACATATACAAAGAAATTTTCTGGTGCTTAAGCCACCAGGTTTTCGGCCAAAAAACAGAAGCCGAGATAATGGCCTTGATTTTAAGGCTTGATGAAATCCGGCCCATTCCGCCCAAAAGCCATTTGGTAGTAAACAGCCAGGCAAAAACCAGCCCGGCGATTACCAGATAGGCCTCGGTCAGCGAATACGCGATTACGGTCGCGACTCTAATCATCTTAGATTCTCCTAGGACTTGGGGGATTTTACTTGAATAATGAGCACGCCCCTACATTACCACAAAACAAAAAATACGCAATACTGTGTTCTGGTTCACATGATATGATACACCTGCTCTTCAAAAAATATGAAAGGAAAGTACAATGGACGCCATATGACAATCTATGGCACAATTCTGCCAGGAGCAAGAGCTATCGCTTGGTCCTCTGCTCTGACAGACAAACTAACCGAGAAGGCAAAACAACGGATAAAAGTCATTGACTGGCACAAAGCGCACAGAGCAAATCAATCGCTCACTGCCAGACACTTTGGGATTGGACGGATGACTTTGCGCAGATGGTTGAGGCGGTTTAAAAATCTTGGAGTGATTGGCTTGAACGAACAATCCACAAAGCCGAGAAACATCCGTCGTCCGGCGAGTCCGTGGCCGGTGGTGGCAAGAATCGTGGAACTGCGGAAACAATACCCCGCCTGGTCAAAACACAAACTGGCTGCAATTCTGAAGCGGGAAGGCCTGGTTGCTTCGGCAAGCACCGTGGGCAGAATACTGAAACGGAAAGGACTGATTGATAAAAAGATTTCAAAGAAGAAAAGGAATTCGGCCTTGCGCCCCAAAGCGCGATTTCCCAAGGGCTTGCGGATAAGTTGCGAGGGACAAATGATTCAAATGGACACAAAATATATTATGCTCCCGGGCGGGCACAAGTTTTACCAATTTACCGCCATTGATGTGTTGGGCAAAAGAAGAGTGTTGAGAGTTTATCCATCGCAATCGTCGAGAAATGGAGCATTGTTTTTAAAGGAATGCATCGCCTCATTTCCCTTCCCAATTCAGGCCTTGCAGACAGACAACGGCGCGCCGTGGTTAAAAGAATTTGATAAATTGTGCAAAGAAATGAACATCCCGCACTACTTCATTTATCCCAGATCGCCAAAACAGAATACCTATGTTGAAATATCGCACGAAGCTGACGAACGAGAGTTTTACCGGCAAGGAAATATCTGCTCGATGCTCTCGGGAATGCAAAGGAATATGCAGGGATGGGAAGATGTCTGGAATAATTTCAGGCCTCACGAGGCGTTGGGCCAGCTGACGCCGGAGGAATACTCAAACAAGCTGAAAATCTGCGGATTGCCGACTAAAAACGTCATCGTTTTACAAACCTAAGGGTGTATCATATGTATCTGAACCTGGACAGGATCAAACCTTATCCTTTTTATTCTTCCTCTTGAAAAGATAATATCTGGCTATTTTTTTAACGTCAGCTCCGAAACCGTTCCTCAAAACCTGCCAAGACCGCAGTTTCCTTCCACCGGCTTTTCCTCTTTTTTCCATGATAGCCTCTACCACATCTTTTTCAGAGTTCAACTTTCCCGGAAATTCAAGATAACCCCAGCCGACATATTGTGTTTTGTGGGCATCAGAACCGGCGGTAAAAGCAAAACCGGTTTCCTCCAAGAATTTACGCGCCCGGCGGTTGGCATAAGGCAGAATCGCAGACGCGTTGAAAATTTCGATGGCGTCAGGCCGTAGATTTTTCATTTCGTTTTTTCCGCCCCAAAAATTCGTCGGCCGGTCGAAAGGATGCGGAATCACAGCAATCCCTCCTTGCTTGCGGATGCTCTTAATGGTTTCTTCGGCCGTCAAGCCGTCGGGAATTACTTTTCTTACGTTGACTCCGATGACGTCTCCGGATTTTGTGAGCACCTCAATTCCCGGGATGATCAAAATATTCTTGTCAAAAGCGTATTTCATCGCTTCAACGGCTCCCATAACCTCTGAATGGTCGGTAATACAAATGCAATCCATTCCGGCGGAAATTGCGGCGTGGAATTCTCAGGCGGGCTGGCGATTTCGGGCGCAAGGACTGAAGACGGTTTTTTGGGGACTGATTTGCGTTTGCCGCCGGATTATT
>CAIUCV010000022.1 GCA_903897805.1 Candidatus Yanofskyibacteriota bacterium | reverse complement strand
TTCCAGCCGTCGCCAAAAATGCTTTTTACTGCACGCGGGGTAAAGTTTTCTATTGTCTTGTCAAATAAAATAGTGTTTGGGGTTAAAATCAGAAAATCTTTATATCCTCTATGCCACAAATCCAGAATCGTTGCGCCCATGAGAAGCGTCTTACCCGAGCCGGTTGCCATCTCAAAACCTACTTTATTCCATACAACATCTTTGCCTTCGTCGTTTTTTTCTGATTGGGCGGTTTTTTGTTTTAAACTCCGGCTATCAAACCCATCTTTCCAAAAGAGTTGAAACGCGCTCAATGCCTCCACTTGATATGGACGCAAAGCAAACTTGAGCAAGTGTTGGATTTTATCATAGTTCTCAATCGTTTTAGGCGACGGCGAACCAACAGCGATTTTGTATCGCTGATCTTGGCTTACTAAATCGTAAAATGTTTGTGATTTTTTTGCGCTCATAATAAATTGTATTCTCTTAAAATTGCGGCAGGTATCTTCTTAACGAGTATTTTCTCTTTATCAAAAGAATCTGGGGGAACGGCCACCGCGACATTGGTAAAAATGGTCAGGTGTTTAAACTTTTCCTTATCCAGTCCAGCTACTATTTTTTCGTATAAATCCTCGGTAATTGTTTTTACCTCGCGCGAAGCGAACGAGAGGGCAAAGTGATAACGAGCTGATTGATGCCTACCAAGATATATATTTTCTTTTTCCAACCATTCCGCCTTAATCGGTCTGTATTGGAAGTGTAGAAAAACCGCTTCTGCCATCTCTCCGGCTTTCAATTTCCAATTCATATCCTGCTCGTGTATGACACTATCACCGAGTTTGAAGTATTTAAACCCTCCGCCACCTTTCCAATCCATATCTTTACTAACACCAGACAAATCTTTACCAAAAATAATATTTTGTAAGCGTGGTATGATTTTTTCTTCTGTATGCCTACCGACTTCCACCATAAGCCACTTGCGGCGCATCTTATGAGCTACAGCACCAGTGGTTCCTGACCCCGCAAAAGAATCTAATACTAGGTCATCCTCTTTTGTTGACATTTTTAAAATACGCTCAAGTAATTTTTCCGGTTTTTTACTTTGGGGAAACTTAACTCCACCTTCTGGATCAATTCCTTGCCAAAGGTTTTGCTCCCAAAAACTGTTGTTTTTAATCAACTTGTTAACGGATTTATCAATTATATCTTTAATAGCTGTGTCATGAAGCCAAACAATAATAGCCCCTTTGTAAAAATATTCTCTGTGTACTTTGCCTGCATTTCTACCTTTTGATGGTACGTATTCAATAGATACTAATTCTGCTTTTGGTAATTGCGGCATAATTTTTTGCATTAGGCCACCTTTCGGATTAGTTGTTCTAAAAATCTTTTCAAAATATTTATAATAAGATTCCCGTGTTCTTTCTGATTTATTTAGTTTTACTATTTTAAAATTTGCATGAGAAAAAACCTTAATTTCGCCAACCCTAGAGCCCCCTATAACTTTGATTTGTTTTTCCTTCCCCGTATTCATGAGGACGATGTTGTAAGTATCTGTAACATTTTCTTCAATTGGAACTTCAATATATTTTTGATAATTTTCTACTAATTTTTTATCAGTAGAAGCATACACTAAGATATATTCATTTATGGTCATTAAAAAACCTTCTTGACCAACTCCAGAAGCAGTTTTTGTTTTTACAACTATCGTAGATATATATTTATCTCTACCAAAAACTTCGTCCATTAAACATTTTAGATAGGCGTGCTCATCCTCACTGATTTGTACAAAAATTAGTCCGTCTTTCCGCAATAATTTTTTGAGTAGAGATAACCTATCTCGCATCATCGTCAACCATTCAGAATGTTTCAGATTATCATCGTAGTGTTCAAAAGCATTTCCACTATTATACGGCGGGTCAATATAAATACACTTTACCCTTTCTTTTTCCTGCTTTCCCTTAAACATCTCAACTAAACTCCGCAGGACTAAAAGATTGTCGCCCTTGATGAGCATATTCTCGCTAGTTGCTTCGCCATAACTTTTTGCGAAACGCAAAATCCGCGGCTCGGCAACGCGAATGTCATTTTTCTTAACCCATACCGGCCGGACACCCTTACCTTCTTTCTCGTCTATCTCGTAGTAAAGTGAAAGGTCTTTATTTATCCAATCCAGTCGTAGTGATCCTTTATAATTCCTTTTAATCATAAAAATTACTTCATCAAATCGTCAATACTAATACCCAACGCCTTGGAGATTTTCTGAACTGTCTCAATGGTTGGATTCGGTTTGTCGTCAAGCTCCATTTTAACAATGGTTTGAAGCGAGACATCGGCAAGTTTTGATAGCTTGTCTTGCGATATTCCTTTTGCTCGGCGAAGCCGTTTTATGTTTTTGCCTATTGTGGACATGTTATACTATAATATAAGTATTGTGCTATAATAGCGTCATCTCTTATATTACGATATTAGCAAATAAAACGCCTTTCAGCAATTCTATGACCACATATTTTATCTACGCCCGCAAAAGCACCGATGTTGAGGACAAACAAGTCCTCTCCATAGAATCGCAATTATCTGAATTGCGCTCGCTCGCCCAGCGCGAGGGTTTGGAGATTGCGGCGGAGTTTATAGAAAAGAAATCGGCGAAAACGCCGGGCCGTCCTCACTTCAACGAAATGGTTGAACGGATACAGCGCGGCGAAGCGCAAGGCGTTGTCTGTTGGAAACTTGATCGCTTGGGTCGCAATCCGGTTGATAACGGGCAAGTTAGTTGGTTGCTCCAACAGGGAGCAATCCAACACATACTAACGCCGGAGCGTAGCTACTACTCAAAAGACAGCGTGCTTTTGATGGCCGTTGAGTTTGGCATGGCGACACAATACGTCCGCGACTTGGCGTATAACACGCGGCGCGGATTGAGGGCGAAGGCGCGGCGTGGAGAGTATCCCGGCCCCGCGCGTGTCGGTTATATAAACAATCCGCACACCAAGCGGCACGATGTTGATAGGCACAAAGCTCCTATCGTCGTCCGTGCCTTTGAGTTATACGCCGAAGGCCAGTCGCGCTTTGAAGACATCGCCAACTTTTTTTCCGACAACGGCATACGCACCGGAAGCCGGAGCGGTAGCGGAGGCGGTAAGGCGTGGTCAAAGAACAGAGCGAAGCGCGTCCTTACCGACACTTTTTACTACGGCGATTTTGAATACGCCGGAGAGATACATCACGGAACGCACACGCCGATTATTTCCAAGCAACTCTTTGACAGAGTTCAGACGGCTATAGAAATGCGAGGCAGGAGGCAGAAAGCACACAAAGACCCGCAAGCTCTATGTGGCCTCCTCCGGTGTGGCGAGTGCGGGTGTTCCATTACCGCCGAGGCGATAACGAAACGGCAGAAGAACGGCAACGTCCACCGATATATTTACTATCGCTGTACGAAGAAGCGCGGCCCCTGCTCGCAGTCCTACGTCCGCGAGGAGGTGCTAAATGTCCAACTATCCGATCTGCTATCCCGCTTTGTCCTGCCCCAAGAATGGGGCAAAGAAATGCTCCTTATGGCCGACAAAGACGAGCGGGAAGCCCGAAGCGTGGCGGTGGCGTCCGTCCGCGAGCTACGGGCTACTTTGGCGGATATAGACACCCGTATTGCCCGCCTAACCGACGTCTATGTTGAACAGGACATAGACCGCGACGCTTACCTTGTGCGGAAGCGCGCGCTTATGTCCGAGCGAAAGTCGGTAGAGGGGCAAATAGCCCGTCTTGAACGGAACGCCACCGCTTGGCTCCAACCCCTGCGAGATTGGATTAAAGACGCGCAAACGCTTGGCGAAATACTAAAAACCGACGACCTCCCCTCCAAAAAACACTCCCTCCAAAAAATCTTCGGCTCCAACCTCACACTACAATCGCGCGAAGCGCGCGGCGTGGCTCAAAATCAATGGACTGCCCTTGCGGCAGTCCATCAAAAAAATTCTGTTTCTTCCTCTGTATCTACTATGGTGCGGACGAGAGGACTCGAACCTCCACGGGCTTGCGCCCACTACCACCTCAAGGTAGCGTGTCTGCCTAGTTCCACCACGTCCGCATACGGATTTATTGTTGAGGTTCTTGAGTTGGAGTTGCCTCCTCGGTTTCAATTTGGGGAGCCGAGATCTTTGTTTCTATGAGTTTTGTCTTTTTCCTGGTTTCGCGGGCGGTTTTTCCCCGGAGATAGTAAAGTTTTGCCCGACGGACTTTTGAAGTTTTCACAATCTCAAACTTTTCTATTGTGGGCAGGTGCAGGGGGAAAATCCTTTCAACACCAATACCATTTGATATTTTTCTGACAGTAATGGTGGCGCTTGGCCCGGAACCGTGTTTACGGGCGATAACTATCCCTTCAAAAATCTGTACCCGGGTTTTATTGCCCTCTTTTATTTTTTGGTGAACCTTAATGGTCATGCCCGGCCTAATGTCGGGTAAGTTTAACGCCGATGCCATTTTTGAGTTGAATGTTTGAAGCGTAATCATAATTGACAATAATAGCTCATTCTATGTTTTTTGGCAATTGAGATGATTTTAAAACCCCATTTCTACTGCAATCTCTGATTTTTGACTGTGGCTGTGTCAGATTTCGTAAAATGTCCTCACCGTAGCTACTGCTACGTTTCCGGGCATTTTACTCATCTTCCTTACCCTATCCAAAAATCAGAGATTTCGCTACGAAAGGGGTTTTGAAATCATCTCATTCAGAAAATTATCCAGCTCTGGCGGCAAATCAACTTCTATGGTTAATGATTCGCCGGCGGGGGATACGAAAGACAATTTTTGAGCGTGCAGAAAAAGGCGATTCAATTCCGGTGGGCAAACCAGTTTTTTGCCGGCGTAAAGCGGGTCGCAGACCACAGGATGGCCTATTGATTTCAAGTGAACCCTTATCTGATGAGTGCGCCCGGTTTTGGGCGTTATTTCAAGCAAGTTGTAGCCGGCATATTCTCTGAGCATCCTATATTCAGTGATTGCGTTTTTTTCTTTGAGTTCATGCTTACCGTGGATTCTGATTGTCTGTCTGGTCCCCAACTTACCCAGTGGTGTTTCTATGACGCCCCTTTTGTTTTTAAGCTGGCCGTAGACCAGGGCAATATATGTTTTTACGATTTCCCTTTTTTGAAAAAGCTCTTTCAGATATTCAAAAGATTTTTGATTCTTGGCAATCAGCAATAGCCCCGAGGTTTCTTTGTCCAGACGGTGAACGATTCCGGGGCGAATTTTATCCTCCCCGATATCTTTAACCGATGGCCGGTTTTTCAAAAGCCAGCTGACGACACTTTCGCTCTGGTCGTTTTTATTCTTAGGATGCGTCAACAGGCCCGACGGCTTGTCGATTATTAAAATGTCATTATCCTCGTAGATTATTTTAATTTCGTTCAAGAGAGATATGTGGGCGCGCCTGGATTCGAACCAGGGACCTTCCGCGTGTAGGGCGGACATTCTACCACTGAACTACGCGCCCGGGGCCTATGTGCGTCCGCCTGGAATCGAACTCGCGAACGCTCAACCAAGTGGACTCGCGTTCGCTCTTTGAAACCTTGCGGTTTCAATGCTTCCACATCGGGGAACCATCATCGTTCCCCGACCCCTTCGTTGGGTTCAAATCCAGCCGCATAGAATTAGTTTGGCGCTGAAACACCAAACCAATTCTATTTGTGCGTCCGCCTGGATTCGAACCAGGAACCTCGGTCTTATAAGGACCTTGCTCCACCGTTGAGCTACGGACGCGATTGCTAGTATTTTAAGTTTTTTGCAAGTTTTAGTCAACCAAAACAAAACCCCGCCGACGGCGGGGTTTTGTTTTAATAGGTGCCGAATTTATGTTTTCAGAAGAGCGTAAAACTCTTTCTGCTCAAGGGTTTCTTTAGTAATAAGTTCGGTGGCTATTTTGGTAAGAGTCGCCATCTTTTTAGCCAGGGTCTCCTTTGCTTTTTTTAGGGCCCTGGAGATCAACGCTTTGATCTCGCTGTCTATTTGGAAGGCAATTTCGTTTGAGTAATTTTTTTCGGTAGCGATTTCCCTTCCCAAAAATACCAGCTCCTCTTTTTCGCCGAATGTAACCGGTCCCAGTTTATCGGACATGCCAAATTGAGTGACCATTTTACGTGCAAGTTCAGAAGCTATTTTCAAATCGTTTGCGGCGCCGGTGGTGAGTTCGTTGAACACCAGCCGTTCTGCGGCGTAACCGCCGAGTAAGACAGCTAGTTCCGATTCAAATTCTGATTTGGAACGAAGATGCCTGTCTTCTGTCGGAAGTTTAAGCGTGTATCCACCCACCTGGCCGCGCGAAACAACGGAAATTTTATGTATTGGGTCGGTATACGGTAGAAATACTGCCACCAGCGCGTGGCCCGCTTCGTGATACGCGGCAATTTCTTTTTCTTTTTTAGTGAGTATGTGTGAACGGCGCTCGGGACCGAGCATAACCTTTTCAATTGCCTGCAGAAGATTTAATTGAATGATCTCTTTTTGGTTTTTGCGGACCGCGAGTATCGCCGCCTCATTTAAAAGATTGGCCAGGTCGGCGCCGGAGAAGCCCGGAGTTCTTTCAGCAACCACCTTAAAATTAACGTCTTTGGCGAGCGGTTTGTCCAGCGCGTGTATTTTTAATATGGCTTCACGGTCTTTCATGGACGGTTCGTCCAGCGTTACGCGCCTGTCAAATCTGCCTGGACGAAGCAAGGCCGGATCTAAGATATCAGGGCGGTTAGTCGCTGCCATAACAATGACGGCATCGTTAGTGTCGAAACCATCCATTTCAACCAAAATTTGGTTGAGCGTTTGTTCTCGCTCATCGTGTCCGCCCCCGAGTCCCGCTCCGCGGTGGCGCCCGACGGCGTCTATTTCATCTATAAAGATTATTGACGGCGCGGTTTTTTTAGCCATTTCAAAAGTGTCTCTCACGCGGTTGGCGCCGACGCCGACGAACATTTCAACGAATTCCGAACCGGAGACGAAATAGAAAGGAACGTTGGCTTCGTTTGCTACTGCCTTGGCAAGCAAAGTTTTGCCCGTTCCTGGAGCGCCGATGAGCAAAATGCCGCGGGGGATTCTCGCCCCCAGCTTCTGGAACTTCTTTGGGTCGCTTAGAAACTCCACCACCTCTGAAATCTCTTCCTTGGCCTCGGTCAAGCCAGCGACATCGTCAAAAGTCACTTTTTTCTTGCCGTCGTCTCCGCCGGCGAGGCGCGCTTTTGTTTTACCGAAACTGAATGCCTGCATCGTGCCGCGCTGGGTTTGGCGGAACATAAACCAGAAAATAAAGATGATAAAAAGAAAAGTAAGAATAATCGGCAGGAAATTTACCAGATAATAAGTAAAACCGCTATCGCTTTTTACGTCCACGCTAATCTGATTCAGTTTGGTTTTGTCTGCCCCCAGATTAACCAAGATTTCGGCGATGGAAACGTTGGGTTCCTTATTAGTCAGTTCCTTGCTGTCGTTATTCAGGGTTATTTCTATGATGTCGCCTTGGACGATAATTCCTTTGACCTGCGAGCTGTTTATCTGGCTGACCAGCTGGGTCAGAGAAACTTCGGTTTTATTTTGGGAAAACGGATAGCCAAAAGCGGCGATCAATCCGGAAACCAAAAGCAGTACCAGAAAGACAATTAGAACGTATTTGATTAGAGATTTCATAGTCGTATAAGTTTAACACGAAAAATGAAGGTAGGCAAATTTTACTTTGCACCCTCGTATAAGTTTGACAAAAAAAGCCCTGCACGGTCCGCAAAATGCGCGGTCCGTGCAGGGGGATAGGAAGAACTTGAGTTTGAGGCCAGCAGCTCTGGGTCTGGGGCTAGCCCAGCGCTTCAAGCTGTTGATGAAGGGCTCCGATCTGGGCTAAGGCGCCCAGCAGATCCTTCATTGCCGTGGCGTTCTGTGCAACGGTGGTTTCGGGGTGGCTGGCCCCGGCGGCCAGACGGGATTTCAGATCCGCCCAGCGCTTCTCGGCGGCGGCTATTTCCGCCTCGAGATGGAGGGCAAGCAGGGCTTGTTTCGCGCCCGGTTCTTCTCGATGGGACGCGAGGAACTGGACAAATTCCTCGTCGCCGGATTCCTCCGATGACTTAGAAGAAACTCGCTGGCCCTCACGCTCTTTCCGTCCTCGCAATCTCTGCGACAGCGTCTGGCGGAAGGTGGCGCGCTCGCGCCGTTGAACCTTGGCTGCCTGCGCGGCCTCGGCGATGATGACGGCAAAGGTCTCATCAACCTCCGCTGTCGGTGTGGTGGCGCTCACGGTCAGTCCCGCAAGCCGCTGGGAAAGGTCAAGCCGGATGGCTTCTTCAGTCACCGCCCTTTTGAGACGGTCAGCTGTGGCCTCGTCAACGAGGCCGAGCCGAGCGGATTTCTCCAATTCACTCTCAGGTTCAAACGACCCTGCGATGAGCTGAAGCTCCACCACTCTACCCCAGACCTCCTCAAGAAAGTCCCCAACAGCCGCTGGGTCGTCAGTGAGGACGACTTCAGCGAGCTGGAGTTTGAGAGGCGAATCTTCTGGTTCTTTCTCGAAGGTCTCCCCGGCGGCCAACTGTGCCGCGATGGTACCGGACTCGCGATATGCATTGAAAATGAGCCCGGTCTTTTTGAGAAGAGAGTGGATCTCGGCTGCCACCACCTTGCGGCTAGCGGTAGATCCAAACGGCTCCTCAACTGCCTCGTAATCAGCGAGCGTGTAAGTCTGCCCGCTGATGAAAATACGGACTTCTGGGTTGAGCGTGGCCGGCAGAGAAACCGGCTCGGTGGATTCGAATTGCCGGGCCTGGTCGGCGATTACCTCAAGCAGGGCTTGCTCGAAGGTTGGGCCGGCTGACTGTTTCGTGGTGGTAAGCCCCGAGGCCTCAAGCTGGGCGAGGGTAAGCCCAACCGGCTCGTGGACTGGCGGAGCGGACTTGGCTCCAGCCGCCTTTTTGGCGGCCCTTGTCTTACCCAATTCCCGGCGCTCTTTGCGGTTTACTGGTTCTCGCTCTTTTTTGCCCTTGCCTGTTGCTTTGACGGCGGCGGCAGGCTTATTCTGCTTGCGGTCGGCGTTTTTAGCCATGACGAACCTCCAGTACTGTCGGTGCGGGCCGAAGACCCGCGATCAATTGGTCAAGCTCCTGAAGCTTGCCGGCCGTGATGACCGACAGGATCTGAAGCTTTTTTCGGTCGCCGTTACGGTTGGCATCAGGCCCTTCCTTCAGGGCCGTTTCCAGCTCAAGTCGGATGGAATCAAGTTCCTTCCGCTCAAGCTCGAAGTAGGCCAACTGCTTGTCACGGCCCAAGAGTATTGGCCGCTGGGATAGCGGGTCGTAATCGTTGGCTTCCAACTCGGCCAATTCGTGCCGCAAAGCGGTATTTGCCGAGTGAAGGTCAAGAACCCGCCGGATCACCGCCTCGGCCTCACCGAGGATTGCGGAACCTGCGGCCCGGAGCTCGGAAGCGAGTTCGGTCCGCTTCGCGTGGAGGTTGTCCTGAACTTGCTGAAGGGCCTCCTCCTTAGTTGCCGGTTGGGCGGCGATCAGCTCCTCGTTGACCTCGTCTAGGATGCGGATATGGGAGGAGATGATTCGCTCGCGTAACCGAGTTGCGTGGTCGCGGCGAATAGTTGCTTTGATGTAGTCGTCCGCGGCGGCCAGCAAAAAATTCTCAAGCGTAGCATTAGCTCTTTGGGCCAAAACCAATTCGTCTACGCCGAGACCGGGCTCGTGTGAATCCAGCCACCTTTGGAAACGGTTCCGGAGCAAAGTGATTGAGCTGACCGTCATCAACGGGCGGTCAAACTCATTGCGATGGGTCAAGCGGAAGCCCTCACGAACCAAGGCCTCGTAAACAGCGAATGCGGCAGCGGTCAGCTCTGTCTGCCTCTGGCCGAGGAGGATTCCCACGATGTCTAAACTAGCGGCGACATCAACCGTTCGCTCTGCAGCCGGAACCTCAGCTTGGGCGAGGATCGCCGAGCCGAGGATTTGACGGAGAGAACTAAATTCCTCCTCCGCCAATTTCCCGACCGCTTGCCGGATTTCGGAGAGTTTCTCCTCTGGCACAGCAGTGGCAGTACCGAACTGCGTTTGCAGTTCGGCCGCCGACCTGATGAGGTCGGCAACAGGATTTGCCAGCGGTGCTTGGAGCGCCGGAGCGGGGGATTCAAACGTTGGCGTTTGAATTGTGATTTCGGGATCGTCTGTAGCCCAACCCTCCTCCTGCTCATCCATTTCCAAAATGGCAAGCAAGAGGTACTGCTCGGTCTTTCCGGAGATCGCCCCGCCCTCGTGGAGAGCGAAGACAATCTCAACGCGGTTGTCAAAGTTCACAGCTTTGACCAACTCACCGAGGTGCTCGGCGAGTTCCAGACAAGCATCGTCTGGGACGACACCGTTACTGACGGCATCTAGGAAGACAGTCTCGGGGTCGGGTGACCCCAAGATTTCGGCGAGAGCCGTTACAAGTTGGCTCTCGTTGCCTTCTTTTCGTCTGGTTTCTTCCTCGCCATCGCGCTTGGCGACAGCGGCTTCTTCTTTCATGGGTCTCCTTCTCTGTGTATGTAAATCAAAGCCTTAGTTATATTATATATCAAAATAAGGGCTTTGTAAAGGGCTGGTGTTTTGGACAAAAAAAGAGACCCACGGCAGGCGGACCGTGGGTCGGAGTCAAGTTGTCAGAAAGAACAGGTCGAGCGCCCCGCCCTTTTGGCGTTGTCGTCAAAAGGGCGGGGGCGGAAAGCGTTAGAGAAGGCCCTTGCGGGTGGCAAAAGCCGTCATCTCGGCTATGGTAGCCCTCTCACCCTTCACTTTGAGGAAGGCTTTCGCGGGAACGTCTCCGCTATCCGCTGCCTTTTGAATGGCTGCGAGCACGAGCTCGCGGTCCTCGTCCTCCGCCGTGGGAGCGGCGGGCTTGGGCGCCTCGGCCGGCGGGGCGGCCGGGGGCACGGCAACCTTCTTAACTCCCCAGGGCACCCTGGCCAGAGACTTGTCGCCGCCGGTGAGGGCAGTGAGGTCGGGAATGGCCGGTCCGGCAGGTGCCGGGGCCGGCTCGGGGGCTGGCGTCGCCGACGGCAGAGCCGCAGCGGCATCATTGGCGGCAGCATTCACATCCCGCCGGACCTGCCGAGCATTCCACTTCCGTACTGCCCAGCGGTACAACTGCTGAGCCGGAGTCAGCGGAGCCGGCTTCTCCTCATCGAGGATGGCCATCAAATCCACCGCCAGTTGGCGGCGGGGGGCTTCGTCGGCCTCGCAGAGGCCGAGCTTTTTCCTTTCCTCCTCGGAAAGGTGGCTGACGACGTTGTATGCGCCGCGAACCATGTCCAACCCGGCTTGGCTGGGCGGTAGTATCAGGGCGACACCAGTTGCGTCAAAGATCTCGGCCAGCCCGCCCAAGAAAACCTTGGCGAACCAGTCATTGTCCTCGTCCACTTCGGGTCGGGAAAAGAGTTCCGCAACCAGCGCCGGCGAGAAGTTCTTGTTGCCGCGGGCCGCGGCAATAACTGCCAGTGTCTTAGCGTGCGGATTGCTCCGCAGTTCGTCCACAAGTTTCTTGTTTTCGGCACCGGAGCCGATTACGGCCGCGATGCCGTGGGTGTGGAACACTCCCACGGCTTCTTTCCCATCGGCGGTTGTTCCGCCGAATAGGGGAAGTAGCTTTGCTGCCGCCTCGCGGCGGGCAGTGATGATTTCGGTTTCGCCGGCTTTCGTCGACGGGTTCTGGTTGCTGGCCATTTCTGGCCTCCTTTGTGAAAGATATGAGAAAAGCGCTCAGCTGATGCGCTTTCCATCATCCACTTTGATTATAGCAAAACCCTTGACCTATGTCAATAGGTATGCTAAAATGACAGAAAGTCCATTAAAAACTAGGCTCGGTGAATAGTATCTTCTATCACCATTTATCCGCCCAGCGAGCGGACTGCCTTCCGTTGAAAGCGTGGATTCGCCTCGCAGTGATGAGATATTATACTGCTCGGCGACCATGCAATCCACCCTTTCAACGGTGCTAGAAGATACTATTCACCTCTCAAAAACAAGAGAAAGGAGAGAAATGAGCGAAAGGTTACTTTACATTGGAGGCAGTTCGTTAAATAAAAATGACGGCCTAGGTCCATCCTCTGTGGCGCTCCAGATCGGAGACCAAGCCATTGGAGTGGACTGCGGTCTTGAATTATTGCCGAGAGGCAGATACGGATTCCCGGATTTTTCTTTGATGAAATCAGAAGGGTTGAAATTCTCGGCGCTGGTTCTGACTCATGCCCATCTTGACCATGTGGGTTGTGTCGGTCTTGCCTCGGAGAATAACCTTTTCGCCGAAGGAGCGCCAATTTACGGCTCGCCCCAGACGAATGCTATTCTGCCCGCGGTTCTGTATGAAACGTGGTGTCGCGGCGTCGGTAGCGATTTTCATTCTTCAATTAACAGAACCGCCGAGATGCTGAAAAATATTCCCTTTGGGGAATTTGAAATTCTGCCCGGCGTTCGGGCTTTCACGGGTGCGGCTGGCCACATTCCCGGCGCGCTGTTTCTGATTATTAAAATGCCTTCGGGCAAAAAGATTCTTTTTTGCGGGGACATGGGCTGGCACGAACAGGAAGTCGTCGGCAGTAGTTCACTGCCCGACGGAATTCCCGATTCATGGCTGCCTGACATAATTGCCGTGACCGATTTGACCAACCCGTCCCTAACCCGATTGGATTACGATTTGGAAATGGGGCGGTTAGTAAATCGTGTCGGCGAGTCCTTAACAGAAAAGAAAGTTGTGATCATCGCTGCTTTTGCCGTTGGCCGGGAGCAGAACGTCGCTCTGGCCTTGGCCAAAGCCGGCATCAGACCCGTCTATGCCGATGGTAGCGGTGTTAGGATGTTCAGAACTTTCAAAGAAAACCGATGGTCGCCCCGTGACAAGGATTTTTCTCTTGAAGACGTGGAGTTCATTGAAGGCGGTAATGCCCAAAGAGAGAAATTGCTTGCGAACGGCGGGCCGCTGGTTATCGTAACCCCTGCCGGTTTCGGCGATGGCGGGCCGGTCAGATATTATCTTGAGGAAGGTCTGGAAAATCCGAACTTTGAGTTTGTCGCCACCTCGTGGCTTGTGCCCGGGTGTACAATGGAGAAGTTGCTACAGAAGATTGAGAAAAGAAAAGAAACTGGTCGTGTTACCCACGTCGTGTTGGAAGACGAACAAGGCAACATAAAGAAGAGATATGAAGTAAAATGCGGTGCTTGCCATTTTCATCTCTCCGCTCATGGCGGGCTGGGGGAAACGGTTGAGATGGTGAAGAAAATCATCAGCCGGCGAGGGAAAAAACTTGAGAAAATCGTGGCAACTCACGGTACTCAAGAATCCAAACGGTTGGCGATGGATGTCTTCAGGCCGTTTGCGGATTCTCTGATTCCGGGCCAGATTAGTACCGTGATCAGTCTATAGTTCTTTAGTACTTTTTTGTTTTTTTGAAATTAAACAGCCCCGATAGTGTCGGGGCTTTGACTTTTTCAGTAGAAACCGGAACAAAGAATTATGGCGCGTTGACCAGATGATCACAGTATAGATCCCAAATCTTGACTGCATTCGGGAGGATAACTCTACTCTCCGCTTTCTCCGAGACCTCATCAAAGGTCCAAAAGAACAATTTTTCAACTACTTCCCCGTCTTCAACGCCGCCGCCGGCTTTGAGGTCTGCAATTTCGCTTTCGGGGATTTCTACGAGAACTATCGCTCCCTGTTCGCCGTTCACCGCTCTGTCAAGAACGAATTTCCCGATGCAGAGAGGATTGTAGGAAACGATGTTGATGCCTTTGGTGAGATCTCCGCCATTGCTTTCTTCCAGAAATTCCCTCACTGCGGCCTGGAGTATTGTCTCGCCGTTTTCAATTCCGCCGCCGGGGAAACCCGGGGCGGATTTTTTTTGAATTTTCTGGAAGACATAAATCGGAGGATCGGTCGTAACTATGGCGACGACGAAGACACTGACGAGTTGGCCTGTCTGGCTCGGTATAGCCGTCATCCGAACGGGTCGGTTCTTAGAAATGGGAGATTGGACGTCCGGCAAATCGTTGCTCAAAGTCATGGCGAAGGTGCTGAATCTGATGGCGGACTTTTGGCAAGAAGGTCTTCTTGTCTTTTCCCGTCTTTTTTCGCCGTTGCTTACAAAGGATCTTTTTGCTTTTATCTGCGGGAGAATATCCCGCGAGAATTTCTCTCTGATCAGGCGAAGCTGTTTTAAAATTTGCGGCGGCAAGCCGCCATTTGTCTGGGTTTCTGCCATCTTCCTCCTTTTCCCTCTTTTTAGTTTTGAAATAACGGGGCAGTTAGGTCGCCTTAATTTTACATTAATAGTAAGCGATTGTCAAGAGAAGCCCCGCGTTTACGCGGGGCGGGGGTTTGTTTATGAAGTTTCAATCAAAGATTTTAATTTCATTTTTTCATTTTTGCGGCTGTATGCTCTTTTGTTTTTGTGCGCTTGAGTAGGTTTTAACTTCATCGGTCCGCGTACAATCGTGATGATTTTGCCTGCCCCCCGCTTTTTATTTGTCATTTTTTTCTTCTTGAAGAGTTAAGAGTAATTTGTGCTCTTTCGGGTCAATTGAGACGATAGCTACGTTCAGTTTGTCGCCGATCTTTAATGATTCGCCGGGTTTTTTGTCTCCAAATTCTGACACCGGCACCAGACCATAGATTTCCTCGCCCAGTTGGACCAGCACCCCATAATTGGTTATTTTGGCGATATCTCCGTTTATCGTTTGTCCTACCGTATATTTTTCTTCGATCTTTTCCCAGGGGTCCGGCTTTAACGCCTTGAGTGACAACGAGACCTTATTACCCTCGATGTTTACTATTTTTGCTTTCACGATTTGGCCGGCTTGCAAAAAATCGCGGGGGTTTTCAATAAGCTTCCAATCAATCTCCGAAATATGAATGAGTCCTTCAATTTTCCCTCTGCCACCGGTTTCTCGGCCCTCCTCCAAGAGTAATTTCTGTTCCGCCGTAACGTCCGTTTGGGATGCGGCGGGGGATCCTATCAGCGCGAATGCCCCGAAATCGGTAACGTCTGTGATTTCAGCATCAACAACATCGCCGATTTTAAGTTTTGCTATTTCTTCTTTCAGCTGGGTGTCGGTGATCGCTCTTTCTGAAACTATAAGTTTGTTATCGCCTTCCGAAAAATCTATGATTTTGACTTTAATGTCTTGATTGCGGAATTTTTGAAGCGCCTGCACGATTTTCGCCGTGTCGCCGCCTTCAACTTTCGGGTAATGTTCCGCCAGCAGTTGCGACAGGGGCAGGAATCCTTGAATGCCGTTTATTTCTACTATCAGCCCCCCCTTGTTTATGTTGATCACTTTAGTGTCAATGATCTCGCCGCTCTCCTTTTTATTTTTAATATCTTGCCAAGCCGTGGTCATCTGGGCTTG
This sequence comes from Candidatus Yanofskyibacteriota bacterium, assembly GCA_903897805.1. Lineage (GTDB taxonomy): Bacteria > Patescibacteriota > Minisyncoccia > 2-02-FULL-40-12 > IGHO2-01-FULL-4-A > CAIUCV01. The sequence continues at coordinate 47,028 of CAIUCV010000022.1, read as the reverse complement.
TCTTAGCGAAAGCTCGCGATAACCCTCCTCGTTTTCAAGGTCCAATAGGATTGCCGAGACCTGCTGGCCCGCCTTGAGGGCTTTTTGCAGATTGGGATTGTCATAAAATTCCCCGGGATAAATTATCCCCGTGCCAAGCGCGCCCAAGTCAATCAGGACCGAATTTTTGCTGATGCCTATAATCTCGCCGGTCAAAACCTGGCCGACTTTCGGCAAGTCAAATTCGGACTTGGCAAGCAGGTCCTTCATTGAAAAGTCAGGCGAATTTATTTGTTCTTTGATTTCCATCCCGTTAGTAATCAAAAGCGTAACACCTTTAATTGGACTTGGCAAACAATTGAATTTGCCTTTCATTTTTGATATAATTTAGTTATGACAATCAGCTGGTACGGACAGTCATGCTTTAGGGTAGAGTCAAAGGGCGTCAGTCTGCTTTTTGACCCTTTTTCCAAAGAAATCGGCCTGCGTGCTCCGCGGCTTAATGACAACATTTTTTTGGTTACCCACGAGCATTATGACCACGATAACGTGGAAGGTGCGCCGGGCGAGGCGTTTGTAATCCGCGGTCCGGGGGAATACGAAAAATCCGGTGTCTATGTGGAAGGGATTCTTTCTTATCATGATAATTCACAGGGCATTGAGAGAGGATTAAATACCATTTATGTCGTAAGGATGGAGGATATGAGATTGTGCCATATGGGCGATTTCGGACAGGCCAAATTAACCGATGAGCAACTTGAGGCCATTGGCGACGTTGACATGCTGTTTATTCCTGTCGGCGGAAAGTATACAATTAATGGTAGTGAGGCGGCGGACATTGTCAGAGAGATAGAGCCCAAAATCGTCATCCCGATGCATTACAACATCCCCGGCCTTAACATGGACATTGAAGGGCCGCAGAAATTCCTTAAAGAGATGGGGATAAAACCGGAAGAAGTGGAAACCTTAAGAATTGCCAAGAAAACATTGCCGCAGGAAGAAATTAAACTGGTCATTTTTAAACTTTAATGCGAGGCATTTTATACGAAATCAAGCAGCAGCCGGAGCACATAAGAAAAGCATTTATGTGGGTTTTGGTGGTTATAACTTTTTCGGTTGTCGGCTTCGTTGGGTTCAGGAATACGGAACAAAGATTCGTTGCCCTGCTTAACCCCGGACAGGCCCAAGAAGAAAGGGCTTTAGCCGAAAAAACAAAAATCCAGACCCCCTCGCCGTTTGCAACGATTTTTAATGTTTGGAACGGTTTGAAAGCAAATATTTCGGAATTAATCCTGGGCAGGCAGTCAGAATTTAACGTGGGTAATGGCGGAACCGGGCCGAAAGAAGAACCTCTCCCTCCGCAGAAATTACCGTTATCGCAGTAAGTAATTTTCAATTTTTAGTTTTCAATTTTCAAAGCGGAGTTTTGATTGAAAATTGAGAATTGAGAATTGAAAATTTTATTTTATGGCTACCTTATCGGGTACAATCAAGCCGCGGGAAATAGTGCAGGAGATGCAGGAATCCTATCTTAATTACGCGATGAGCGTAATTGTTGCGCGCGCCCTGCCGGACGTTCGGGACGGACTCAAGCCGGTGCACAGACGGATACTTTTCGCCATGCACGAAATGGGCATTCGTCATAATAGTAAGCTCGTAAAGTCCGCCAAAGTAGTCGGCCAGGTCTTGGGCAACTACCATCCTCACGGAGACGTTGCCGTCTATGATTCAATGGCCAGAATGGCCCAAGATTTTTCTTTGCGCTACCCGTTTATAGACGGACAGGGGAATTGGGGTTCAATTGACGGCGACCGGCCAGCGGCAATGCGGTACACGGAGTGTCGGCTGACTGATATTTCGGAAGAAATGCTTTCGGATATAGAAAGGGAAACCGTGGATTTCAGAGACAACTATGACGGTTCAAGGCAGGAACCGACTGTTTTGCCGGCGAAAATCCCCAGCCTCTTGATCAACGGTTCAATGGGCATTGCGGTCGGGATGGCAACTAACATTCCACCCCATAATTTGGGCGAGATTTTGGACGGCTTGGTTCATCTGATTGACAACCCCGATGCCGACGTTAACGACTTGATGCAGTTTGTCAAAGGGCCGGACTTCCCGACCGGCGGTACGATTTACAACGAGAAAGACATTCTGAACGCTTATGCCACCGGCAAGGGGCCGATCATAATGCGGGCCCAAGCCGAGATAGTTGAATCGGAGAAAAGAGGATTTCAGATCATAGTTTCCGAAATTCCGTATCAGGTCAATAAATCGGAGCTGATAATAAAGATTGCCGATTTGGTCAAAGAGAAAAAAGTGGACGGGATAAAAGATGTCCGCGATGAGTCGGACAAGGACGGTCTCCGCATCGCCATTGATCTGAAACAAGACGCTTTCCCGCGCAAAGTTTTGAACCAGCTTTTCAGGTACACCGAACTTCAAAAATCTTTCCATGTTAATGCTTTGGCCCTGGTTGACGGCATTCAGCCCCAGATCCTTGATTTAAAAACGTTACTTGAGAAATTTATTGAGCACCGCGAGGTTGTAGCGCGCCGGCGGGCGCAGTTTGATCTGCGCAAGGCGCAGGAGCGGGCGCACATTCTTGAGGGATTAAAAAAAGCCCTTGACCACATTGACGAAATTATAAAACTTATTAAGAGATCAGAGTCAAAAGAAGATGCCTTCAGAAACCTGATCAAACAATACAAATTTTCCGATAAACAGGCGACGGCGATACTTGAAATGCGCCTTCAAACATTGGCCGGTCTTGAACGGAAAAAGATAGAAGATGAACTGAAAGAGAAAAAAGACCTGATTGCCCGCCTTGAAGATCTGTTGGCCCGCCCCAAGAAAATTCTGGAAGCGGTCAAGCAGGAGTTTAAAGAAATCAAAGAAAAATATTCGGATGAACGCCGAACGAGGATTATTAAATCGGCCCTTCAGGAGGTAGGCGAGGAAGAGCTCATACCGGAAGCGGATTCGTTATTCATGATGACTTATGGCGGATATATCAAACGTATGCCGCCCGATGTTTTGAAGGCGCAAAAACGCGGCGGCAAGGGACTCGTCGGTATGGCGACGAAAGAAGAAGATGCCGTGAGCCAATTCTTTGTCGCCAATACTCACGACCAGCTGATGTTTTTTACTAACTCTGGCAAGATATTTCAGACCAAGGGATATGAAGTTCCGGAATCAACCCGCCAGGCCAAGGGGAAAGCGATAGTCAACTTCTTGCAGGTATCGCCGCAGGATCGCATAACAGCGATGGTTCCGATTTCTAAAAAGATAGAAAAAACCGGTTATCTGGTTATGGCAACGGCTAACGGTATAATCAAAAAAGTCAGCGTTTCCGAATTCTCGCAAGTCCGTCGCAACGGCATGATTGCGATAAAACTCAAAAAAGACGACGAACTAAAGTGGGTTAAGATAAGCTCCGGCTCCGATGAGATGATATTAGTTACCTCTGACGGTTCGGCTGTCAGGTTCAAGGAGAAAGATGTCCGTCCTATGGGAAGAGGCGCCGGTGGCGTCATTGGCATGCGCCTAGACGCCGGGGCTAAAATCGTTGGAGCGGAAGTCATCCCGTCTAAAGGAGGAAATGGATTACGACTTCTTGCAGTTATGGCCAATGGTTACGGCAAGAGAACCGACCTTTCCGCTTACAAAGTCCAAAAACGCGGCGGGAAAGGAATATTGACCGCCAAAATTACCAGCAAGACCGGAAATCTTGTGTCAGCTCATGTTACAAGCGAAGAAAATAAAGAAGTAATAGCTATCTCTCGCAAGGGGCAAGTAATTCGTATGGAATTAGGGAGCATCTCGGTACTCGGCCGCGCCACTCAAGGCGTTCGCATAATGAAAATGGAGACAGGGGATACGGTGGCATCGGTAGTCGTGGTGTAGTCACTCGCCCTCCTCCTTTTCTAACTCTATACTCAACCGCTCAAGGTTAGATCTTGAAGTCCGCGTAAAGCGATTGTCGCGGACGCGTTGTTCACAACGCGGCTTTTTGTTTAATTTTGCCGGTGGTAGAATAAAGACATAGAAGCCCAACTAAATACAACTGTGTTTTCTCCTCCCGTTCCCGGAAGCGGGGGGTTTATGGATCCCCAAAGAATTGCGGGCTATTTTGGGGTTACGCCGGGAATGAAAATTGCCGACTTTGGTTCCGGTGCCGGTTATTTCGCAATTATTCTTGGAAAAATAGTGGGCGAAAACGGTACGGTTTCCGCGATTGATGTTATGGATTCGGCGCTTGAAACCCTGCGGGCAAAAGCCAAGGCCGAGGGATTAAGAAACATAGAAACCATCAGGTCTAATCTGGAAATCCCGGGCGGTTCAGGATTGGGCAACGATTCGCAGGACATGGTTTTACTGGCTAACATTCTCTTTCAGAATACAAACAAAGCCCCGATCGTCGCCGAAGCAAAGAGAGTCCTGAAGCCCAACGGAACTCTTGTCGTCATTGATTGGCAAAAGGGGAACAGCGGGTTTGGCCCTCCCGATAATTTGAGGACAAGCCCTGAAGAGATACGCCAGCTTGTTGGTAACGACTTTCAGTTCGCCAGTGAAATTGATGCCGGGAACTATCACTTTGGATTAATATTCAAGAAGATCTAGTCAAATGTCTCAAACTAAACTTTTAATAATCGGCGGTGTTACCGGTCTTGCCGTAGTTGTATTGCTTTTATTTCTGGTTTTGGGGAGTTTTGGAGGCGGCGTGCAGCAGCAGGTGACTTTGCAATTTTGGGGCACTTTTGATGACCTTAGTTTTTATAATTCCGCGATTTCGGCGTTTCAAAAAGTTTACCCCAACGTTAAAATTATCTATAAGTCGTTTCCCTTTGAGGACTACGAAAAAGAACTTGTGAATTCCTTTGCCGCGGGCACCGGACCGGATATTTGGCTGATGCACAATACGTGGCTCCCCAAACATGCCGACAAAATTCAGCCGTTACCACAGGAGGTTCTGAAAGGAGAAAAGAATCCCCTCTTTACCATAAAAGATTTTCAGGACCAGTTTTTGGATGTTACTCTGGCTGATTTAACGCAGAATAGCCAAATCTACGCTCTGCCGATCTATGTTGACACCCTCGGCCTTTATTACAACAAAGACCTTTTTAATACCGCTGGCATTGCCAGTCCGCCGGCGACATGGGACGAATTCAACAACGATGTAAAAAAACTTACGACGATTGACCAGCGAGGGAACATAGTAAAATCGGGAGCCGCCATTGGCACGGCCGAGAATATTAATCGCTCAACGGATATTTTGATGCTTTTAATGCTCCAAAGCGGAGTCCAGATGACCGATAGCGCACACAGAAGCGCCACTTTCAGCCAGCAGGTTGGGGGGCAAAATGTAGGCGAAACGGCCCTCCAGTATTACACGAGCTTTGCAGACCCTGCCAAGAGTGTTTACACTTGGAATGGCCAGCAGCACTATTCCATAGACGCTTTTACCGAGGGCAATGTGGCGATGATGTTTAATTATTCCCACCAAATTGCAACATTGCGTTCAAAATCAGCCCGGTTTAATTTCGGCATCGCGCCGGTTCCGCAAATCACAGGGACGCCAGTGGCCGTGAACTTCGCCAATTACTGGGCTCCAACCGTGTCTAAGCAATCCGCAAATCCGGTAGTCGCCTGGAAATTTTTGGTTTATCTAAGTTCAACGCAAGGGGCAACATCGTATGTTAATGCCTCTGACCGCCCGTCGGCGCGGCGCGATCTGATAGAGCAGCAAAAAATCGATCCCGACCTCGGAGTTTTTGCAGTTCAGGCGTTATCCGCAAGGTCGTGGTATCAAATTGACAATTCCGCGATAGAAACGATTTTTGCGGAGATGATTGATAATGTCAATTTTGGCCGCATGTCGGCGCGTGACGCGCTTGAGGCCGTGGAGAGCGAGGTCAATGTCTTAATGACTCGTGCCCAAGGAGGCAGTTTCTGAGTTTGGCAAATAATGCCTAACCGTTTTTCCAAAATTTTTCTTGTGTTCCTGCTCGTCCTCGTGGGGCTATTTTTAATTTACCCAACCGTTAATGCCGCGGGTCTTGTGCCGTGCGGCCGTTCAAGCGGAACTCCCGCAGAAATGAAGGCCTGCACCACCTGCGATATCTTTGCCCTTGCAAGCAATGTCCTTAATTTTGTTCTTTTCACCGTTGTACCGGCGGTTGCGGTGCTTTTTTATCTGATAGGCGGCCTCATGATTCTTTTAGGCGGTGCCAAGCCAGGTCTCGTTACTACTGGTAAGAATTTTTTCTGGAATACAACGATAGGACTTTTTATAATTTTCGGTGCTTGGATGATAACCAATACGGTGCTTAAATCTCTTGTCGGCGACAGCGATATCTCAAATAACTGGTTCCGAATAGAATGCACAGGCGTTGTCCAACAACCACCTGTTACCGTAACAAAATATGCTTGCAATACCTCAAATCAATGCGTGGCTGATCAAAACGGATCATATCTCGTTTCGGACTGTGGCAATGAGTGCGGCAAAATACTGAGTTTTGTCACAAGTTCGCTGCCCGACGCCGTTTTAAATACACCATACGCCCAGCAAATTATTGTTACCGGAGGGGCCTTCCCTGAAATTTTTTCCACCGCCGATTCCTTGCCTCCCGGTTTGTCATTAGGGCAATTTGGTACAATCACCGGAACCCCGACCACAGCAGGCACTTATACATTTACTGTAAAAGTCGAAGACTCCACCACTCCAACCAAGCAATCGGCGACAAAGCAATTGAGCATAAAAGTCGTGGCGACAAACTTAACACCCACGCCTACGCCAACCCCTACTCCAACTCCGACGCCCTCCGGTACAGCCTGCTTGTTTAGCGGGATTAACTTGTGCCAAGGCCAGTCGTTAAAATTAAGCGGCGGTACCTTGGTGCCCGATAGCGCCCCCGTTTGCGGCGTTTCCGCTTGCAGCCAGTTTTTGCCGGCGCTTCAAGATGCGGCCAATAAGACCGGCATTTCAATCAATCTACTAAAAGCCACTATGTATAAGGAGTCCGGTTGCCAAACTAACCCTCCCTATTATGGCTCCGGTGATTCTTGGGGTTTGATGCAAATGCAGCCCGGCACTGCCAACGCTTTTAAAAGCTATTGCGGCGTAACGGAAACAATTACCTCGTCTTGGCTTACTAATTCGGCTAATTCTAGTAAAGTTATTTGTATCGCTGCCTATTTTTATAAGTCATTAGCGGATGGCGGTTGCGGAAATTCCCCCCGGAATATTTTAGCCGGTTATAGCGGCGGGACAACCGCGTGCCAGACAAGCCAAGATTGTGCCAGCGAGACAAGCTGCGATGGTAGCGCCGTCAGAAAATGGGAATGTTTGTATGATAATCCGGCGCACACCACTTGTAATGGCACCGATACTGTAATTGGTCCGGCCTCCGGGTATAATGAGACCAGGTATTCGGTGGTTAGCAAGCTTTATTGCGTAGAACATCCGGGGTTCTAGGCCTATTACCAAAATGATTAAAAAAATAATTTTATTGGGGTTGGTAATTTGGGGAATTGGTGTTTTTGCTTTGGCCGACACGGTTTCCCGGCAGGACAAGTTCATCTACAGATTCCACCTTTATTACGATAATGGCCAGCTTCTTGCTAACAGGGATTTTAAGTTCAAATATGACATAGTTTCGGATAATTTTATCCCCGAAGTCATTTCCATTGCGAATCCTTTCAGGGGGGAGGTTGTCTCGGTCATAAATGAAGTTCTGTATTCGTTCCAATTTGACCCGCAAAAAGGCAACCTGGCTTTCAAAAAAGGCGGAGTCGCAGTTGACGCTCCCTATTTTGCCGATGCGGCCAAGGTTAATTTTTACGACGACAAGAATCTGTTGCTCCTGGCTCTGGATGTCAGTGGTAGTTCTTTCTGCAACGACGACGGTACTTGTAATTCTGATGTGGGGGAAAATTATCAAAATTGCCCGAACGACTGCCCGAAGCCGGCAACGCCAACGCCCGTACCAAGCGTTACACCGTCGGCAGGAATTTCAAGCTTAAAATTGATATTGATTTTTGCGGGGGCCGCAGTATTAATAGTTGTTATTTGGGTAGTTTGGGCTATAATTAGAAAAAGGAAATCAGGCGGGGGAACCTTGCCGCCAGAGGTTCCTATTGAGGTTCCGCCTGTCCCGCCCATTAGTCAATGAGAAAGATTTATAAAATTTTAATCGTTGTATTCATGTTGTCGGTTTTGTATTGGGGACAAGAAGCTTTTGCTACTAATTCGAGAGAGAGCTGCAGTTTCAATGGTGGCACGGTGTGTACTAATGTGAGTGATGATTTGGCCGATGGAGCCACGGGTATTAATCCGGCTCAAACAGTTAACCTAGGCTTCTCGGTTGATAAAAAAGATACATTCGACCCACCGGATTGCAATGGAAGCCGACAGCTTTTTTATGCGGTTAGGCATTACATTGCCGGTAGTGCAACTGATTACGAATACTTGTCTGCCGGTTCCGGGCAGAACATCCAATATACTTTTAATTCCGGTGTAGACCAGCAGAATAACCGATATGTCGGAGTTTTTTATTGCTGGACGTCTTCGCAAGGGACGGACAAAGGAAGCCTCGATTTACTGCTTGGCACGTTGGGCACTCAAGGCCAGACCTGGTCATCACCAGAGTTCAACATACAAACAAGAGCAACTACGATTAACCCCGACTGTAGTAAAATCACCAGCTGTTCTAATTATCCGGTGCAGAATGATTGTACCGGAAACAGGTGTAACCTTAGTCCGGCTTGCAGATGGACGGGGAGCGTTTGTGTTGCTACTACCCCCACTCCTACCCCCAGTACTCCTTCCTCCGGCACCAACGTCTTTAATCTTCCAAATCCGATTGGCGTAACGAATTTCCAAGACCTCATCAATATCATCGGTGTCTGGATTTTTAATCTGGCCATTCCAATTGCGGTGATTATAATCATCTATGCCGGAGTGCTGATGTTGACCGCGGGCGGCGTTCCTGCCAAATTTCAAAAAGGCGCAAAGGCCCTTTGGTACGCGGTAATCGGCCTTGCGATTGTGCTTATTGGCAAGGGCTTTGTTACTTTAATACAAAGCATTTTGTCTTTAAGGAATAAATAATTTTATTATGCTAACAAAAACCCTCCTGAAATTTGGATTAATCCTGTTTCTCGTAGTCGCCGCTTCTGTTTTTGGTTTTAAGACGGTTAGGGCCGCCCTGCCGGTTGAGGCCGGTTTTGGCGAGGCGTGCGGCACAGGAGTTGCCGCTTGCCAGTACCCGTTTTTTTGCGATAGCAGCGGTAAATGCGTTGAGTGCGTTAGCGCTGATCATTGCGATAGTCAACTAAACGAAGCATGCACCGGAGGCATTTGCACTCTGCCCAGTGGCAATAATGCCGGTGATTTGTGCGCCAGTAGCAGTAACTGTAAAAGTGGCTTGACGTGCGGTACGAGAGGTATATGCGAAGTAGCTGCTACCGTGAGCGCTACCCCATCCGTAAGTGTTACCCCATCCCCGTCTGTAAGCATGGTTCCCGCTGGCAGTGGGAGCAACTGGATGGGCATAGACCTTTCAATTCAAGATGTTGCAAATATTATCAATGGTCTTGCCTGTTGGCTAACCCGTATTGCCACGGCCATTATGGTCATTTTTCTGGTTATAGCTGGACTGAGGTTTATGAACGCCCGGGGCAACCCAACCGCTTATCAGACAGCCGTCAAAAATTTTCAGCATGTGTTGATAGGCATTTTAGTAATAATGGCGGTGTATGTTATAATAGCGACAGTCGCGCACGCCGTGGGCAGGACTGATTTTTCGTTGATTCCTTTGGTGTGCTAATAAAATTAATAATGGTGCAAGAGCGAAGCAAGGATAGAATCTAGCTTAAGCGTTATCCTAGGTTCGTTCTTTTGCCAAAAAAGAAGGAGGTGTTTTATGGAGAAATTAAAAACATGGGTACGGAGGTTAGCGGTTCCGGCGGCCTTGGTTTCCTTGCCGATTTTGGCTTTTGCGGACGTTAATTTGCCGGTGGGGACAGAGTTAACCCTGACCAAAATTCAGCAGTTGATTGAAACCGTTGCCAATTGGCTGATTATTGTGGGTATTGTTATTGCCGTCATATACATAATTTGGGGCGGAGTCAGTTATATGGCCGCCAGAGGCGACGCTGCGAAGGCTACGAAAGCGAAAGACCATATAGTAAATGGCGTTATCGGGGCAGCGGTTGTATTGGGTGTAGGTGTAATATTGAGGACGACAGCGGCATTAGTAACAAGAACTTTCTTTGGCGCCGGTCAGTAAACTATTTTGTACCAAATAATCACAAACCCCCCGCAAGCTTGCGGGGGGTTTGTGATTATTTCGCCCGTCCTTTAAAGTGGAGATATGTACATAGTTGAACAGATCTCACTACTAATTTTGTTAGCTGCTGAATTTGCGATTACTATTGCGGTTATTTTAATTCTTGTTTCAGGCCTCATTTCTTCCATTCACGGCGCCCCGTATGTGCCTATCAGAAAAAAACTGACAAAAGATTTACTATTTTTCGGTGGGTTGTCGGCGGGTGATGTCTTTTATGATCTCGGTTCGGGCGACGGACGTATTTTAATCTCGGCGGCAAAAAACTTCCGAGTCCAAAAGGCAATTGGTTACGAAGTTGCACTATGGCCTTATTTAAAATCCAAATTTTTAATCAAACGCTCCTGCCTAGACGGCCGTATCGATGTTCGCAGGAAAAACTTTTTCAAGGATAATTTGTCGGGCGCCAATTTCATCTATATGTATCTTTTTCCGAAACTGGTTGATAAATTGGCTTATAAAATTGCCGGCGAGTGCCAAGTAGGAACCAAAATTTTATGCCCGAGTTTCCCGATTGATATTGCCAAGCATCCAGGATTCAAATTGCTAAAATCCGAAAAAATAGGTAGAATAACCGCATATTTGTACGAGAAAATATGAGGCCCTCGTGGCGGAATTGGGATACGCGCAGCGCTTAGGACGCTGTTCTCGCAAGGGATTGGAGGTTCGAGCCCTCCCGAGGGCACCAAGGAGTGAGCAAATTTATTTGCTCACGTGAGGGCGAGAAGGCCATAGCGATGTTTGGTGAGCAATGGGCGAACCAAACCGCGAGGAGCGGCCTGCGATGAGCCGCCGGAAGGCGGCTCAAATTGTAGGCAAGTCCTCCTACCCGCACATTTTACTCAAGCGGATTTCTAATCGTCACAAACGCCGAATTTGATTGGTAAGACGAATTGAACACGTCTTTTTTTTCTGTTCCATCCACATAGGTAATTGTCCGCGTTAGAACTGCCTTGAGTGCCCCGCTTGATTTAATGTCGTACTGATGCGGGCCGTCAATTGCCACCTTTCGGCCGTCGCTTGTGCCGTAAATTTCAAAATACAATTTAGAGCCGGAAATGCTTGATTGAATTAAAATATAGGCAGGAGTGTCATTTTTAAATTTGAGGTCAGAGACGCCGGGGTAAATCGCGGCGTCAAATCCTTGGGGATTGTAGTAGCGGACAGGTATTGAGTGGGGATGGCGTTCCAATATAACCAGCCCTGACGCTACGGCCGCCCTAAAAAGAGTGGTTGATACCTGACAGAGCCCGCCGCCATATTCTGGTATTATTTTGCCGCCTTTAATGACAAGCTCCGGCAAGTAGCCGGATGAAGCGTCAATGGTTCCCAGCGTCTGATTGAAAGAAAATTCCTGCCCGGGCCCCAAAAGCACCCCGCTGAATGTTTTTGCGCCTATGTCGATATTGTGGATTCGCGGATTTGGCGAACCGGTGAAATTTGATTCACCGCGGCCAAGCAGGGTGTTTATGCCAAGATCGTTGACCTTATCAAGAGTAAGTTTCGGTTCTATCTCGTCAATTACCAGATCTACCATGCTTTCGCCATTAGGAGTCTTGGCTAAGGAATTTGTGTTTTGCGTGAGAGCCGAAATTATATTGGCCCGCGACTCCGGGACATTCAGAAGCTGACCTCTTTGAGCTGTCGAAAATTCTGTGATTTTACCGTTGTTTACAGAAAAACGGGCGTCGAGCGGAGGAACGTTTATTTCTTTTGCGATATTTTCCAGGTATGATGTAATTTTTTGCTGGTTGATTCTGTATTCTTGTTTGCCGGTAAAAGAGCGGTTATATTTTTCAACCCACATTTTGAACTCTTCAGGACTGACGATAAATCTCTTTTCTTTAAAGACGAGGACTAACCCCTTATCGGTAAGATCCGCCAATTTAGTGCTGACAATGCTATTTGTAGTTATTGGCGTAAAAGACGCAGCGCTTTGCCTGTTAAGAAAGTAAATTTGACCGTACACGAAAGCCAGCCCTAAAATTACGGGGATTGCCAGTGCTATCGTTATCCCAACCCAGGTTTTCTCCGTGGATTTCATTTACTATTCTTATTTTAACACAAAGCGGCTGCTAGTTGACCGACTAGCTATTAAAACAACAACGCCCGACTGGTAAGCCGGGCGATGTTGTCGTCCAATCGGCTGATTAGGCGACTTATGTTATCTTAATTTTCTTAGTCCTGCTTTTCGCCAGTTTGGGCAACCTTATAGTCAGAACCCCATTCTTCATTGATGCCTTTGCGTTGTCGGCATCTATCTCCTCGGGGAGTATGACTGACCGCGAAAATGCTCCCCAATACAGTTCTTGATAATAATAATCCGGTTGTTTGATTTTTTCCTCAGAGCTGCGGCTGCCTTTAATGGTTACCATATCGTTCGTGATGGAAATGTCCAAATCGTCGGCGGTTACTCCGGCAATAGTTGATTTTATGACGATTTCGTCATCGGTCTGATAGACGTCTACGGTTAGTTGGCCTTCTTCTTCTTTTTGCTTTGTCTTGCTGACGCTTTTGGTCGCTGTCAGCGAGGCCTCATCACCGTCCAATTGTTCTCCAAAGAAGTCATCCATTCCCTAATTATACCATTTATCCCGTCAAATAGGAGGTGGATAATTAAAATTATTTGACCGGGCGAATTTTATCAGGGCAAAGCGGCCTCGGTTGATAAGCTGCTCTTTTGAGCCGTCGTGCCGCTTGCCCGCCTTTTTATTTTGGCAAAAAGAAAAGAGATAATAACAGCCACAACTATTAACAGAATTGTGGAGTAAAAAAATCCCTCCGGCCCGTTACCTTTCAGAAGCGTGACGTTGAATAGGAAATGAAAAACAGAAGCAATGGCAATGCCCGTGAATATTAATTTGCCGCTATGTCTGTGATAGAACCACGACAATGCCAGAAAATAGCCCACCATGGCCGAGGATACCGCATGCAATAACGTGGCGCCGACGAATCTTAACGCCCACGTTTGCAAAGCAAGCTCGGCGCCGTTGGGAATTGTCTGAAAGAGCACCAGAATATTTTCAATTGCTGCGAATCCAAGCGCTGCCGCAATCATGTAAATCATGCCGTCCACGGGTTCGTCAAATTCCGGGTTGTGTAAGACGGCGAACTTGACTGGCAGGAATTTTACCGCTTCTTCAATGAATGCCGCCCATAAAAAGAAAGCAACGGAGGAAGAGGCCTGAAAATTAGAATGAAACGAAAGGGCCGCTTCCTGAAAGGCCCACTGAGCAATAACGGCAAGAGGCGCCAAAACTATTCCCAGAAAAAAAACGCGCGAAATCATGTATTTTGGTTCTGGCCGCGGATCTTTTCTGAGATAATAGGCAAGCCAAATCAAGCTGGGGGCAAAACCCATACCTACCAAGAGTGCCGACGTGGAAATCCCCTCCATATAAATATTTTAACACCCCGCCCTTGAAAAGGGAAAGACATGTTCAAGGGCGGGGCCATTCTTCCACAAGAAGCATTTTTTTGTTTTTGAGAGGGAGGTTAGAATAAATTTCCTCGGTTACAAAAGGCATGAATGGATGGAGAAGTTTAAGAGAATTGAGCAATAAATAAGCGAGAGTGTTCTTTGTATCCAAATCCTCCTTGTCTTTTGACTCTTCAATGTACTTGTCGGCAAATTCGTGCCAGACGAAATGATAAAGACAATTGGCCGCTTCAGCAAAATTGCATTTTTCAATCTGGCCGGTAACGTAATCTGCCGTGCCGTCCATTTTGGCGGCCCATTCATTGCGAATGTCGGCAGAGGCTTTTAATATTTTCCATTCATAATTTTCTCCCACCTTCCCGATTACAAAACGGGCAATGTTCCAAATCTTGTTAGCAAATTTCTGTCCCATTAAAATGACATCTTCATTGAAGCGCATATCCTGTAAACCGGTGGTTTGATAGGCAAGGCCGAAACGCAAAGCATCCGTTCCGTATTTTTCTATCAGTTCAAGCGGATTTATCCCTGTGCCCAAAGATTTGGACATTCTCTTGCCGTCTTTGGTTAAGATCGTCGGGTGTATAAAAATTTTTTTAAACGGTGCTCTGCCGGTGAATTCTTTGGCGGAAAAAACCATCCGTACTTGCCACAGGATAAGGATACCCCTGTCGGAAGTAATGAAATCGGTAGGGTAGTATTCTTTAAAATCTTTTGTCTTCTTGGGCCAACCCAAAGTCGCGAACGGCCAAAGGGCGGACGAGAACCAAGTATCCAAAACATCCTCCTCGTCCTCAATCGGGATTTTATGGCCCCACCAAAGTTGTCTTGAAATGTTCCAATCGCGGATATTTTTTAACCAGTTTTCATATGGGATGTTCCAGCGCTCGGGGATTAGTTTAATTTCCCCCCTTTCAAGAGACTCTAGGGCCAACTTTGCCAATTCGTCCATTTTCAGAAACCATTGTTTTGACGGCAGAGGTTCTATGACCGAATTGCACCTGTCGCAGCGGGCGATATTATGTTCGTAGTCCTCGATTTTCTCCATCAGGCCTAATTCCTCCAAATCTTTGACGATTTGCTCTCTGGCTTGAGCGGTTTTCATGCTCTGATATCTGATGCCGGCGTTTTTGCTCATCTTGCCGTGTTCATCAATGATTTTTACTGATGGCAAGTTGTGCCTCTGACTTATCTCAAAGTCTGTAATATCATGAGCCGGCGTAACCTTGACAATGCCAGTGCCAAACTCCGGATCCACGGCTTGATCGGCTACAACCGCTATTTTTATCCTCTTCTTTTTAGCCGGCTGGTCGGCCGGGATGTCGTTATCCACGGATTCGATTTCTAAGTTTTTGCCGACGCATTCTTTGTAGCGTTTGTCGTCCGGATGAACGGCGAGCGCGGTGTCGCCAAGCTTTGTTTCCGGCCGGGTTGTGGCAAGCGTGAACGGTCCGTATTTTATGTAATAAAGTTTGGTTTTTTCCGGGACGTAATTTACCTCTAGGTCCGAAATAGAAGTAGAACAGCGGACGCACCAATTGATCACTCTCTCACCCTGATAAATCCAGCCCTTTTTGTGATAGTGTCTGAATGCTTCTTCTACCGCTTTTTGGTATTCAGGGTCCATGGTAAACCTCGTGCGCGTCCAATCCAAAGAAAGCCCCAATTTTTTGAATTGGTTCAAAATCGCGCTCCCGTATTGCTCTTTCCACTGCCACATTCTTTCAAGAAATTTTTCTTTGCCGAGTTTGTGCCTGTCCAGCCCCTCTTTGGCCAATTGTTTTCAACGGCGTTCTGGGCGGCAATGCCGGCGTGGTCCGTGCCCGGAAGCCAAAGAGTTTTGTATCCTTGCATTCTTTTCGTTCTTACGATTATGTCCTGCAAGGTCAGTTCAAGAGCATGGCCCATATGGAGCTCGCCAGTGATATTGGGGGGAGCGATACAAGTAACAAATTTTTCTTTTCTTTTTCCAGGCAGGTTTTCGGGCGTGAAAAATCCGGAATCTGTCCAGAATTTGTAGATTTTGTCCTCGGTTTCTTTTGGGTTGTATGCTTTTGGCAGTTCTGTTGACATATTTTTGTAATTATCCTAATCTAAAACAGTATTTTTATTGTATCTTAAAAAAGGAGTTTCTCAAATGGGCCACGAATGTGATGGTTGTACCTTTGTTGCTTCAAGAGAAGCCATCTATGTTGACCCCGAAGTTGTTAGAAACACGACGGTTAAGCCAAGCTTTGTTGGTTTTTTCACTTTACCAGGATGGACCGGCCATTTGTCTTTCTACGTCTTTAAATGTCCTGATTGTGAAATGGTTTCGTTGGACTATCCCCATGGCTACACCGATTTTGGGCTGCTCTATCTAAAATGCAATGTTTGCAACAGGGTATTGCCATTGGAGGTGCCCCAAAATGAGGAGATTTATCGGAAAGAGGAAATGCCGCTACCCCTGCCGACTCTAAGGGAAAGGAAAAGAGAAATTAAAAAAATTACACCCAAGGACGGGCCTATAGTCATTGCTATTGGAGAAACAAGCTGGCCCAAGAGATTGCGATCCTTTCTCAGCCTTTAGATGGTTAGATTTGCGTCAACTTGAACCGACCGCCAGTCGGTTTTTCTATTTTTGGAATGATTAAGGTAGCCAGCCATAGCAATCATAGCGGCGTTGTCGGTAGTATACTCCGGTAAAGGCTGGAGGTACTTAATCTCCCTTTGCTCGGCATTCTTTTTTAACTCCGACCGGAGCAATTTATTTGCCGAAACGCCGCCCGACAGCATTATTGATTTGGCTTCGTATTTTTGGGCAGCTTTTACGGTTTTAGATACCAATACGTCTACAATTGCCATCTGGGCTTCGGCTGCGATTTGGGAAATCAGTTCTTTCGGCAGTTTGTTTTTGCCCAATTTTTTCTTCAAATCCCTGTCTAAATAGAGAACGGCGGTTTTCAGTCCGGAAAAAGAGAAATCAAAATTCTTAGAATTTATCATCGGCCGTGGCAGATTAGTTTGTAGTTTGTAGTGAGTAGTGAGTAGCTTTTCAGCGGCAGCCGAGATGGCCGGACCTCCGGGATAACCGAGCCCAAGAATTCTGGCGATTTTATCAAAAGCTTCTCCGGCTGCGTCATCCAAGGTTTCCCCGACTGTTTTGTACTTGCCCAAACCTTTCATCAATATCAGTTGAGTATGTCCTCCGGAAACAACCAGACAGAGGGCGGGGAATAGGGTATAGGGAATAGGGTATAGAGTATGAGCTTCTCCAATTGGCGGTAGAAAATTGGAGGAGATATGTCCTTCCACGTGATTTACTCCAATGATCGGTTTGTTTAATTTCCAGGCCAGAGTTTTTGCGAATGCAGTTCCGACAAGAAGCGACGAAACCAGTCCCGGCCCCGCTGTAACCGCGATTAAATCAACCTTTTTCAGGACGACGCCTTTCGTTGTCAATTCCAAGACGGACCCCAGGTTCTTAACATGCTCGCGGGCGGCAAGAGAGGGGACAACCCCGCCGTATTTTGCGTGGAGTTTTACTTGTGAAGAGACCACGCTGGACAAGACTTTGATTTTTCCATTTTCGACTTTAACCAAAGAAGCCGCTGTTTCATCGCAAGAAGTTTCAATTCCGAGAATAAGCATGGCCTATTTTTACCATTTTTCTTGATTTTTTTCAATTTTTGAGGTAAAATTGTTGAAAGTATAAAAATGGCGCCATCGTCTAGCCTGGTCCAGGACGCAGGGTTTTCATCCCTGTAACACGGGTTCAAATCCCGTTGGCGCTACAAAATTATGGAAAAATTACCAATATTTAAGGACAAGGAGAATGCAGAACGGCATCTTATTCAGGTGCTCGAAGAAAAGGGAGTAGAAAACCCTGAAGCCAGAAGCTTATTAGATGGTTGGACGCGGGAACAAGAAGGCAGGGTTAAAAAATCTAGCGATCCCGCAACAGCGGCAATTGAGCTCAATCTTCGGAGAGCACGATTGTATTTTGCGGCTGGGTATGCGGATGAAGCGCTTGAAAGCTTTGAAACCGCCCGAATGCAAACCCGGAATGAGAATAGAGAAGAACTTTACCAAGCAATTATGGCAGAGATGAATAAGCTGGAGGCTGGAGAATGAGCAAGGATAGAGTTTAGACAAAACCAAAAAGCGGGCTTACGGCCCGCTTTTTGGTTTTGCTGCTATTTAGTTTGAGCTTGCGAAATTTCTACGAGTTTCTTGAAAATTTCCGGTTCGTTTTGGGCAAGACCGGAAAGAATTTTGCGATCCAGTTCAATATGCGCCTTTTTCAGCCCGCTGATAAACTTGTTGTATGGAAGACCTTCAATTTTGGTAGCGGCGCCAATCTGGATTTGCCATAGCCGGCGGGCGTAACCCTTTTTCTTTCGCCTGTCGTTAAATTGGAAAGTCCATGCGTGAAGCAAGGCCTCCTTCGCTTGGCGGTATTTGCTCTTTCTGGTCCACATGAAACCTTTTGCATGTTTGAGCAAATTTTTGCGGCGCTTATTAGCTGTTTTTCCTCTTTTGACTCTAGGCATAAGGCATTAAATTTTTAATATCTTTCTCGTTTGACTTCGCCAGTGGTCTTTGCGATCTCTTGTCCCGCTTCTCGCTGCCGCTTTCTTTGGCGTTAAAGTGATTCATATGGACACGCCGGCGCTGGATTTTTCCTTTTGACGAAAATCTAAAACGCTTGAGCGCTGACTTTGATGTTTTTAGTTTTAGTTTCATCATTTTAGATTTTAGTAATAAACGATTCCCCGTCAATGCCTTGGCGGGGAATCGCTAAAAGGCAAAATTATTTCTTATTTTCCGGCTTTATCAGCATTCCCAAGCCGGCAGGTGAGCGTTTAACGGCGTCTTCCATGATATAGGGCACGGTAATAAATTTGGAGAACTCTCCCAGTTTGACCCGGCCCAAATCAGCCATGCCCTTTTCCCTGCCCCTCAATGTCAATTCAACTTTGACCCGATAACCTTTTTGAAGAAATTTATCAGTTTGTCCGGCCCTGATTGCCAAATCATGAACGCCGGTCTTAAAGCCGATTTTTACGGTTTTGACCTCTTGAGCGGCGGATTTGCCGGCCCCGGAATGCCTCTCTTTCTTTTCTTTCTGGTAAATATATTTACCATAATCCATTACTTTTGCAATCGGGGGCTTGGCAGACGGGCCTACCTCCACCAAATCAAGACCGCGCTCGTTGGATATTTTAAGAGCTTCCTGAACCGTCATTACGCCCAGCTGTTTGCCATCAAAATCAATTACCTGAATTTGGGATTCTCGAATCTGGTTATTTAATCTGGGCCTTCTATCCGGCTGTTTTTGCATATTTTAGTTGCAAAGTTATTATAGCATATTGCCGATTTTTTTCAAACTCAAAAACGGCCATCGGCCGTTTTTATGTAATCAGCTCGTATCCGCCCGGCACGCCTTTCTTCGATAATACAACTTGCCACAATTGATTTTTGCGGGCCTTGAAGTTGCCGGCTGATGCCAGGAGATAATATTTCCATTGGCGATAAAATCTCTCGCCATATTTTTCTTTTAACTTCGGCCAAGCCCGGTTGAAGTTGGTAAACCAAGCGATCAGGGTGGGGTAATAATAAAAACTAAAATTGTGCCAGTCTTCCATCACAAATAATTTTTCGATACTCTTACTAATCTGGGCAATCGAAGGAAGCATAGAATTAGGGAAAATATATTTCTCAATCCACGGGTCGGTATTAGTGGTGCTTTGGTTGCTACCGATAGTGTGGAGAAGAAATAAACCGCTATCTTTCAAACATCGGCTTACCACATTCATATACTTGCGATAATTTTTATAGCCAACATGTTCAAACATACCGAGCGAAACGACATGGTCAAATTCTCCAGTTACTTCTCGATAATCGATCAATTTAATTTCTACTGGTAAACCCTGGCAAAGTTCTCGAGCAAGTTCTGCCTGTTCTTTAGAGACGGTGATACCCATTACCTTTGCACCATATTTTTCAGCAGCAAATTTAGCAAAGCTACCCCAGCCACAGCCAATATCGAGCACCGTGTCGCCATTTTTTAGCCCGAGTTTCCGGCAGACCAGGTCAAGCTTTGCTTCCTGGGCAGCGTCTAAATTTTCTGGTTTTTGTTCCAAATTTTTCCAATAACCGCACGTGTAGGTAAGCCGCTTGTCGAGCATGGCTTGGTAGAGGTCGTTGCCGATGTCATAGTGGCGTTTCCCAATTTCAAAAGCGCGAGATTTTTTCTGGTAGTTAAAAATTTTAGATCGCACCGCTTCCCAAAGAAGCGCACCAGTAGGAACAATTTTCTTTTCTAATTCCGCTGACGATACTCGAGCAAAAAATTCATCAAGCTGTAGCGCGTCCCACCAGCCGTCCATATAAGCTTCGCCGACCGCGAGTGACCCACCAGCCAGTACCCGGTCATAAAAACGCTCGTCTTTCACCTGGATGTCCCACGGATCAGAACCATTAATGGTAATACCGGCCTGGCTTAGAATTTTTTTGACAAATTGTTTTGCTCTGGACATATTTTAATTTGTGGACCCAGGGGGAGTTGAACCCCCGACTCTTCCATGCCATGGAAGTGTTTTACCGCTATACTATGGGCCCGTTATTTAAATTGAAAAATATCACAAAAATTCAAATCGGCCGATTACCCTTCTCTAATATCCGCTCCTACACCTCTAAGTTTCTCTACCAATTTTTCATAACCCCTGTCTAGCTGTTCGGCATTGTCAATAATGCTTTTGCCTTTGGCGGCAAGGGCGGCAATAACCAGAGCCATACCGGCACGAATATCGGGGCTGACTAGGTGAGCGCCGTGCAGTTTTGTCGAGCCGGTCACCAAAACCCGATGGGGGTCGCAAAGAACCAGCTGAGCGCCAAGGTTTTTTAATTGGTCAGTAAAATAAAGCCTTGATTCAAACATCTTCTCGTGAAAAAGAAATTGCCCCCTGCTTTGGGTTGCCAGGATTACCATCGGACTTATCAAATCGGAAGGGAAACTGGGCCATGGGCCGTTAGATATTTCATGAATAACCGGTCTTTGAGATGTTTTGATGTTTACCGTTCTAAGATAACCGTTTTCATATGCGACCTTTTTCCCAAATTTTTCAAAAATTTCAAAAATCTTGGGATAGTCATCAACAGAATTAGATTTGATCTTAATTTTACCGCCAAAAATTGCTGACAGAACCAGAACGCTGCCCAACTCCATAAAATCTTCTCCGATTGTGTGAGTAACCGGCTTTAATCTTTTTATACCCCTGATGGTCAGAAGATTGGTGTCTAGACCGCTAATCTTAACTCCGCCCCTAGTTAGCGCTTTGCCAAGATTTGCCACGTGGGGTTCCGAGGCGGCATTTTTAATTATAGTTGTTCCTTCCCGAAGAGCGGTCAGCAACAAAGCATTTTCAGTGGCAGTAACGCTTGGTTCAGAAAGCCAGATCGTAATCGGACGCGGATTGTTATAGAAATTTCGGTCTAACGTAACCTCGTCGTTATTGATTTTGCAATTAAACGCCTTGAATACTTCTAAATGGGCGTCAATTTTTCTCAAGCCAATTTTGTCACCACCGCTTCTCGGAATTTTTGTTTTGCCCCTGGTCGCTAAAAGCGGTCCCAGAAAAAGCAGCGAACCTCTGACTTTAGAACATAAATCAGAGGGCAATTCTCCGCCTTTTTCTAGGGTCTTAGCAATTTCAAGCATTATCCTGACATCACTGATATCTGGCGAATCTTTTAATTTCAAGCCGCCCCTAAAAAGCAAAGAGGCGGCAATCAAGGGTAGGACCTCATTCTTATTGCCGGACGGATGCCAAATGCCACTAAGTTTTTTACCCCCGTTTATTATAATCCGAGCCATAGAAAACAGTTGAAAAATACCATAAAAGTGATAATATAACAATGTTAAGTATAAATAAGCCCTCGTAGTTCAACGGATAGAACGGCGCACTCCTAACGCGTAAATCCAGGTCCGATTCCTGGCGGGGGCACAGAAAGAATGAAACTACCGAAAGAGGTAATACAAATCATAGAAAAATTGGAAAAGGCCGGATACGAGGCCTATGTTGTCGGCGGATGCGTGCGGGATTTTATTATGGATAAATCGCCGCAGGATTGGGATGTAACGACCAACGCCAAGCCGGAGGAGATACAGAAAATTTTTCCTGACAGTTTTTATGAAAACGAGTTCGGAACCGTCGGCATTAAGACGGATTCGGAGGACGGAACATTAAAAGTGATTGAAGCGACCACTTACAGGATTGAGTCCAAATATACCGACAAAAGGCACCCCGACGAAGTAAAATTCGCCGAGAAGCCGGAAGACGATTTGAAAAGGCGGGATTTCACGATTAACGCGCTGGCAATGAGCGCTGATGGCGAAATAGTTGATTTGTTCGGCGGGAGAAGCGACATTGAAAACAAAATAGTAAGAGCAGTTGGGAAACCGGAAGAGCGTTTTTACGAAGATGCTTTGCGGATGATGCGAGCGGTGAGATTCGCGACGACGCTGGGATTTGAGATAGAGGCCAAAACGCTAGAGGCGATTAAGAAGAATCACGGCTTTTTGCAGGCGATATCAAAAGAACGCGTGCGGGACGAATTTTTGAAAATTATAAATTCGGCCAGTGCCGATCAAGGGATAGAACTGCTTCGCGAAACAGAATTGTTAAAATATGTTTTGCCTGAACTGTTGGAGGGGGCGGGAGTTACGCAGAACAAGCATCATAAATATGACGTATGGGAGCATGACCTCAAGGCACTAAAGTATGCCGTTGACGAGAATTGCTCGGCCGAAGTGCGGCTCGCCTCTTTGCTTCACGATGTCGGTAAGCCGCGTTCAAAAAGAGGGGAGGGACCGGACGCGACCTTTTACGGCCATCAGATAATAAGCGCCAAGATGACGGCCCAAGCGCTTGACCGTTTGAAATTCCCGAAAGCTCAGGCGGAAAAAATCATAAAACTGGTGCGATGGCATATGTTTTACTATAATGTCGGCGAGGTGACCGAATCATCGGTCAGGAGATTGGTGGCAAATATCGGAAGGGAAAACGTTGAAGACCTGATTAAATTGAGAGAAGCCGACCGCATCGGCTCGGACGTGGCTAAAGCCAAACCTTATAAATTGAGGCACTTGCAGTTTATGATTGACAAGGTTTCACGCGACCCGATATCGCCGAAGATGCTGAAAGTAGACGGTAATGATGTTATGAAGCTGATTGGTATAAAACCAGGGCTGAAAGTTGGAATGATAATCGGAGCGTTGATGGATGAAGTTCTTGATGACCCGGGTAAGAATACGCAGGGGTATTTGGAGAAAAGAGTTTTGGAATTAAGCGGGTTATCGGAAAGCGAGTTGGCCGAATTAGGGAAACGGGGCAAATTGAAAATTGCCGAGGAGGAAGAAAAAGAAGTTCAAAAAATAAAGGAGCAATACTTAGTGGAGTAAAATCGGGCCGTAGTATACCGGTAGTACGTACGCTTCGGGTGCGTGAAGACCGGGTTCGATTCCCGGCGGCCCGACAACGAAATCGACAAACTAATGGATATTAAATACGAAAATGGTTTTTTGAAATTTGGCGGTAAGGAATATAAATGTGCAATCGGAAAGGGTGGCGTGGTTTCGGCTGAACAAAAGAGAGAAGGCGATGGCGCCACGCCAGCCGGGATTTTCCCGATTCGGATGATATTTTATCGTGCAGACAAAATTGAAAAGCCCGAGTCGCCTTTTGAAACAGTTGCCCTTGGATCGAATGACGGCTGGTGCGACGACGTTAATGATCCGAAATACAACCAATTTGTAAAACTCCCATATGTGGCTAGTCATGAGAATCTTTGGCGAGACGATGATTTATACGACGTTATAGTTGTGCTCGGCTATAATGACAATCCGCCGGTTGCTGGCAAGGGAAGCACTATTTTTATGCATGTTGCCCGAGCCAGTTATTCGCCAACGGCCGGTTGCATTGCTTTGTCGTTGCCGGACTTGCTAGAGGTTCTGAAAACTTGCCATCCGGATACCAAGATAAATATTAAGAATTAGGGCCCGTCGTAAAGTGGCATTATACGGCATTCGCATTGCCGGGTCGGGAGTTCGATTCTCCCCGGGTCCACAAAATTAAAAACAGTTTTTAATTTTGTGGAACGAGCAAGACAATTGATTGTCTTGCGTGGGAGATGAGAACGCCGGAACGATGCCGAGCGAGCAATCGGCGAGTGAGGCAGTGAGGCGGTGGCTAGCCCGAGTCGTCGGAAGACGACGAGAGGCGAAGCCGATTCTCCCCGGGTCCACCATTTCAGATTTGCACGACCTCGCATCGGGGTATAAGCGACCCCTCCCGATTTCCCCTATATGGGCGAGCAGTAACAAATATATTGAGATTTTTGATATTTCCCGTGATAAATAAATTGGGACGTAGTCCCGCCTTGGCGGGACGGAAGGGGTACGATTTTTTATCTAGGGAAATAAGAAAATCGAAATATTATTTGTCTGCGAGAACATCGGAGGGGAAATTGGGGAGGGGTCGCGGTTATTTTTTCTCTTCTACCTTCTTCTCCTCCGTCTTCGCAGCCGGTGTCGTTTCCTCTACGGCCGAGACTTCCTCCTCGGCTTTTTCTTTCTTAACTACCTCAACTTCTTCCGGCGCGACAGTCGGCGTTTCAAGCTGAGCCTTCAATTCCTCTTCGGAAATCGGCTCTTGCACCAATACGATTATCGTCTCGGAATCGGCTTTCATTTCCAGCTTGTTGGAAATGGAAAGGTCTTTGACTAAAATGTGGTCCTTAAATTCTTTCAGCGAAGAAATATCAACATCAAGCTGGTGGGGCAAGTCCTGCGGGAACCCCTCAACTTCAATTTCAGAAACATTCTTCACCAAAATGCCCGCTAGCTCTTTCACGGCCAATGATTCGCCTATGAAATTAAGCGGTATCTTGGCTTTGATTTTTTCATCCAAGCGGACTTTGTAAAAATCGGCGTGCAGAAACTTGTCGCTCACCGGGTCGCGGGCAACGTCCTGAATGATAGTGGGATAATTATTTTCCCCCAGATTCAGATAAACAACAGACGACTCCCCCGCTTCCGCATATACTTTTTCAAAATCCTTGACCGGTACCTGTATTGGCAGCGACTCAAAATTGTGGCCGTAAATTACGGCCGGCACAAAACCTTCCCGCCTCAACGATTTAACCTTTCTGCCGGTGATATTCCGCGTCTCCGCCTGCAATGTTATTTTTGTCATAAGTTGCGCTTTGCTACCCTCGACTTTGTGTCCTGAGGACTTCTCGAAGGACCCAAACCCGCCTCTCGCAAAGTTTTTTAGTAATATTTACTTTAACATGTTACTTTAAATTTATCAATATTATTGATATATTGAACGGGGATGGCATTTGAAATAACTAAAAAAGATAAATCCAGCCGGGCGCGGGCTGGTATATTGCATACCGCTCACGGAGACGTAATGACTCCGGTTTTTTTGCCGGTCGGCACAAAAGGAACGGTTAAGTCGGCAAGGAATGACGAACTTAAAAATTGGGGTGTTCAGATGGTGCTGGCCAACACTTATCATCTCTGGCTACAGCCGGGCGATGAGTTAATTAAAAAAGCCGGCGGCTTGCATCGCTTTATGAGCTGGGATGGACCGATTTTTACCGATAGCGGCGGTTTTCAGATATTTTCACTGAGCAAGAAGGCCCAAAAAAGAGCCGATTCTGACGAACGAAATTCTTTTAACGTTAAAGTAAAAGAATCCGGCGTTTCTTTTCAATCCGGCTCAAGCGGCGAGAAAAAAGAACTGACGCCGGAATTGTCCGTTCAAATACAAAGCAACCTCGGCAGCGACGTTGTTTTAGTTTTGGACGAATTCCCCGGCTATCCTTTTGAATACGAAAAAACAAAAAAGGCGGTGGAACGCACAACCCGCTGGGCAAAAAGAGTAAAAGAAGAATTTTCGCGGCTCAAAAAAAGAAAACAAATAAATCCCGGGCAAATGCTCTTTGGGATAATCCAGGGCGCGTCATTTCCCGATTTGAGAAAAAAGTCGGCAGAAGAAATATCAGCTCTCGGCTTTGATGGTTATGCCATCGGCGGGGTTGCTGTCGGCGAATCGGCTGAAGAAATGTACAAAGCGGTTGACACTTGCGTTCCCTTTTTGGAAGAAAATAAATTCCGGCATTTACTTGGCGTAGGCACACCGGAAAACATAGTTCAGGCCGTTGCCCGCGGTTGCGACAGTTTTGATTGCGTCATCCCTACCCGCGAAGCCCGCCACGGCAAGGTCTACATTTCAGAAAAAAACGGTTACAAAACAATGGACATTGCCAAATCAAAATTCAAAGAAGACTTAAGACCATTGTATAAAAATTGTGACTGCTTCGCCTGCCAAAATCATTCAAGGGCTTATATTCATCATCTCTTTAAATCGGGGGAAATTTTGGCAATACGCCTCCTAACCGAACACAATCTGCGGTTTTACTTGAAATTAATGGCTAAGATAAGAGAAGCTATAATAGAACAAAAATTTTCCGCAATGAAGAAAAATTTCAAAAATTTAGGTATATAGGTTAAAATTAAAATATGCCAAGATATCAAAATGTCTCAAAATCAAAAGCGGTTAGGATGGGGACAAACGCTCCCCGCCGCCAACGCTCCAAAAAAGACGAGCAAGAATTTGGTTTGGCCAAGAAGAAATTTATAATCTGCCCCAACTGCAATTGCGTGTTTTTTGACAAGGCGTGGCATCACAGCTTGGAAGAAGACGCAAAGCATTTGACTGATAGGAAAAATATCCGATTCAAAATCTGCCCGGCCTGCCAGATGGCAAAAGACCGGACCTTTGAAGGAGAGCTGGTAATTTCGCTATCAAAAGAAAAGTTGGCAGAAAAAAATGAAATTATAAACGTAGTTAAAAATTCCGACGAACAGGCGCGAGCGCACGACCCGCTAGACAGAGTTCTGTGGATGGAAAACGAGAGTGGCAAAATCCGGGTTCTCACTTCGGAAAACCAGCTTGCCGTGAGAATCGGGAAAAAACTTGAATCCGCTTTCAAGGGCGGCACACTGGAAATCAAACATAGCCACGAAGAGGACCTAATAAGGGTTTTCTGGAAATATTAAAATAAAAATGCCTCCGCCTAGGCGGAGGCATTTTTATTATTGGCTATCAGGCCTGACTTTAAAGATTAAGCGGGCAGCCGCTTTCCTGCGACAATTTCTCTATCCCCTGCTCACCCTCAAATTTCCTGCCATCAGTGAATATCCAGGTGGGGAATCCGTTTACGCCAGCATCAAGACACTTCTTGGATTCGGTGGAGCACTCAACGTAGGGAACAAAACGGAAAGAGTCGCCGAAGGCCTGTTTTTCATTCTGACAATGGGGGCACCAATAAGCACCGTACATCGTCGCGCCTTTCTGGGCCAAACATTGGGCAAATTCGTCCAGATTGGCAACGGGCTGTTTGTAATTACGCAAAATCAGCCAAGTCCCCACAATTAATAAAACAGCTACTATTATGATCCCTGATTTTAAAAGAAAGCTTCTATTCATCGCAGCAATCCACTAATTTTTTTACTATATCTCCTAATTTCCACGGCTGGTTCGTTTCGTTCTTGTCGTGAATGTTTAATTTCCCGTCCGGTATTTTCTTCAAATCAGAAACATCCATCAGTTTCAGACGCAATCCCCAAAAAAGCGAATATATTTTATACGCCTGGTCAAAAATCTCCTCGGCTTCTTTCTGTTTTTTATCCGACAGATATTTTGTACCCACCTCTATCATACGCATCGTGGCCGCCAGAAGATGTTTAGAGATGCACCAGGTCTCGCCCTCATGGCTGTCAATCATCCGCGCCAATAATGACTTGCGGATGGCTCTCGTTTCATTCAGTAAATTAAGGTACTCGCGTTTTTCTGTTTTTTCAGCCGTAAAGAAAAAGTGCTCTTCCAAGCTGACGAGGTTCATAATGGCAATGCTAAGGTCCTCTTCCGAAGACAAATCAAGTTTTCCGCCCTTTTTGGCTTCCTGAATTTTTTCTACGAGTTTTTGGAACTTTTCCGATTCTTCCATTGTTTATACAAATTAATACTATAATAAGAAAATAATAACACCAAGGGCTATCATAGCCAAGCCGCTCCACAATTTCATCCGGCGGATATTATCTTTTTTCCATTGCCGGACCTTCTCCAGCACAAGATCATTGCTGGCTATTAAGAGGACAACGATAAGCGGCAAAATAAATACAATATTATAGAACAAAAGATAAATGAAGCCCTGTATGTATGTCGTCCCGTCGTGCAATAGGCCCAACACTAACAAATAAGGCCCACCGGAACAAGGGAATTCAAAAAGACCAACCAGTACTCCTAGGAGCGACGCCGCCGGCACAGAATTTTTTTCCATCAGCCCCGCTATTTTATGATGAGCAGCCTGGGGTATTTTCAGTTTTATCGGAAATGCGGGTAAAAATATATTCGTCAGATTAACAGTTCCCACAATTATTAATATCAACGCGCCGATTTTCGCTACAAAATTGGGGATATTGAAAATCTGAAGAGTCCGCAACAGACCTAGGCCAATCAAAATATAAACGATGAAAATCCCTAAAATGAATGAACCGCCGACTTTCAAAATACCGGCTCGCGTCCGACCGATGCTGAAAAGAAACGCAATCGTCAAAAGCAGAATAGAAAGACCGCAGGGGTTAAGACCGCTGATCAGGGCTGCAGCTCCTAAAATTGGGATAATATTCATTTAATAAATGAGCGAGGCATAGACCTCGTATTTTTCTTTATTATACCAGTCCTCCCCTGCGCCAGTCAAAGTTTTAAAGACCGCTCTTTACATTCACGGTATAAACTGCGAATATGTATATGAAAATGACCTTAAAATACTATTTTGACTATGCCGCGACCACCCCTCTTGAACCGAGGGTTTTTAGAGCTATGAGGCCCTATTTTTCCCAAAAGTTCGGAAATCCGGGAAGTATACACGATGCGGGCCGAAAAACAAAAGAGGCAATTGAGAAAGCGTCGGCAAAAATAGCTTCAATTCTCCACTGCCGCTCCAAAGAGTTTATTTTCACCGGTTCGGCCACTGAAGCAGATAATTTCGCAATTTTCGGTATGGTTAAGGCTAACAAAGCGATGGGAAAAAAAATAATAGTTTCGGCCATTGAGCATAAGGCCGTTCTGGCCCCTTGTAATGCGCTGGCAGAAGAAGGTTTTGAAATAATAAAACTCAAAGTTGATAAAACTGGCCTTGTTAACCCCGCCGATATTGCTAAACTCTTGGACTCAAATACAATTTTGGTCTCCATAATATATGCGGACAACGAAACCGGCACAATTCAGCCAATTAGAGAAATCGCCAAAGTAATCAAAAAGTTTCGCGTCCAAAATAATACCGCTCTCCCCTATTTCCACGTCGACGCAAGTCAGGCGGCCCAATATTGCGACATTAATGTGGAAAAATTGGGAGTGGACTTGATGACTGTATCGTCTCATAAACTTTACGGCCCGAAAGGAATAGGCGGACTTTACATCAGAAAGGAGGTAAAGATAAAACCGATAATCTTTGGCGGCGGCCAGCAAAATAATATGCGCTCGGGCACGGAAAATGTTCCTTCAATTGTAGGTTTTGCGGAGGCATTGGCACTGGCGGAAAAAAATAAAAACAGGGAATGCGTGCGGGTTGAAAAATTAAGAAACGAATTGGAGCAGGAAATATTTAAACTTATCCCCAAAGTCGTTCTTAACGGTCACCCGCAAAAACGGCTGCCTAATTTCCTAAATGTTTCAATTCTAGACATTGAAGGCGAGGCGGCATTGTTATACCTTGACCAAAAAGGTATCTTCGCCAGCACCGGCTCAGCATGCGATTCTCAAACACTGGAGCCGTCGCATGTTATACTAGCTCTGGGACGGCCCTATGAATACGCCCATGGCAGTTTGAGATTCACTTTGGGAAAATATACGACACGGGAATCGGTAAAATATCTGCTCAAATATCTGCCGCCGATAGTGAAAAAACTGCGCCAAATGTCGCCGGTAAATCTGAAAATCGGCAAAGAAAAAGAAATATCGCTGCCCAAAGCCTTCGTCAGCGGTCAAACCCCGCATTTTTTAAGAAAACGAAAATCTAAATAAATAATGAGAAAGATAAAAAAGTACAAATCGGATATTGTGAATAAATTTACCGGCGCAAAGTGGGTTTATTCTAAAGCCGTCAAAAACCATTTTTTTAAGCCGCGGAATTTTCTGGCGTGCGATCCCAAAAAATCGGAATTTGACGCCGAAGGAATTGTCGGCAGTCCAGCATGCGGCGATGTGATGAGAATGTGGCTAAAAATAAACCAGAAAAAAGACAGAATAACCTCCTGTAAATGGCGGACTTTCGGCTGCGCCAGCGCCATTGCCGCGACTTCCGCGCTTTCGGTAATGGCAACTGAAAAAGGCGGGATGAAATTGGACAAAGCAATGAAAATCAAACCGCAGGATATTATCAAGCGGCTCGGCGGTTTGCCCGACCGCAAAATCCATTGCTCGGTTTTGGGCGATAAAGCCCTGCGAGCCGCCATCAACAATTGGTTCAAAAAAACCAGCCAGTATGACCGGATAATGATAGAGGGTTCGCGGATTATTGACCCCTTCACCAAAGTTACCGAAGCCGATATTGAGGAGGCGGTCATTGAAGGCGCTCTTACCCTTAAAGATGTTCAGCAAAGAACAAAGGTGGGAGCCGGCTACCCTCAATGCCTTCCAGAAGTTGAAAAATTAATACATTTTTATAAAGAAAAGTATTTTGGACAGGACAAATAAAATAAAACGGATTTTGTCTAAAGTCAGACCTTATATCAAATCGCATGGCGGCGACGTGGAGTTAACCGAAATCAAAGGCAAAACCGTAACTTTAGAGGTAGGGGGAGTTTGCGCCAGTTGCCCATTGGCTAAATTAACTTATAATAAAGTAGTAAGGGATCTCATTAAAGAAAAAGTCCCCGAGGTCGAAAAAGTAATTTTTAAAAAATCCAAAAAACATATTATGGCAAACCAAAAAGAATACCCAAGGGCAAAAGAGGGTTCAAATATCGGCAAAATAGTCATTGACCGCGACCTTTGCATCGGAGCGGCTTCCTGCGTTGCCGTCGCGCCGGCGATTTTTGAACTGGATGCTGAAAACAAGGTCATCGTAATTGACGCCAACGCGGTTGACGACGAAACTCTGAAACAAGCGGCCCAATCCTGCCCCACAAAAGCAATCCTCCTTTTTGACAAGGAAGGAAAACAAATTTATCCGTAAATGACCCAGTTTAAATACCTGATCATCGGCGGAGGAGTAGCTGGAACTACTGCCGCCGAAACCTTGAGGCAAAGCGACCCGACCGGCTCAATTGCCATTGTCAGCGACGAGCCGCATGTTTTTTATTCCCGCGTAATGCTTTCCAAGCCCAATTTTTTTCTTGAGAAGATCCCTTTTGAGCAGATTTTTCTAAAAAAAGAGTCGTGGTATACGGAACAAAACATTACATTTCTTGGCGGAAAGAAAGCAACCGGCCTTAACCCCACGGAAAAAACAGTGTCTTTGGATGACGGCGTGATTTTGCAATACGAAAAACTTCTTTTGGCAGTCGGCGGCTATCCCCGAAAGTGGGACCCGCAAAAAATTGAAGGGGCTGACAAACAAGGAATATACAATTTGCGCGTACTGGAAGACGCCAAAGCGATCATCCAAACCATTAAAACTGCGAAAAGCGCGGTGTGCGTCGGCGGAGGATTCGTGAGTTTTGAAACCTGCGAACTCCTGCGGATGAAAAATATTGACACCACCCTTCTGATTCTGGAGCCGTATTATTGGGCAAACATCTGGGACGAGACCTCGGGATTGATTGTTGAAGAATATCTGCGTCAAGGCGGAGTCAATATTTTAAAAAACGAGGAGACAGAAAAAGTTCTCGGCGCGGATCAAGTGGAGGGTATCAGAACAAAATCGGGCAAAGAGCTCCCCTGCCAGATGGTTGTTGTCGGCATCGGCATTACTTACCCCGTTGAGCCGTTCAAGACCTGCGGTCTGGACTGCGGACGCGGTATAAAAACCAATGAGTATCTGGAAACCAATCTTCCCGACGTGTGGGCGGCCGGCGACGCAGCGGAATTTTATGATGTAGTGGTCGGCGAACCGGCGCAGGCCGGGAACTGGGTCAATGCGCAGACGCAAGGACGTGTCGCCGCCTTAAATATGTTCGGCAAAAAACAGCAATTTAGAATGGTCTCGTTTTACACGGCTCAAGGCTTTGGTCTTACTATCGCTTTTGTAGGAGATGTGCGCCCCCTGCCCGACCGCACAATTATCACTCGCGGTTCAAAAGAATTAAAATCATACGGCCGCCTTTTATTAAAAGATAAGGAACTGGTCGGCGCTACTTTGCTGAATCGCACTCCGGAAATGGCTCCGATCTCAAAATTAATTGAAAAAGACGTTGACCTGTCGGCACATCACGCGGAATTGGCTGACCCGAATTTTGACCTTAAAACACTAGCCCCCTCTTAATGGCAGAGGAAAACAAAAAATTAAAAATCGGCTGGTTTTCATTTTCTTGTTCCGAAGATAGTACGATCGTGTTCACCGAGCTGATGAACGAACACTGGCAGGAATGGAAAAAGATGTTTGATTTCCGGCATGTAAGAGTTCTGAAATCTAAAAACATTATGGATGAGTTTGATATTGCTTTCATTGAGGGCGCGATTACCTCCGATAAGTACGCCGAGCAACTTAAAGAAATCCGGCAAAAATCCAAAAAGCTGGTAGCAGTTGGCGCCTGCGCCGTTCAGGGTATGCCGGCAGGCCAGCGCAATTTTTTTGACGAAAAACAGAAAGAGGAAATTGAAGCCCTGATAGCACGCTTTGCAGCCCTGCCCAAGGTTCTGAGGGTCTCGGAGGTGGTCAAAGTTGATGCTGAAGTCCCCGGCTGTCCGATGGACCCAAATATTTTTCTAAAAGTAGTTAATGAGCTAGTAGCCGAGCTAAAATCGTAGATTCCCAATGCATACTTTAGATCTTACAATCGAAAATCTGGCGAAAGTGGAAGGTGCAGTTTCTGTGGAAATAAAGGTCAGCAACGGAAAAGTTGAATATGTCCATTTTAAAGCCGTGGATTACAAGCGGTTTTTCACCAATGCGATGGAGGGAAAACCGATTGCCGCAATCCCCCAGCTTTTAGCGAGGATCTGCGGCACTTGCTCTAACGCCCATATTTTATGCGCCATTGAGGCCTGCGAGCACGCTTTGGAAATCCAGCCATCCGAGCAAACAATGCTTCTGCGATACCTTACCAGTTATGGTCTCATGATCAGAGACCACGCCCTGCATCTTTATCTCTTCGTAATGCCTGATGTCTATGGCAAAGATAATTTCCTTGATTTTGACGAGAACAAGCCCGAGGAGCACCAGCTTCTACACGACGCTTTTGATATAAAAGCAGCCGGGAATTTTTTGAGCACTTTAATTGCCGGCCGTTCCGTCCACGCTCTTCATCCGACGATCGGCGGCTTTCTCCACTTCCCCGAAAAAGAGGGCATCGGAGAAGCAATAAAAAAACTGGAAGAAATAAGACCAGCGGTTCTGCGTCTTATAAAAATTTTTGAGGAACTGCCCTGGCGTTTTGATAGAAAAACCAATTATATGGCTCTGGTCTCCGAGCGCTTCGGCTTTTTAAACGGCCAGATCAAAAGCAGTAATGGAGAGATAATCAACGAGAGTGATTTCAGGAGTCATCTTGAGCGCATAGTCCTGCCCTATTCCCAGGCCTCCGCCTACAAGCACGAGCAGGAATCATATATGGTTGGAGCGCTTGCCCGCATAAATGTCGCCAAAGACCTTCTCCATCCCCACACTAAAGAATCGGCAAAGACCGCCCTGGCCATTTTTCCTTCCACTAATATTTATCATAACAATTTGGCTCAAGCGATAGAGATCCTTCATTCCGTTAACGACGCAACTGAAATTCTTTCCGGCCGTGAATTTACGCCGGAGCCGGTTATAACAAAACCGCCGCAAGAGGCGGTGGGTATTGGGGTAATTGAAGCGCCCAGAGGCACGCTTTATCACAAAGTAGAACTCGGAAGCGATGGAATCGTAAAAGGAGGAGAAGTTATTGTGCCGACGGGCCAAAATCAGGTCAATATGGAAGAGGATATCGCCCGGCTGGTTGAAGAATCTCTCTCGACGAAATCAAAAGAGGAAATCCAGTTTGAAATTGAAAAACTCATCCGCGCCTACGACCCTTGCATCAGTTGCGCCGCTCATTTTTTGAAAGTTAAGTGGGAATAAAATAGATATTGATCCATGTGACCACTCCCCATTAGTTATGGCGATTGACGGAAAGCGTTCATTGCTCAAACCGCCATTTTCTGAACGCTTGCGTTCGGGCAGCGTCGTTCTGGGTCCGGGCGAAGAAATCGGAGAGCACCGAACCGATGGCAAAGAAGAAGCAATAATTGTTTTGCGTGGCACGGCTACGGTTATATGCGAGGAAGAAAAATTCGCGGTTGGCGAAAAGCAACTCGCTTACATACCACGCGACAAAACACATAACGTCTTGAATGAAACAGACAGCTCTGTTGAATATGTCTACATTACAACTTCACTTAGCGACGGGGACATTCCGCACGACCATCATCACTGAAGTCATACTGAATTCTTGGAATACAAAAGAATAGCAGTGACCGAATTCAGGGCTTTTTCTTCGGAAATCGTCGGTGGAAGACCGATGATTTTTATTTTTGACGGAAGCTTGCCGAGCTTTTTCAGGAGCTGAAGATGGCTAAATAAGTCAAAATCATGGAGGGTCATCTGGGGCGGTGCCTGAAAATTATCAAGCGAATTAAAAACACAGACTTTTTTTAGACCTGCGACGACGTCAATAATAGTCGCATTTTCAGGCAGCTCAAAATCTTCATTCGGGTCCCTTACTAGAAAACTGATTTCCGGAATTTTTTTTCGCAATTCCGGCAGGATTTTCAGGGAAAGAGAATCTACATCAATATCTTGATTCCCGAAGACAAAAACAATCATATAGTTTGGTTGGCCAATACAATACTTTTAAGGGTATATTTCTTCAACTGTTGTAATTGGGCTGGAGTAATAACCTCGCAGGGTACGTCCCAATGGATAGATACAATTTCACCAACTTTCAGCTGTTCAATATCTAAGGTTGACTCCAGCCGACGGATCAGTTTCTTTTGAATCGGATCGCCCAAGGCGAGCTTCTCGCCCTGAAAAACCAGAGGAGGCGTTTCTACTGTAATAGTCGGGCCGTCTATTTTTATCACTTTGCCCCATGACACTCGGCAGGCATCCATGCTTCCTAAAGTATGGGGACGCTCCAGATGCCCGGTGCGCATCCAGACATTCAGCACATGAAAAGAGTGGTGCGGCATGGCATATTGAGCAATTTTCTTTTCAATCCAGCGGAAGTCTTTACTCCCCAGTCGCTTTTTTATTTCCTGCTCATCAATCAAATGATCATACAACTGCCGACGACCGACATTCTCCAAAAGTTCGTTACCGATCCAATATGCCTCTACCACCTGCCCATCAAACGGATCGGCGATACCAGAAGTTTTGGCAATCAGACGTAAGTAGGGATAAAGGGTTTTGAACTGGCTTAGTA
This sequence comes from Candidatus Yanofskyibacteriota bacterium, assembly GCA_903897805.1. Taxonomy (GTDB): domain Bacteria; phylum Patescibacteriota; class Minisyncoccia; order 2-02-FULL-40-12; family IGHO2-01-FULL-4-A; genus CAIUCV01. The sequence continues at coordinate 11,603 of CAIUCV010000022.1, read as the reverse complement.
GCTGTTCTAGGCCCGGATCTGTCGCCCCATTATTTATGTAAGCCAAAATCTCGGCATTAGCATCGGGTCCGCAGTAATGGAGTCGATTGGGACCAAAGGCATATCGGCTGCATCTTAAAATTCCATCGGTTGGGTTGTCGCCTTGCATAGATCTTGAGTGGCGTTCTTAGAAAAAACTACCATAAGGGCAACCCCTCCCGCAAAAAGAAGAGAACTGACGACTTGCGAGCCGGAAAAGACATGAGTAATAAAAACTGCGGAGAGCACATTAGTAATCAGTGTCGCCGGCACAAGCAAAGTAGCAATATATGTTGCCGGCGCGTGTTTCAAGGCCGTATACCAAGTAAGCACAAAACCCAAAAGCAGGGCACTGGTTAGTATCGTCCACCCCCATTGTTGAAAGTTAAGGACATAAACGGCGCTTGCGCCCCCGCGCCAAACAACAAACGAGAAAAGAACCAGTGAACCGATAACCATCCTAGCGCCAACTACCAGAGAGCTTGATAGGTCACGGAGAGTAATTTTGGCGATGATATTTTCAACCGCCCATAAAACGGTCGCGCCTAGTATCATAAGCTCGCCCGCGTTGTATTTAAATCCCCCAAAGCCACCGACCATCAAGTTTGCCCCAAAAATCGCCGCTATCCCCAGCCATTGCCATCTTGTGAGCCGCTCCTTTAGGAAAGGGATGCCGAAAAGCAAAACCCAGACGAACAGTGTCTTATGAATCAGCGAGGCATTAATCGCGCTGGTCTGAGCAAGACCGGAAAAAAACAGAGCGAAGGGTAGTGAGCCGCCAATGACACCGATAGCGAGCAATTTAAAAACTTGGCTCCTATTTAAAGATTTGACCTCCCGCCATTTTTTCAGGGCCAAAATAATTCCGATAAGAAATAGCGCTACGATGGCGTTTTTGAGAGTGGTAAAAATAATCGGGTCTTTCACCGCCGTCACGGCAATCTTAGTCAGAAAATTACTCGCCCCTGAAATCACAGCCGCAGTAAGGGCCAAAATCGTCGGATAAAAAAGTGGATTGTGTTTCATACCACCTATTCTAGCAAATAGAAATTAAAATAGAAACAATAAATGAAAACCGGCTGGGCTAGCCGGCGTTAACAAGAAGAGTATTATAGTCCCCAGACTTAATTTGGCAGCGAAGTACGCAATGGCCGCAACGCTCGCGAACTTGAGAAAAAAGTATTTTACCCTCCAGAAAGTCAAGAAAATCTCCAGCGACTATCGATCCCATACATTCGCATAGCGGTACTCCGCACTCAAAACAATTCCGCTCGGGCACAACTCCCTCCTCATTCATCAAGAAAGTTCTTCGTTAATGATACGAGTTTTAGTCCCCCGGCGCAAGATTAACCCCAAAATAAAAAGCAAGGTTGAGGTTATTGCCGAAATGAGGCAATAAAAACAGAGGGCCTTAATCACAAAAATCTGAAGATACAAAAACCAAAGCGAGGCGATAAGGCCAAGCGGGGTCAAATTAGCGGTGAATTTTAAAATCCGCGCGCGCCCGGCATCAAAATAAGCAATGCCTAAAACAAAAATGGCGAGATAATAAGTCGCTCCCATCAAGGCGACGGGTATGCCGCCGATAACCGCGTAGGGGCTTGTAGTTACTTTCTCGCAATCTCCGAACAGCGGACAGTTAAGAAGAGAGCCAAGATAATGCTCGGCCGTCAAAAAGGTGGCGTCTAAAAACCCCAGGAAGCCGATTACGATGAAAGCCCAAACTAACCCCTTAGGGATTAGCGTTGATTGCTTGGACGATGGCGTTTTCAAATTCTCCATAACTTGTCGGGGGTGGCAGTTTTTTCCCGTTAAGGAAAAAGGTCGGGGTGGCATTAATTCCCGATTTTATTCCACCTTGGTAGTCATCTTCTATTTTCACTTTTATCTCGGTTGAGTTCAAATCTTTTTTAAACTGGTCGATATTAAGCTGGAGCGATTGGGCATATGACGCGAAAGTTTTTTCTGCGTCGGCGCTGCTCTGGGTGGCCCATGTATCCTGTCCTTCAAAAATCATATCGTGCATCTCCCAGAACTTTCCCTGTTTCCCCGCGGCTCCCGCGGCTTGGGCGGCAAGCATAGCATTAGCATGCTGTGATAACGGAAAATTGCGATAGACAAATTGGATTTTACTCCCATATTTGCTCTCAATATCTTTGAGAAAAGAATAAAATATCTTGCAGGCCGGGCATTGAAAATCGCTATATTCAACTAGAACGACTTTGCTATCTTTATTGCCCTGAATCCAGTCGGAAGTAGAGACGGCGTTGGCCAAAAGGGCTGTCTGATTCGCCGGGGTTCTGCCGGCAAGCTTTATCATGCCGAAAACAGCCCCGCCGATGAGAACAATAATGCCGAGCCAAAGGAAGACTCTTTTTGCTTGATGAACGTTATCCATGGCAATATTATAACATATCTCTAGAATCTTTTCAACATCTCAACGTCATCGCAAGACATTGATTTTTACTGGTCGCTAGGTCACTTGTTACAAAAGCGGGACGAAGCTGAAGGCGGAGAAAAATTCCGCGTCAAATTTGTTTTTGGCTACTTTCTTGGCAAGAACTATTTTTGAATCAATCGGCGTAAGGATTGAGCCGCCGATTTTCAACTGTTCTTCCCACGCCCTGGGGATTTCTTTTGTTTCCGCCGACGAAACGATTTTGTCAAAAGGAGCCTCCTGCGGGAAGCCGACTTTCCCATCGCCGGCCAGAAGCATAACGTTCTTAAAATTATACCGGCGCAAATTTGACTCCGCAAACTCTTTCAGTTCCTGAAAATATTCAATTGAAAAAACTTTGCCGCTTTCCCCCACCAATACCGAAAGCAGGGCGGTAGGGTAACCGGAACCTGTCCCGACTTCAAGCACTTTCTCGCCCTTTCGCGGTTGTAATTTTTCAAGCATAAACGCGATGGTGCTAGGCTGACTCGTCGTCATACCGCTGAAAATAGGAACCGGTATATCAAAATACGCCTCACCCCTGAATTCGTCGGGCACGAAATTAATCCTGTCAATCTTAAAAAAGGCACTGATGATTGCCTTGGTCTTAATCCGCCCCTGCCGGACCAGCTGTTCAACGAATTTTTTATTAGCAGTGTGCATATACTTTGCAGGATCATAATAACATATTCGGCAAGACATAAAAAAAACCGAGTTTCCCCTCAATAAACAAGAGCTGTTAAATGAACCGGGGCGTTATTCATGAATGCATGAATAAACAAAAGGCGGCTTAGCCCCGTAACGTACATCCGTATGCGTTACGAGATTAGCCGCCGATAATTGGAAAATTGCCCGGGCTGGATTTTTTTTCTTTGGAATATTTTTTAATTCTGGTTAAAAATTGGTCTTGCTTTTGTCCCTTAAGCCATTGCTTGATGAGTAAATGGCCGCCGTATTTTACGAGGTCACTCCACCAACCGTAATACCAATGCCGCCAGCCCTTGATTAGATAATGGGCCGGAAAAGAAAGCGTTCTTAGCGGTATTCTGAAAAAACTCAACGAGCTATAAAACCACTTCATTATCTTAATAGGCGTTTCTTGCAGCTCGGCAAGCGTCATATTATCCGGAGTAAAACAGACGTAACTGCCGTCATAATTGCTCCATGGCACAACGTCCAGCGGGAAAAGCCGGCCTTCTCTTTCCAACCTATCACGCAAGTCAGAGCCGACTCCCGGCCCCGGATGCAAAATCTGGATGGTGCTGATTTGGGCTTCGTGAATAAATTTTTTGAATCTCTTAATCATCTCTTCCACGCTAAGTTCCGTGACTTTCTTTTTATGAGGATAGCCGAATATAAACATTCCGTGAACTTTGAAATAGCGCCGCAAAATTCTGCTCCATTCAACCATATTTTTTGAAAGATAACCTTTCTGCATCGCCCTCAAGTCCTCATCGATCGGCGATTCAAAACCGACGCAAACTATCTTAACACCCGCCTTATCCATGGCTTCAAGAAACACTTGATTCTTCGCCGATTCCAATCTTATCTGAACAGTGAATCCTAAGCTCCTGCCATATTTTTCGGCAACCATTTCAAAAAATCTGATAGTTCCACCGATATTTTCTTCCAAACGGTCGTCAACAATAAAAAAGTAGTCAGCGCCTCTTGTGTCAACCAGCCAACTCACAGTTTCAAAAAGCCGCTCCGGCTCAGCCCATCTTGGTTTGCCTTTTACGCTGCAAAATTCACAATTCATATCGCATCCGCGAATTCGGTTTATCGGATAGGTCTTCAATTTTTTCGGATATCTCAAAAGTCCGAAATTGGGGGAAGGAAGAGAATTAAGGTCAATCTCAAGCATTTGGGGAGGATTTCTCCTGTATAGACCGTTTTCCATAAAAGAAATCCCCGGTACATCGGCAAACGGTTTGCGCTCGCTTATCCGGCTAAGAATCTGCCTGATTGCGTCATCGGCGTCGCCATGAATTACCATATCAATATCCCGTTTCAGAGATTCTTCGGGAAGATAATGGGCATGCCAGCTACCGGCAAGATTAAAAGTCCCGCGTTCGTGATAAAATCTGGCTAATTCAAAAACCCTATCTATTGTGGACGAAAGTCCGCAATAAAATCCGACAACGGAAGCCGGGTTTTCTTTTTGCAATTTCTCATGGTCGGGCAAACCAGCCGCATCTAGGGGGCCGCAATAATTATTTTCGTCAATAACCTCAACTTGCCAGCCCCAGACCGAACTGGCCGCTGTTGCTACGGTTATCGGGCCCAGAGGGGTCGTCTTTTTTGCCGCCCAGGTAAAAATATTAACCTCCGGAAAAGCCGGCACAATAACACGAAACAAAGGCCGACTGGCGCTTTTGGGTAATTCCATTATCACCTCCAGCCACTTTTTAAACGAACTCTCTCAACCATAGAATATCGGCCGTTATTTGTAAAATAAAACCGAGTTTCCCCGGTTTATGCCGACTTTATTTAGCTTGTCTTAATTCATTAAAGTTTGGCGGTCGGGTGGCCATAACTTGAGCAACTTCCGCAAGGGACCACGGGCAGAAATCATGAGAATCAACACCCACATCCAGTAGTTTCCCATGCTGTTCCGCGTAGGTATTCAGTTTGCCATGAGAATGTCCAAATAGATGCCAGCTCCCGTGATTCATCTCTGGCCAGACTTCTTGGTGGCAATGGCTCATAAAGACAAATTGGCCCCCGTTTATTTCTGTAAAAAACGAGTCCTTGATTCCCTCAAAATATCTGGCCAGCTTCAGTATGCGCCCATCATGAGTGCCGCGGCATAAAAACTTTATACCATTGAGCCGCGTTAAAATCGTGGTCATTTTCTTTTTGCCGATCCTCCACGCAAAATCGCCAAGATGGTAAACAGTATCATCATTGCTCACAATGCTGTTCCACCTCGCTATAAGGCCCTCGTCCATCTCATACATATCTTCAAAGGGGCGGTGACATTGCTTGATAATGTTCGCATGGCCAAAATGCGTATCGGCGGTGAAGAATAGTCCCATTCGGCTCCTATTTTTGAAGGTTCGCGAGCTAAAAATAAAATAGCGCAAACTGCGCCGTCTGTAAATCCCCGCCGCCACCGATTGCTTAAGCGCTGGCGGAACAAACATTTGACGATAGTTCTTATCAAATATAATATAAAGATGGCTCCTTAAAAAGCCGAGGATTTAAAAAAAGGGGGGAATTATGTCACGATGGAGATTTGCACTTATCGCTTTTGCTATCTTTGTGTGCGTCATTTTTGCCGGTTGTGCCATCAGACGGCTTACGCCATGCTTGGTCGGAGATCCCGGCGTGCAAGTAATGACAGTTCGGTTTGTATGCCCTTACGTGGGCGCATCTTATGAAACCACGGTTATCAAATGCCCGGGTGACAGGCATTTCAGGATGGATTTCATCTGTCAGCTTTGTGGCCGGCGCCATCATTACGACCTAGAATACTTGCCGTATCCTTATCTATGGAATGATTACTATTTCTACGGCGGTTATTGGTATTCTTCATATTATTGGCAAAGACATTGGTCCTATCCGCCAAGTTATGGCCGCCGTTCAATTCCGCTCAGACCTCCCGTTTATGTTCCGGCTAGGCCACCAGCCAGACCACCTGTTGGACCCGCGCAAGATCCACAAAGGAGCCGTGAGTTGCGCTCCCCCGTGCCGTCACCTCCTCGCTATACACAACCCAAACCTTCGGCTTCGCCAGCTCCCCGACCCGAACCGATTAGAGTTGCTCCCCCGGCCCCATCTCAATCTCCTGCGCGCGGTCAGAGTCCTCGCGGCTCAAAATCTCGCTAGACACCATTAGGAGTTAGTAAGCTCCAAAACAAAAACGCCTCATCGGCGTTTTTTTATTTATGCCGTTGGATGGACGATGTTAGAACCTATTTTAGACAAGAAAAAACCCACACGAATGTGGGTGCTCTTGACTTCCAGAGCGAGGAGCCCTCTTTTTCGGATGTTACGAGAGGCGCCCTTGAACCGTTTTGAAATGCTCTTGGGCCATTTTAATGCTCATTCCTGTCTTACTAATAAGGGCAAACACGTCAATAACAACGGCCAATATCCAGCAAATGGCAATTAAAAATGGGTTGGTACCCCAGTACTGGGGAGTCAGAAAACCGACCAGCAGCAATCTCGGCACAAAGATGAATCCAAAAATCGGCGGTAAAGACAACGACGGGATATGTCCGAAATAGAGAAGGATTATTCGAGGCCAAAGTATTAAGCCAATAACGAAGAGAATTGAGTGCTGGGCCCAGAAGTCCATTGCCATGCTCCTTTGTTAATGTACTACGCGCCTCTATCATTGCCGACCTAGCACCCGTTGTCAAGTAGAACGTTGGCTCGCCCGCATGAACGATGTTAGAACCTGTTTGGTATAAAAAAGCCCTTCGATGTTATCGTAGGGCGCTTAGAACCTTGCATCATGATTTACTTTTTTACTTTTTCAATGCTATCAATTGTAGAACTAAATGATACTAATTCCCTGAATTTTTTTCTGAGCAAGTATTATAACTGCACACTTTCCGCGATACGACCGATCAATACATCCAGGTCAAAAGTCTGGCGCTCCTGCTCGCATTCCGTCTTTTGCGGATCGTCATAATTATCACACTGCGGATACGCCAAAGTAAAAGTAAGTTTAACAAGTTTACCGTCTTTTAAGAACGTGTAGGTATAATCCGTATAAAAGGTTCCGGCTGCTCCTTCGCTGACATTCTCAATGCAATAAACAGTATTATTTATACTTTTTTGTATTGTCATGCCGGGACGACCATTTATCCCTAGCCCGCCTTCTTCGCATGAAAATCCGGCATTGTCTATTATTAGTAACTTCGGAGGCCATTCTTGAGGACGGATATAGTTGGTTAACAGATTCTCCGGATATCGAAATGTGACGCCCTTATCGGTAGGGACGGATGTTTTCCAATTAGCGGTCTGGTCCGGACAGGGAGAAAATTCACAATTAGGACCGGTGCGGCCAACAGCAGAGCCGTCAGGACAAATTTTTGCCTCCTGGGTGCAAGCAATTGGTTTCTGCAGATTCTTTACCAAAAAAAATATCCCTCCTCCCAAAGCCAAAACCCCAACGATTATTAAAACTACAAAAATTGGCACAATACCTTTGTTATTTTTCATATTCCCCTATCTTATCACTTCAATAGGCTCAGTGTAAACAAAAAAACCACCCAAATAAAAAGGTGGTTTTTATCAGCTTTCCAATAAGACCTTATTTCCACCGATAAAGATGCACCGCTATATACATTGCCAGCATTCCCAATAAAAACCCCATGGAGACCAATTCTGAGGTTTTGAATTTCGTTGCACCGCCCGTGAGCCATGCAATATAGTTAACGATCACAAGCGCGATGATGACACCAATTACGTAAACCCAAAGAGGACGTTTTTCCATGATCTTATTATAAAACCAAAAAAATCTAACGTCCACTAAGGGTCAAACCAAAAAGCCAGTTTTGTCTGGCTTTTTTATAGATGCTCCGCTGACCGCCTTAGAACCATTTTTCGCAAGGATTTAAGGGGGTTTTGAGGGGCTGGAAAACGGATACAAACCGCTCGCCGATACCCCGAAGGATGAGACCAGTGAGACAGTAAAAAAGACCGGCAGCATAAAGCTAACAATCTTTTAATAATAAGAGTCCTATAAAGTTCCTAAAATAATGCGTAAAGCTCTCCGTATCGGTTCGGCGGCTCCCCAAAGAAGTTGATCGCCAACGGTGAAAGCTCTAAGGTACGTGGATCCCATTCTCGCTTTATGAAGACGGCCAATTGCAATAGTAAGTGTTCCCGATACGGCCCCAGGAGTAAGCTGATCAATAGTTGTTTCTTCTTTATTAGGAACAACCCTGACCCATTCATTAGCGTCCGCGATGATCTTTGTAATTTCATTTAGTGGGATATCGTTTTTAAGTTTTATTAGTAATGCCTGACTATGGCAACGCATCGCGCCAATGCGGACGCATATCCCGCCGATTGGAATAGGCGTTTTTGTTCCCAAAATCTTATTTGCCTCAGCAAAACCCTTCCACTCTTCTTTTGTCTGCCCCATTTGCCCGGCTTTGACAGCTCGATCGATCCAAGGAATCAAACTACATGCCAATGGAACGCCGAAACTTTCAGTTGGGAAATCGGGAGACCGTAAACGCTCAATAACTGCCCTATCAAGTTCGAGTGCATCTGCAACAGGATTGCTTACTTCGCTAATGGATACCATCTGCTTAATAAGCTCCTGCATATATCTAGCGCCGGCGCCGGAAGCGGCTTGGTAGGTATCGGAATTTATCCATTCTACAAGATTCTTTTTGAAAAGTCCGTGGCATGCCATAAGCATAAGGCTTACAGTGCAGTTTCCCCCAACGAAAGTTTTAATTCCACTCTTTAGACCTTCTTTAATCATTTCCCTGTTTAAGGGGTCAAGAACAATAACGCTGTTTTTCTCCATTCGGAGAGCAGAAGCCGTATCAAGCCAGATCCCTTTCCATCCTCTTTTCCTTAATTGAGGGTACGTCCTAGACGTCCATTCGCTTCCTTGACAGGTCACAATAATATCACATTTTCTAAGAGCGGTAATGCTATTCGCATCTTCCAATGGCTGCTCCCCTGCAACGGGTGGCCCTTGGCTGCCAACGTTTGACGTACTGAAGAAAATTCGATCAGGTAGATACTCAAAGTCCCCTTCTTCGTGCATTCTTTCTCTTAAAACGGAACCGACCATTCCTCTCCAGCCTACAAATCCAATTTTCATACCGTATCTCCTTCCTTTATTTGTCAAAGAACGTTTCTTTTTTACAAGAAAGATTCTACCAATTTTTATAAAAAAATCAATCCCAAGAAAAACTTAAATATAAAAAAGGGGTGGAAACAATAGTTTCCGACCCTTTGGATTTATCTGGCATTATTCCATTGTCCGGTTAGTCCGAAGCTAAAGGTCTTGAGCCCGGCCGCTTCCACGAAGATTCCATAACGAAGTCCGGACAGGGGGCTATATCGTTCGGGCTTGGTTCTTCCGAAGAATATGTCCAGCCTGGGGCTTATGCCGCTTTCCAATTGTTGCGTGCTCACGACTTTGGAAGAATTCTGGCAATTAACACAATCTTTTCCGACATAGTTCCTCGCCAAAAGACGATAATGCTGGACAGATAATGCAAATGAACGATTCTTCTTGGCAAATTCTATCCCGATCCTGGGAGTGAAGTGTTCTGCTACAATATCGTTGACCATGACCGTGTCCCACCAATTTAGAGTCGTGCCCGCCACTCCATTTTTAAACAAATAGAATTTAGGATGGACGCCATTGAAATTGAGACCGATCAGTTGATACGAAATAGGCAACTTGATCTGCCATGAACTGCCATCACCGCTTAACACTCTGGTCATGCCCATTTTGAATCCCGAAGCTAGCGGATGGGTAGTGGCGCTGGGTTTCATCCCGCTTGAGGCTGGTACAAACATTTGCTGCCAATCCTTTTGCAGGACGGGTTCGTATGAGGTTACGCTGGTCCCGACATCAAACGAGACATCAATACTAAGTTTTGATCTGTATTCAGGATGAATTGGCTGAGATTGTGCTATTAATAGCTTGGCCCAGCATGGGATAAATATAAGGGTAAACACAAGTATCGTCCATTTCTTTGCCATTGCTCTCTCCTTTGTCAAATAACGAATTGAAACTAATATACCACCCGTGTGGTATTTGTCAAATCTGTGCTCCGCTGACCGCCTTAAAACCATTTTTCGCAAGGATCTAAGGGGGGTTTAGAGGGGTCAGAAAACGGATGCAAACCGCTCGTTGATACCGGAGGAAAAACTCGTTTTGAACGAGTCTGACGAGTCCGGCCGCAGAAAACAAAAACCGCTTGTTTGGCGATTTTGTTGGCTCTGACCTAGTGGCACGATTTTCATGATTTTTGCAGATCCACCAAGTGGTCACCAAGGAATTTCTCGATCGCTTGGGTAGTTGCGTTTTTGACAGAGGGATCACTAGCCGCTATCCATTTAGCAAAATTATATAGCACTTGATTATCTACATCTAACCATTTGCCATTTTTATGAAGCAGATAAAACATGGCCATCATGGCAATCCGTTTATTGCCATTCTTGAAGGGATGATTTTTTATCATTAGATAAAACAGTACGGCGGTTTTTAGAATTAATCCTTCATATAGATATTCGCCGCCAAATTGTTGAAACGGCGCAGTCAAACAACTCTCCAAAATACCGGGAAAGCGACTGCCGAATTCCGGTATTGGTTCGTCGTATTTTAAAAGTTCGTGGGCTAATTCAAATGCCACCAGCTCCACTTCCGCGATAGAGATCGGGATTGTTTTCATTATTCTTGGCCCAGCAAACGAAATGTTTCGCCGTATTGTTTAACGGCTTTTTTTACTGCTTGGCTGATGGCTTGTTTTTGTTCATTACTGACTACTGTTCCTAACGCTTTTGGCAGATCTTTGTGGGCAATGGCAAAATTACGCCCAATTTTTTGAGCCTTTATTTCACCGGCCCTAATTTTCTTGAATATAGTTACCCGGCTAACACCGAGAAGCTTAGCTAACTCTGCCGTAGAGAGAAACTCTTTATTTTTCATATACCAAGCTTAGCATATGTTAACCTTCAACGCAATAGTTAACATGTGTTAAGGGGCCGACGGAACCGGGACACTAAACTAAAAAGTGCTGGAATTACCAGCACTTTTTAGGATGCTTATCGGTCGCTTGGAACCAAACACCTTTGCTCCGAGCCGTGGACACTGTCCGAACATGGATTAGGGAGAATTATAGGACGTATTATGTGCCTAAATTAGAGAAGCCGAAATAAAAAGCGTGCTTGGCAGCAAATTCTTATTTCTCTTTTTTATCATCATTTGAATGCAAAGGCCATCAACACGATAGTTAAAGCATTAAGAACCACTAATATTATTGCTGTTTGTGAGCGTGATGCAAGGGGATGCCATACAATATAGACCGTGTAGATGATTGCAACGATCGCCGCGCCAAGAAAGTTTCCTTTTATCATATTTTTTTAAATCGATTAATTGGATACACCGACCATTTAATAATTATCTTCGCTGCTTTTGCCCTTGATTTGGATCGCG
>CAIUCV010000021.1 GCA_903897805.1 Candidatus Yanofskyibacteriota bacterium | reverse complement strand
CTCGGTCTGTCCAACCTTGCTCCGGGGCCAGGACTCGAACCTGGAACCATCTCCTTAACAGGGAGCCGCTCTACCATTGAGCTACCCCGGAATATTTAATTGTAAAGATATTTTAACAGAAAATCGGCGGGAATTCAACCCCGGTTGAATTTTTAAACGATTGCTATATAATGCCGGAAGTTGCTTAAAAACCGAGGAGACGAATATGGTGCGTCTGGAAGTCATCACCGGTCCGATGTTTTCGGGGAAAAGCGAGGAATTGATAAAAAGGTTAAGGAAGGCCCAACACGGCCAAAAGAGGATTCTGGTTATAAAACCTAAAACTGATAAAAGGACTGAAAATAAAATCATAGCCAGACAGCAAAAAGCCGAGGGTTTGGGATTTGAGCCGCATGACGAATTGGAAGCCATTCCGATTGGAAGCGAAGAAGAATTAAGAAATCTAATCATAGAGAAAAGACCAGAGGTTGTCGGCATAGACGAAGCCCAACTTTTCGGAAATTGGATAGTCGATTTTCTGGAACTGTTAATGAAAATGAGGGCGGCACCAAATCATGCCGGAGAGGCACCGAGAGGCGAACTTCTAATAATAGCGGCGGGGCTTGACCTTGACGCTTGGAGAAAGCCGTTCGACCCTATGCCCGCGCTAATGGCAATGGCTGACGAGATAAGAAAAGAAGCGGCCGTATGTTTTGTATGCCACGGTAAATTTGGTCCGGCAGTTTACACGCAAAAAAAGGGCGGAACGAGTGAACGGATTGAGATCGGCGATGCGGAGCTTTACGAGGCCCGCTGCCGGACGTGCCACAAAATTCCTGACATTGAGTAGAGAACTCTGCGGAAGTGGAGTTTTTGTTTTTATAACCAGGGCGCCCTCTTAAAATTTCTATCTTCAATTTTATCAATAGTACCCTTTCAACTTATCAATCTTGTGGTGCTGTCTGATTTTCTCAAGCGCCTTCGCTTCAATCTGCCTGATCCTCTCGCGGGTTACGCCGAACACCTTACCCACCTCTTCAAGCGTATGAGTTACTCCGTCTTTCAGCCCGAACCGCATTTCCAAAATCTTCTGCTCGCGCATTGACAACTCGCTGATAATTTCCTGCAAATGGTCTCTTAATATCCTGCGGCCAGCCATGGTTTCGGGAGTTGCCGAATCCTCGTCGGCGATGAAATCAGCCAGAAGCGAGCTTTCCTCATCGTCGCTCCCCACGGGCGCTTCCAGTGATACGGTGTCCTGCGAGATTTTCTGTATATGCCTGATTTTTTCCACATTAACTCCCATCTCTGCCGCCACTTCCTCCGGCAACGGCTCGCGCCCCAAATCCTGTACCAATCGCCTCACGACTTGCTGGTACTTGTTTATCGTTTCAATCATGTGCACCGGAATGCGGATAGTGCGCGCTTGGTCGGCCAAGGCCCTTGTAACTGCCTGCCTTATCCACCAAGTGGCATATGTTGAAAATTTATATCCCCTCCTATAATCAAATTTCTCCGCCGCGCGCGAAAGCCCGATGTTGCCCTCCTGGATCAAATCCAGGAGGGTTAGGTTCGCGGAACGGCCGACGTATTTTTTGGCGATGGAAACGACCAATCGCAAGTTTGAAAGCATAAGCTTTTGCCTGGCGGACTCGTCCCCTTTTTCAATCCTTTTGGCAAGCTCCCCCTCTTCTTCGCCGCGAAGTAGCGGATACTGACCGATTTCCCGCAGATACATCTGGACGGAATCGGAACCAGCTTCTATCTGCTCCGTTTCCAGTTTCTTTTTTTCCTCATGCTCTTTCGTCTGTTCCTCGGAAAAAACCTTGCCCGCGTCAATGATATTTATATTTGCCGCCTCCAACCGCTCATAAAGCCGTTCAAGCCCCTCTATATTTTTTTCAACGTTTGGGAAGGTATGCAAAATTTCCGCCTCGGTGATGAACCCGCGATGACGACCTTTTTCTATCAGCTTCAGGATTTTGTCTTCGGAAAAAGGTTTTGAAACTTTAGCAACTCTTGCTTTTACGACTTTGGCACGCTTAATTTTGGGCCTGCCGCGGCCGGCCACTTTCTTTCTGGCCGATTTCAAACCGACCTTCTTTTTCAAAGGTTTTTTCTTGGACGATTTTTTACCCTTTTTCATTTTTTTAGGCATAGTAAATGTAAATTTATAAAAGTTGCTTGGAAATTTTTGAAAATTCAACCGTCAGGGTCACTAATTTTTCCTTCTCCCTATTTTTCTCGGCAGTTTTAATGTCAAACTCTAAACCTTCCAGCTGGGCTAAGATCTTGCGCCGTTTCATCTGCCCGAGTATTTTTTTAAATTCGCCGGCCAGTTCATCGTCTTCAATGTCTTTCCACAGTTCCTGTGATTTCAAATATATAAATTCCAAATTCATCGCCGATTCAGGCCCCGCCGCGGATGTCAGCTGGGCCATCATTTTTTTGCTGTCTTCGCGGGTTTCATTGAGAGAAAGGCCGATGTCTTTCACCAAAACCGCCATTCGGCCGGACAAAAATTCTTTATCCTCCGGCTGAATGTCCAAAACAAGGTCAGGTTTTTTCATGAGCAAAGCGAGCAGTCCTTCTTCCAGCACATCAAAGTTCTCCTTCGGTGGTTCGACTTGATTTGGCTCTTCGTCCTGAATCTCCAAGCCCTTCGGTTTAGCCGCGGCAATCTCTTGAAATAAAATGTCGTCTTTCAGCTTCAGAGCCAAGGCAATTTCGCTCACCCAGTGCGCCTGCTCAACTTTATTGACCATTGAGGCCAGAAACGGCAAAATCTTTTGGGCCAGCAATTTTTTGCCCAGAGCAGTTGTTACATCCAGAGTTTTTTTGGCGGTCTCAAAATAGAATTCCAGAAACGGCCGCGAACTTTGCGAATACTCCGACCATTTTGAGCCGTATTTTTTTACATAATCAGCCGGGTCTTTCAGCTCCGGTTCATCTATCGCAACAATCCCGACATTGAATCCCCGCGCGAGCGCCAAATCCACGCCTCTTTCGGTCGCTAACGTACCGGCGTTGTCGGCGTCAAAACACAGGTCAAGATTATCGGTGTATCTTTTGATGATCTTCAGATGCCCGTCAGTCAAGGCCGTACCGGAAGATGCGACCACATTTGTCGCTCCGGCCTGATGCGACATAATCACATCCATATTACCCTCCACCACAAGACATTTGTTTTTGCGCCTGACGGCCAGTTTGGCCTTATCCAAGCCGTAAAGAACCCGGCTTTTGTCGTAAATGGCCGTTTGCGGGGTGTTTACATATTTTGCGGCTTCGGCATCTTTCGCCAAATCGCCGAAAACTCTGCCGGCAAATCCTACAACCTGACCGTTCAAATCAAAAATCGGGAACATGATTCGGGAGCGAAAACGGTCGTAATGGCCTCCGCCGTCTTTTTTCACCACCAAGCCGGCATCAAATATATCCTTGCTCTCATAATTCCTTTCCAGAAAATCGCCGAGAGCGTTCCAGGAATCCGGCGCATAGCCGAGACGGAAATTCTTTATTGACTCGTCGGCCAATCCCCTGTCGTGTAAATAGGCAAGAGCTTTTCTGCCGGCGTTTGACTCGCGGAGTTGTTTTTCAAAAAACCTCGTTGCTAAACCGCAGATCTCATAAAGTTTAGTTTTGGCGGTCTGGTATTGCTGGTATTCCGGGCTTTGGCGGTGAAGCTCAATCCCTGCCCGGCCTGCTAATATCCTCAAGGCGTCCGCAAATTCTATGCCCTCAATCTGTTTTACGAAACCGAAGACGTCACCACCGGCCGAACAGCCGAAACAGTGCCAGATCTGCCTTTCCGGCGAAACAAAAAAAGAAGCCGATTTTTCGTTATGAAATGGGCATCTAGCTTTGTAATTCACGCCCGACTTATTCAGTTTTAAATAACCCGAAATCAGGTCGACAATGTCAACGCGATCCTTGATTTGATCCACAACACCAGCCATTGAACAAATTGTACTCCGATTAAATCAAAATTAAAAGCCCCTGTCCTAAATTTTTTCAAAAAAAGGACACGTCCGGAGACGTGCCTGGATTGGATCTTGCCGATCACAACCCTAGATGATCTTAATTGGTGGCGCGCGGATCATCCAAACCGCGCATAGCGAGTTACTTGGCTAGAGCTTTGGATTCCAGTTCCGCTTCCTTCGCGGAATCTTGAATCCTCTTGAAATCACCGGGGTCGATTGCCCCAGTGGCCGAGTTTGCGCAAGATACAAATCTCGTCTTGGCCGGCCAGTTGCTCATCTTGCCGACGAAATCGATCACCTTATCCTTCTCGCCATTGCTGGCGAAGGGACCGGAGATGACCTGCCGGGAAACACTTATCACCTTGTCTCGCTGGGCCACAACATCGGCCCAATCACTCACTAAGTCGTCATATGCCAGCGTCGCCGGCACGACTCCCGACCTCACAAGGTAGTGCCCGTTGTTGCTCTCTTGCGAGAAGAATAGGCGATGTTTGTCGGCCACCACTCCATAGAGCGTGGCCAATCTCGCCGCCTCGGTCTTGAACTGGCTAAAGTCGCCAGATACCAAAGTGTTAGGAGCCAGTGATTCCGGCACAGCCACTACTGGAGCAGTCGGCGGCGGAACGGTCACTTTCTTGGCCGGCGCCGGCTTTGTCGGGGCCAGAGTCGGCCTTACTGGAACCACAATCACCGAAGTCGGCTTCGCAGCCGTCGCCTTGCAGGCATCGAGCTGCTTCTGCAGTTCGGCAACTTGCTGTACGGCCTCTTTTTGAGCCCGACCGTCGGCAACTGCCTTGTGAAACAACAGCACCAACGTGGTGAGCACCAGTAGCACCACCATCGAAACCAAAACTATCCTTCCTAATTTCGACATCTTCTTCTCTCCTTTCTCACATTTGTCCCATCTACTACGCCCTTGAGCTTGGGGACTTGTGAGGATTAAATTAGTAACCAAACTAGTGGCTACCAATTTAATCCTCACAAGCGTATTTAACTGGCTTTTTTATGGCTTATTCTTGTTAAATATCTGACCTCATCTTGATAACTTAATTATAGCAAATTCTAACCCCTTTGTCAAGCACTTAAAAATGGCTATTTTGGGCCATTTTACGACTAATTAATCCGAATTTAAACAAGTCGGCTCTCTTAATATAGCATCGCTTTTTGATGTTTAAATGAGGTTTTTACAAAAATAAAAGAGGGTTATTCCCCCTTATCATTGGGCAGGCTCGCCCTGAGTATGTCGAATGGGCAAGGTCCGGATGCCAAAGCCCATTTTCCTCATAAAATATCTGCGCATCGCCTCGTATTTTTCAAAACACAGATAATACGTTTCGTGCTTGTCGCAATTGGTAAAAATGAACGGCTTGATGCCGGCATACTTGAAAAGATACCAAACCAGGGCGCGGCCGGTTCTGCCGTTACCATCGGCAAAGGGATGTATCGACTCAAAAATAAAGTGAAAATCCGCCACGGTGCAGATATTAGATCCCGACTTGCAATTCTTGACACCCTTCTGCCACTTGCGAATTTCCTTAAGCAAGGTGTTCATCAGGGTAGGAACTGATTCGAGATTGGGACATTTTCTGCCGCCCCCGCTGCCATTCAATACCAATACGTTTGTCTTCCTGTATTTTCCGACCTTTTCCTTCGGCAATCTCGGCCCGCCGGGTTTTAGATGCTGTTCGGCGGTAATGAGGCCTTGGATTTGGCAAATGAGCCCTTTGTTAACCAAACTGTCGCCGTTTCCCCTCTGCGCCAGCGATTCCAATAAAAGCATAGCTCCAACATGGCCGTCCTTCTTGCCCTCGGCGATTTGCCTTTCCAGTAGATCAACGTCGTCTCTTATATTCTCAATGGCATCGGATTCGTAAATAAATTTGGCAAGATATTTCCGCTCGGCGTCATTCATAATGATTGCCCCCTGTTTTCGTTATTTTAAAGCAACAGTATTTATGTCGCAGATCATATCAAAATAAAGGAAACTATGCCAGAGATGTCAGAGCGGTAAACTTTTTGGAAAATTTAATCAACCCAGATTCGAACAAGAACCATAGAAATAATGAGGGAAAAGGTTGAACCCTTCGGCAAACCGATTCCAAATACTTTTTTCAATCCTCGATCAAACATCTCGGTTAAACCGAAAAGCCGACGTTTAGGGATGCCAGCCCTCTCGCGCAATTTATTCTCCCATACCGTAAAGGGGCACGCCTTATATGGAAGCCAAGAAAAAACGGCTGCAATTGTTAAGAAAAGAAACCAGTTATAAAAATAATCAAATTTAAAAGAAACGCAATAAAACGCCATGAAAAGAAGAGAAAAAGCCCAGTGCAAAAAAGAAATTAGAAAAATTTTCCCTCTTGTGCTCATATAAGACAACGTCTAATTTGTACTCTTTTTTGTCTCCCCCTTCTCTTCTTTTTCTATCTTCGCCTTTGCCTTGCGGATAGCAAGAAGAAAACGGTCTTTGCTCCACTGATCTTTAATGATTCCGGCAAGATCTCTTGGCCCGAAAGTCCTCTCATAAACAGTATCAAATCTGCCATTCCTCTTGAGAACCACCGAGACAGAAGGAATGCATCCGAGTCCGCCGGGATCGCATTTTTCCGCAAAAACAGAGATTTGGAATCCCCCCTCTTCCATTTCCGGGATAAGACCCGCAAGCTCCGAAAGTTCGCGCTTGACAATAGAGTGGGCCTCTCCGATAATTCTCTGGTCTTCCGGCGGGATACGCTCTTCGGCATAACTAAAGTCAAGATTATTTACCGCTTTAACGAACTCGCCTTGAGACGGCGTAAGCGCTCCCCTCTCATGAGGCGTCAAGTTACGGTTAAAATCACGGCCAAAATAGTCCGAAAGATTAAACAGTTTTTTAGGAAATTCACCGGTTCTGATCATAAAAAAGCAGGTCAGATTTATTATTAACTGGCGGAAGGGGCGAGATTCGGCTTCGGCTCAAGCTCGCTTCCGCTCGCTTGGCCTAGCCACCTGCTCGCAATTTCGCTCGCCGTCTGCTTGCGAAATATTGCTCCGCTGTTCTCATCTCACTCGCAAAGCGCGCAGGCGCTTTACTCCCTTCCGCACTTCGCGGAGCTTGTGCGGAAGGGGCGAGATTCGAACTCGCGGTACCATTTCTGGCACACGGTCTTTCCAGGACCGCCAGTTAAACCACTCCTGCACCCTTCCAGTTTCTCTATACTTTATTCTAAATCCGCATTCCCCGCAATATTCTTATCCTCTCTTCAATCGGCGGATGGGTGTTGAACAACGAAACCAGCCAGCCGGTTTTTTGTTTCCCCTTAAATGGCGATGAGATGAAAAGATGCGCTGTTGCATTTGTCGCCGTGCGAAGTTGATTGTCGTCGTCTCTAATTTTTTCGAGGGCGCCGGCAAGACCTTCGGGGTAGCGGGTCAAAAGAACGCCCGAAGCATCGGCAAGATATTCTCTTTTTCGGGAAACCGCCAAACGAATCAATGTAGAAGCCAGAGGCGCGAGAACCGCAACTACAAGTCCAATAATTAAAATTAGCGCTCCGCCCGAATTGTTATCGCTGTCTCTGCTGCGCCCTCCGCCAAAAAAACTTACCCGCAACGCCCAATCAGCCATAATCGCGATGATTCCGGCAAGAACCACTATTACCGTGGAAACCAGAATGTCTCTGTTGCCGATATGCGATAGCTCGTGGGCAATCACGCCCTCAAGTTCGTTTTTATTGAGCTTGGCAAGCGCGCCCTCGGTTACGGCGATTGCCGCATGTTTCGGGTCGCGCCCGGTTGCAAAAGCGTTTATCTGGGGCGAGCCGATTACATAAACTTTAGGCATCGGCAGACCGGCGGTGATGCAAAGATTTTCAATTATATGATAAAGATTTTGGTTATCATTGTGGCCGATCGGCCTCGCGCCCGACATCGCCAAGGCGATTTTGTCGGAATTCCAATAAGCTACGAGATTCATTGCAACGGCCAGTATAACGGCAAAATACAAAATGCTTGGTGATTGCAAAATATACCCGATCACCCACCCCAACGCTATCACCAACACCAAAAACACGGTCATTAATAACCACGTCCGCCTAATATTCGCATCTTTTTGGGTATATAGGTTCATATTTTCTCAAAATACCTCAAAATCCTTGCAAAATCAAGGGTTTTTGGCAATTTTCAACCGAGGGCTTGACAATGCCTAGCCGATTATGCTATACTTAAAACAGGCTAGAGGAGGAACTGGGGGCTCGACCATCGCGAGGAACTGCAGGCCAGAACGTGCTCCTTTCCTTCGGATGCGGGCGGGGATTCGGCTCATGCCCACCTTACCCCACTCCTCCTCCGGCCGGCTCTTTACTAATTATACCGTTTTATATACGCAATCATGGCCAGGTTGCATGGATGAGTCAGGACTGCGACGGCAGCCCGGGACATGACTCCCAAGTAGACAGTCCACTTAGGTGGCCTCTCTAGTGGGCCTCGCGCAGTAAAGGCGGGGATCTTTGCAGCTCGTAGCCGGGACGTTGTGACGTAACCCCGGCTTTTTTATTTTTAATTTTACGTAGCGGAGCCAATTTCTGATTTCCGTCATTCAAATAGAGCAGTGCAAATAAATGATGATTTTCGAAATTTTTCGCTGATGAACAAAATTGGGACGTAGTCCCGAGCTTGTCGAGGGACGGAAGGGGTACGATTTTTTCATCCAGAAAAATGAGAAAATCAGAATATTATTTGCCTGCGAAATGCTGAAAGGAAATCAGAGATTGGCAAAGCTTCTTAAAAACTAATCCTAACCGGCTCCTTCTCTTCCGCCAAACCCAGCTGCAGCCGCGATAAACCCCTTAAAGATCGGGTGCGGGTTCAGGGGCCGCGATTTAAGTTCGGGGTGGAATTGGGTCGCCATAAAAAATTTATGTTTCGGCAGTTCAATGATTTCAACCAGGTTTTTATTTGGGTTAACGCCCGACACCAGTAAACCGCGTTTTTCAAGATCGGGTAAGTATTTGTTATTGACCTCGTAGCGGTGGCGGTGGCGTTCGGAAATCAAATTAGAACCATAAAGTTTCCTGGCCAATGAACCCTCTTTTAATTCACAAACATATCCGCCAAGCCGCATGGTCCCGCCCATATTTTTATTGATAATATTCGCCAGCTGTTCCTGCATCGTGCAAATCACAGGATGGGGCGTATCGTAGCGCACTTCCGTCGTATGGGCATTCTTAAGCCCGCAGGCATTTCTGGAAAACTCTATCACAGCGAGCTGTAAACCGTAGCAAAGGCCGAGAAACGGGATATTATTTTTACGGACAAATCCAATAACCTTCATTTTGCCTTCAATGCCGCGCGAACCAAAACCGCCAGGCACAATTATGCCGTTAAACTTCTTCAACCCTAAAAGGGCGGCTGAATTTCTTTCGTATTCTTCGGCATCAAGCCAGGTAATCACCGGTTTCCGGTTGCAAGCCCAAGCAGCGTGCTTAACCGCTTCAATTACCGAGATGTACGAATCCGCAAGCACAAAATTGCCGCTTGTAAAATACTTACCCACAATACCGATTTTTACGGTCTTTAAATCTCCGTCACGCGCTTTTTTAACCAAAGCATTCCATCTTCTAAAATCTTTTTTTCTGATCCTAAATCCGAAATGCGCCAGAATTCTCCGGCCAAGCTTATCTTTTTCAAAATTAATCGGAATCTCATAAATCGTAGCGACGTCCGGTGCGGAAACGACGTCTTTTTCGGCAACATTGCAAAAAACGGATATTTTTCTCTTGCGGGAACCGTCCAACGGCACGGAAGATCTGGCAATAATCATGTCTGGCTGGATACCGGCGGCATTCAGCGTCCTGACAGCATACTGGGTCGGTTTAGTTTTCATCTCGCCAATCATATTCGGCACCGGCAAATAACTCACCATAACGAACATCACGTTTTCCGGCTCGGCAAGTTTCAGCATTCTCGCCGCCTCAAGAAAAATCACATTCTGGTATTCCCCTACCGTGCCGCCGATCTCCACCAGCACGAAATCGGCTTTATTGATTTTGCCGGCGCTTTTGATGCGGCTTATGACTTCATTTGGGATATCCGGCACAACCTCAACGCAGCGGCCGCCGTATTCAAGATTTCGCTCGCGTTGGATCACCGCCTGATAAACCGAACCCGTGGTCATATAGTTGCTTTTCAAAATGTTACAATCTAGAAACCTTTCATAATTGCCTATATCCTGATCGCATTCAAGTCCGTCTTCCGTCACAAAAACCTCTCCGTGCTCAATCGGATTCATCGTGCCGGCATCTACATTTATGTAGGGATCTATTTTAACCGCAGTTACAGAATAGCCGTATTCTTTGAGAATACGGCCGATTGACGCTGTCGCCACACCCTTGCCTACGCCAGACATTACTCCGCCAGCAACAAAGATGTATTTTGTTTTCACCATAATCAGTCGGCCAAAATTAGAACTTAACCTTCACGGGCTCTTTTTCTTCTGCCAAACTAAGTTCGAAAAACGCTTCTTTCTTAAAACCGAACGCTGAAGCTACGACATTCGTCGGGAATTGTTCAACTTTGGTATTGAGAACGAGAACATTTGAATTATAAAATCTCCTCGCGGCTTGGATTTTGTCCTCGGTGTCGGTCAATTCATCCTGAAGCTTTGAAAAATTCTCCGATGCCCGCAGAGTCGGATATGCCTCGGCCAGCGCGAATAGATTTTTCAACGCACCGGAAAGTATATTTTCGGCTTCACCTTTTTCCCCTACTGTTTTTGCTCCCATCGCCGCCGACCGTGCTTTTATCACTCTTTCAAAAACATCCTTCTCGTGAGCGGCATAGCCCTTCACGGTCTCAACCAGATTTGGTATCAGGTCGTGCCGTCTTTTCAACTGCACATCAATATCCGACCAGGATTCCTTTACACGGTTTCGCGACCGCACCAGAGAATTGAATGACCCTGCAACCCACAATACCAAAACAACGGCCATCGCCAGAATGACAATTAAAACAATTGGCATATATTTATTCAAAAAACACCTATTTTATGAAGAAAATTGGTAGTTTTTTAGGTTAATTATTGGATTAATTTTAACACATCAAGGATTGTCCATCAATCACAAGCCCACAATAAACCCCCAGTGAGATGGGGGTGGAAACAGAATTCAATAGCCGCCATTCGTCAAATAATTTTCCATGTTGGCTTCCAGTATCGCCTCCCGCATGTCAGGCGGCAATGATTCAAATATTTCCGTGCGACCTATTTCGCAATCCTCAGAAGGATCGAAGCAGGGAACGGGGAGGGAAACGAGGCAGGGTCTTTTTTCTTGGGAATCGCTGGCGGTACCTGGCATTGGTTATCTCCTTGTAACAAAACAGCTTCCGTTATTTTAATCCTAAGACGAAGGTTTGTCAAGGCAAAATAAAAGAAAAACCCCTTATGGGGTTTTAGGATTATCCGGCGATTTATCGGAGGGCAGGATTTTCCTGACCAATCTGCCAAGCGGTGTGAAAACTATCTCAAGACATTTCGCCAGAAGCGGCATCAAGAGAACAATAACAACCCCGGCTAAGATCCCTACCCAAAAGTTGCGGCTAATCAACATGAACCCGACTACAATAAGATATAGATAAGGATTTTTGAAAATAGCGCGGACGCCCTGCCAATAATTTTTTGCGAAATCGGAATGCGCTTCTTCGCGCTTTTTTTCTTTTTCCAATTTCAACATCAGGAATTCTCCGAGCGGGAAATAGCGAATGCACTTATTACACCTATACCCCACAACCGATGAGGGATGAACATGCTCATGGCCGGGAAAACCGCCTATGGTTCCCCATACATCCTCAAGGACGCTTCCGCAGATTGGACATTTTTCGTTGTAATCAGGTACTTGCACATCCCAACTATTTAGACCACAAAAAGGCGATATTGGCGACATTTGATTCCTCCCCAATTTTTGAAAAGGTCTGGATTTATTTTACTAGACATGTCTCGTCAAAGTCAAGGTTAAGCGCTCTTTCTAATCACAAAAGCCCCCTGCGGGGCTTTTGTGATTGATTATCTTTTTTAGTATTCCGGCCCCATCGACGGCATTCCCCCTTTTTCTTTTTCCTCCGGCAAGTCGGTAACCACTGCTTCGGTCGTTAAAATCAAAGAGGCAACAGACGCGGCGTTTATCAATGCTGTTTTTACAACCTTCAACGGGTCAATAATGCCTGATTTGAACATATCCACGTACTCCCCCGTGTTAGCGTCAAAACCCCATCCAGCCGCTATGCCTGCGATAATTTTTTGAACCACTTCGTTTGAATCCTTCCCGGCATTCTCGGCAATGACTCTAAGCGGCTTCTCCAGGACTGCCTTGATGATCGCGACTCCCTTGGCCTCGTCGCCGAAGTCGGCAACCCCGGCTGATTTATTGTTCAGCTCCTTCGCCGCTTCAAAAAGCGCGATTCCGCCACCGGCAACAATCCCCTCTTCCAGGGCCGCGCGGGTGGCAGCAATTGAGTCCTCAACCCTAAACTTTTTCTCCTTCAACTCCGTCTCCGTGGCACCGCCAACTTTAACGACGGCAACCCCGCCGGAAAGCTTCGCCAATCTTTCCTGCAGCTTTTCCTTATCAAATTCCGAGGTTGCTTTGGCAATATGAGCCCTAATTTGGGAAACTCTTTTATCTATATTAGCCTTCTTGCCTTTGCCCCCGATTATAACAGTATTGTCTTTGTTGGATACCACACGGTGCGCCTGGCCAAGCATTGAAATATCTACAGCATCAAGCTTTAAGCCCTTTTCCTCCGAAATAACCTGGCCACCGGTAATAATTGCTATATCTTCCAGTGTTTCTTTCTTCCTGTCACCGAATCCAGGCGCCTTGACCGCAAGAGTGTTAAAGTTGCCGCGCAGTTTATTCACGACAAAGGTGGCAAGCGCGTCGCCGTCCACGTCATCGGCTATGACTATCAAGTCCCGTTTTCCGGCCTTGGATAATTTTTCCAGCAAGTGGATGATGTCGTGGATGGAAGATATCTTTCTGTCGGTGATTAAAATATACGGGTCAGCATAAACGGCTTCCATCCTTTCCGTGTTGGTGATCATGTAGGCCGAAATATAGCCACGGTCAAACTGCATTCCTTCAACGATCTCTTTTGTCATACCGAAGGTTTGCGATTCTTCAACGGTTACCACACCGTCTTTGCCGACTTCTTTGAAAACATCGGCTATGAGCTTGCCTATTTCCGGATCGTTGGCTGATATGGAGGCGACTTCCTTGATTTTTTCCTGGCCGGTAACTGATTTTTTATTCTTTTTCAAAAAATCTCCGACCCATTCAACCGCTTTGTCTATTCCTCTTTTAAGAACCACGGGGTTAGCGCCGGAATTAACCGCGCTGAAACCCTCGGCAATGATCGCTTGAGCCAGCACAACAGCAGTGGTTGTCCCGTCCCCGGCAACATCGTTGGTTTTGGAAGCGACCTCTTTGACCAGTTCCGCGCCAATATTTTCAAACTTGTCCTTAAGTTCAATTTCCTTGGCAACGGTCACGCCATCTTTGGTGATTGTGGGCGCGCCGAAACCTTTGTCCAAGACAACGTTCCGCCCCCTTGGTCCGAGAGTTACTTTGACCGCGTTGGCTATTTTGTCAACGCCGCGCTTTAATGCTTCACGAGCTTGTTCTTTGTATTGAATTTGCTTTGCCATGTTATTCGATTATCGCGAGAATATCCTCCTCGCGCGCAATTAAATATTCTTTATCATCAATCTTGATTTCATTTGGGCCGTATTTGGTAAATAATACGACATCGCCCTTTTTGACGTTCATCGGGATTTTCTTGCCGTTATCATCAATCTTGCCCGGCCCAACGGCAACAATCTTGCCCTTTTCCGGCCTTTCTTTCTCCACGGTATCGGGCAGAATAATTCCACCCCTCCTCTTTTCTTCGCGAAGAGGTTCTATTAAGACCCTGTCGCCTAATGGTTTTACGCGCATATTTCTTTAGTTTTTAGGTTTTGATTTCTAGGTTTTAGAAACCATCTAACACCTAAAATCCAACACCTAACATCAGATATTAGCACTTCCGACCCCAGAGTGCCAGCTACCCCCATATTACTCAAATAAAAAAGGGTGTCAAGTCTCTGATTTTTTTTCCACGGCAAATTCGTCCAGGCCCAGAGCAATCAGGCGCTGATTATATTTTTCTATTATTTCTTTCTCCACCGAGCCTGGATGAAATTCTAACTGCTCGTCAGTATAAATTACCCGCCCGCCCGGCGGATCTTGTTTTTTATGCTTCTCAATTCTTTTTATCTGCCACCGTTTCGCCCAGTCCTCCAGCCAATCGCCTAATTTGGAATTCAAAATCATCTCCCAGGCCGTTGATTTAATTTTGGCTAAAAAATTACGCCCCAAAATCTTTTTTCCTTCGTGCCGGCGAGAAGAAATATTAAAATTTAAAACGAAATTGGCAAGCCAGGAATTGGCTTTGTAAAACTCGGCAATAATCTGCGGGTCGGAAACAAAAACCGGCTTGAGATTGATATACGTCTGGGCGGTATAGATGCTCTTGTAAGGGATCAGCAGGGATTTATTAGTGATATAGTGATTAAGGCAGATCTTATCCGGCGCGATTTTTTGGTTATATCTGCGACGGATTCCGATTAGTGATAATAGGCCCGAGATAAGCAGGCGCGATAACCATATACGGCCGTGCTTCACGACAACTAAAATGTCCAAATCCCCCAGTTCTTCCGCGTTGCTCATCGCTAGGGAACCGGATGCAAAAACAACTTTTACATACGGCAAAAATTTTAGCCACCAAACTGCACGGTAAATTTTTTTCCACTTCTTATTCGCTATTTTCTCGCGCCTCAATCGCAATGGTATAAGATAATCGCGGTCAAACAAAAAATAAAAGCCGTCGTAAAAATTAACGGCGCCATTGCTTTTCAATGTTTCCAGCTCGGCTTTTATCTCGCCGAGATCCGGCGCTCGTCCGTCCCCGGATGCTGAAAGATGCTCAAAATTAAAGAGGAATTTGAAGACCTCTTCCTCCTTCAGCGGAAAATCAAAAACATCATAATAGGCAAGAGTGGCTAGGACATTGTTTCTCCAATACATTTTCGCTGGAAATTATGCAGAAACTATGGCATAATATTAACCTAAAATCAATGTCGGCCCATGATTAGAAACGTCAAAAAAATTCCGAAAAATTCCGGGGTTTACTTCTTCCGAGATAAAAATCGGCGGGTTTTGTATATCGGCAAAGCGGCTAATCTGAAAAATCGCCTTAATTCGTATTTCAACAAAAATCTGGGCAACCCCCGCCTTCAGAAAATGCTGGAGACAGCCAAGAGCATTGATTGGCAAGAAACAGGTTCGGAGATAGAGGCCCTGATACTGGAATCGCAATTAATTAAAAAGTGTCGGCCGCCGTTTAATATAATGCTTCGCGATGACAAGCAGTATTTCTATATCGGCTTCACGAAAGAAGATTTTCCAAAACTGATTGTTACTCATCAACCCTCACACCCTAAACCCCATACCCTATACCCTAGTTTTATCGGCCCGTTTACCGACGGAACGGCTCTGCGCGTAACCCTGAAGTTGCTCCGCAGGATATTCCCCTACTGCACCTGCAAACAAAAACATAATAATTATTGCCTGAATTATCACATCGGCAATTGCTCCGGCTTTTGCTGCCTTAAAAAAGAGGCAAGCGCCAAAGAAATAAACTCGTACAAGAAGAACATTGTGGCAATTGAAGAAATGCTAAACGGCCGCAAAACATCGCTAATCAAAAAACTGGAAAAAGATATGGCCTCAGCGGCTAAGAAAAAAGATTTTGAGAGGGCTATCGGGTTGCGTGACCAGTTGGAAAAGATTAAAAGCGTTTTTGAAAATTCTAAAATCATCCGCAAGCTCGAATTAAAAAACAAAGAGGGCACTCGCGGCCTTGATGCTTTAAAAAAGACGCTCAACCTGTCCACCCTGCCAAGGCGTATTGAGGGTTATGACGTTTCCAATATACAGGGCGAATTCGCCACCAGCGCAATGGTGGTTTTTATTGACGGCCGGCCGGATAAAAATGAATACCGCAAATTCAAGATAAGGATTGCCGGTAAATCAAATGACGTTGCCATGTTAAAAGAGGTTTTAACGCGCCGATTCAACCATCCCGAGTGGCGATATCCCGATTTGATATTAATAGATGGCGGCAAGGGACAGCTGAACGCTGCGCGTTCAGCAATTTTCAATTTTCAATTTTCAATTTTCAAAAAAAATCAGAATCGCAAATTAAATATTCCGATTATTGCTCTGACCAAAAACGAAAAACATGTCGGCGATCATATATTATCAACAACCAGAAAAGCCACCATCAAAATAAAAAAACTGCCGCCGGTAGTCAGGAATCTCATTCTGCAAATAGATGCCGAGGCGCATAGGTTCGCAATTGGATATTATAGAAAGTTGCATCGGGAAGCCCAAAATTAAAGAACCCCAGCGCAATGGCCACTGGGGTCCGTTGGGTATCTACCTCCATACCCGAGGAGACTTCTTTTCGGCCCTTTCGGGGCTTACTTTGCAGGGACGTTTACTAGGCCTCCCCGCCGGTGACAAAAGTCACAAAATCACCGTCGTCGCGCCTGTTTTTTCAATTGTTGCTTGTCAGCCTTGGTAACTGACGAGCAACGGCATAGCTTCATAATCGCACTTCTACCACCCCCGATCTTACTTCTCGGCCTCATTGCCGTACTTCATTGTACTTCCGAGTCGGTGGCTGGACGCTTTCTAGCCCTTTCTAAGCTAGAAGGCGCTTTCCACCCGACTCTTTCAATTATAGCATATCCCAATAGTAATGTCAATATTTGCTAAAAAGAGGCCTAAGATGCTATACTTGAACAGCATAATAAATGGGCATTATAATTGGCCTTTTAGCTAATGTCTTGGCTCTCTATCTGGCCGATCTCTGGGTTGCCGGTTTTGCGGTCAGCGGAGGTTGGCAGGGGTATTTGATAGCCGGCCTTGTTTTGGGGATATTGAACCTGATTGTCAGGCCTATCTTGAAAATTATTTCCACTCCTCTGATTATCATATCCCTCGGGCTTTTCCTGATAGTTATAAACGCGGTAATATTATGGTTTACCGCACAGCTGACGCATTATATAATAATTGAAAATCTGATTGCCCTCCTTTGGGCAACATTAATTATCGCAGCGGTTAATTTTATCGCCCATTGGTTTAAATGATTTCTAAATGGTTATAACAATCATCCAGATAGTCTTGGCGTCGCTTCTTATTATTGCCATCCTCTTGCAGCAAAGAGGAGCTGGGCTTTCGGGTGCTTTCGGCGGCGAAGGCAGTGTTTATTCCACGCGACGCGGAGCCGAAAAGATTATATTCATATCAACCATCGTAATTGCCGTACTTTTCTTCGGAATTTCTTTTTTGAGAATAATTCTCTACTAATTGTCCTTGCCCCCACACTCATTTTGAGTGTGGGGGCGGGCGCAGGCGAACACCCGCGGGATTTGCGGGATTGGTTGTCCGCTGATAATCTCGCATGAGTGACCCAAACCAATTAGATAATTTTTTTATATCGCTAAGGGCGCCAAAAAAAGAAGAGCGGGAACGCAAAAACCGCTTTACCGACCTCTTGCCGACTAAAAAACAGCTGCGCCATCTGCCAAAAGTACTCTCCAAAAGAGAAAGATACCTGATTTTAGTTTTGGGTGTAGTAGCCATTTGCGCTCTGCTTGCCATCCCGATAAGCACCTACTACCATTTCACCAAATCGGCGCCGGATTACGGCGGCAGTTTTACCGAAGGGCTCGTTGGCGCGCCCAAGCATATTAATCCTTTGCTTGCGCAGGCAAGCGACGTGGACAGAGATTTGTCCAATTTGATTTACTCTGGCCTGATGAGATATGGCGACAATGGAGAGCTTGAGCCGGGTCTTGCCGGCTCTTACAATATATCCGACGATGGCCTGAATTACACCTTCAAATTAAGAAACAACCTTAAATGGCATGACGGCCAACTGATAACGGCCGATGATGTCATATTCACCGTTCTAACCGCCCAAAATACCGACTATGGCAGTTTCCAAATGCCAAACTGGCAGGGCGTGGATGTCAGTAAACTGGACGAGCAAACGGTTGTGTTTAAGCTCAAAACCAGGTATGCGCAGTTTCTCAGCAACACAACTCTCGGAATATTGCCAAAACACATATGGGAAAACGTAAAAGCTGCCAATTTCGCTCTATCGGAAATGAATATCAAGCCAGCGGTCGGTTCGGGACCTTATAAGTTTTCAAAAATAAAACGGGATTCGCTCGGTAATGTAAAATCATTCGAACTGGAAGCGTTTGATAAATATTACGCGGGAAAACCCTATATATCAAAAATAATTTTCAAATTTTACGCCTCCGACGATGAGTTAATAAGCGCGTATAACAGCAATGACATAGATGGTATCAGTTCCGTATCCCCCCTAAAAATAAATTCAATCCGCTTTTTGGGCCAATTGAAAATTAAAAAACTCAAATTGCCGAGATACTTTGCTGTTTTCTTTAATCAAAATCAGAGCAAACAATTGTCCGATAAAAATGTGCGCGTGGCGCTAAGTTATGCCACAGACAAGAAAGAAATTCTCAAGGAGATCTTATCCGATAATGGCACAGTTGTTGACTCCCCCATGCTGCCCGGCATTATTAATATCCCCGACGACGCGGAAAAATATAATTTTGATATTGAAAAGGCCAAGAAAACCCTGGACGATGCGGGCTGGAAGTTTTCCGAAACGGACGGAGTCAGAGAAAAAGCGGCGGCGCCCGTCAAGAAAGGAGCCCAACCCGCCGAGCCCACAAAACTTGAGATCCGTCTCACCACTTCAAATTGGCCGGAACTGACTATGGTTGCCAACCAAATCAAGAAACAATGGGAAGCCGTGGGCGCGAGGGTCAACGTAGAAACGCTGGACCTGTCCGAGCTACAACAGGTAATCAGAGACAGGGATTACGAAGCCCTGCTTTTCGGGGAAGTTTTAGGACTTGACCCGGATCCTCTTAGTTTTTGGCACTCGTCCCAAAAAAGAGACCCCGGCCTGAATCTCGCACTTTATGACAATAAGGATGCCGATAAATTGCTTGAGGATGCCAGATTGACGCAGGATAAGTCCGCACGACTGTCCAAATATGATGACTTCCAAAAAATTGTAGCCACAGACGTACCGGCGGTTTTCCTTTATAGCCCCGACTATCTCTACGCCCAACCGGCCAAGATAAAAAATAATAATACGAGCATCGTATCAATTCCTTCAGATAGATTTGCAACAGTTAATCAGTGGTACATAAATACAAAGCGAGTGCGCCGGTAGTGGTAGTTGACAGCGCCATGCTAATGGTGCTATAATGGAATTTCTTATTGGGAATCTCGTTTTTGGCCACTGCGGGCGCGTGGCGGAACTGGCATACGCGTACGCTTCAGGAGCGTATGAGAGCAATCTCTTGAGGGTTCAAATCCCTCCGCGCCCACCATTCTCATCCTTTCTCATAAAGTAAATGATTAGCAAGAAATCGCTTGATGTTAAGATCGTTCTGAATAAATCGTATATCAAAGCTATCAAGAATAGCGTAGGTTCAAATTTGTTCCGCAATCTTTACGCCTATGTTGATGGCAAAAAAATTGACATGACCAAAGATGGTAGCCTTTCTTGTTCTAGATTTGTCTCGTCAATACTTTACCTTTTCAAATTATGTAATGACGTGCACGTGACAGTTGACGGTGCGGTAAAAGATATGGAGCTGGCTCAATGGAAGAAGATAGAAAAACCCCGACCTGGCGCCGTGTTGGTTTGGGAAGAAAAAGAAACCATTGATCAAGATGGGGATGTTTATCCTCACCACAGGCATATCGGATTTTACATAGAAAAAAACAAAGCAATAAGCACCCCTTTTAAGAAAGGTCAGCCAATTTTGCACCACTGGACTTACGGCATAAAAAACGGCCAGCCGGTCCGCAAAGTAGAACAAATCTTTTGGAATAAAAAATTAGACAAATAATCTAAATAAAAAAAATATGACTGATGATTCAAAAGTGAGGTTGGTGTCCGTGAGAACGCAAGGCCAACGCAGAAATGACAACAGAAGTACACAGAAAACCAGAACCCGCCAAGCAGACAGTTTGTCCGTTGCCCCGCAACGATTTTCAAACCGAGGTAAACCGCCGCGTTATAATGACAGGCGCAGAGACCTGCCGAGGTCGCGGCGATTAGCGCCAATTCCACGGCCCGAAAGAGAAAGCGAGGAGTCAGGCAAAAGAAACACTCTGAAGATCATCCCCTTGGGTGGGCTGGGCGAAGTTGGCAGAAATATGTCTGTGCTTGAATACGGAAACGACATTATTGTAATTGATGCCGGTTTTGGTTTCCCCGAAGATGATATGCCCGGAATTGACTATACGCTTCCCAATATAGATTATCTTGACGGCAGACAAGACCAAATTAAGGGCCTGATAATAACCCATGGCCACATGGATCACATAGGCGGCCTGCCCTACTTGATACAGAGATTGGGCAACCCCACGATTTACGCCACAGAACTTACCAGGGGCATAGTTTTAAGGCGCCATCTGGAATTCCACTCCCTGCCGGAGCTAGACATTAATCTTGTCCACTCTGGCGAAAAAATTCACCTTGGCGATTTTGAAGTGGAATTTTTCCACGTGAACCACAATATTCCCGATGACGTCGCGCTCATTATTACGACTCCGGCCGGGATTGTGGTTCACACGGCAGATTTTAAATTTGACCCCAAACCGTTAAATGAGGAACCGGCCGATCTTGAATTTATAAAAAGCGTCGGTGACAGAGGCGTTACGGTTTTGATGTCGGATTCAACTGGCGCCGAAAAGGACGGACCTTCAGTTTCGGAAAGCGTTATTCAGGATAACCTTGAAATTATCTTCAAGGAAGCCACTAGCATGATAATCGCCGGCACATTTTCATCTCTGATTAACCGCATTCAGCAACTGATCACTTTGTCGGAAAAATACGGCCGCAAGGTTGTGTTTGACGGCTTCAGCTTAAAGAGCAATGTTGAAATCGCAAAGGAGCTCAACCAAATCAAAATCAAAAAGGACACCCAGATACCGATTGACCAGATTGACCGCTATCCACGGGCGAAGGTGACGGTCATAGGCACGGGCGCGCAGGGAGAGGGACAGGCAGTTTTGATGCGCATCGCTTCCGGCGAACATCGTCACATTCAGCTAAAAAAGAACGATTCGGTTATTTTCTCTTCTTCCGTTATCCCAGGCAATGAAAGGACGATTCAGCGGTTGAAAGATCTTTTCTACCGCCTCGGCGCCAGAGTTTATCACTACGGCATGATGGATATTCACGCCAGCGGCCATGCTTACAGAGATGACTTGAGACAAATGATTCGCCTTATCAGGCCCGCATTCATTATGCCAATCCACGGCCACTATTCTATGATGGTTAATCACGGCTATTTAGCACAGAAGGAGGGCATTCCCGAAAAGAATGTCATTATCGCCGACAACGGTTCCATTATTCACATCACTCCCGATGAGTGGTGGTTTGATAAGAAAACTGCGCCGTCGGACACCGTGATGGTGGACGGCCTTGGCATCGGCGATATCGGTAATGTGGTTTTACGCGACAGACAGGTTCTCGCCGAGGACGGCATGTTCGTAATTGTCGCCCTGATTGATTCAAAAACCGGGAAGGTCCGCGGCAGTCCCGATATTATTTCCCGAGGCTTCGTTTATTTGAAAGAGAACAAAGAGCTTCTGGCGCAGGTTCGCAAGAAAATCAGATTTGTTATTGAGAAAAAAACTACGCGGCCGATTAACTGGGTTTATCTAAAAGATTTGATTCGCGATGAGATTGGTTTGTTTTTGTTCCAGAAGACCGAGAGACGACCAATGATACTGCCGGTTGTTATCGAGGTGTAGCGCTCGCCCGCGCATGACCCGTCATAAAAACAAAAAACGGGGTTTGGCCCGTTGTGCTAGTTGGCGGCCTTGCTCAAGTCCCTAGCGATATATTTTCTCATTAGGATACCAATTTGTTTGCAGTGTTCTACCGTATCCGCATCCAGTTTCTCCAGATTTTCGCGAGCTGCTTGGGCATCCAGCACAGTAAGACAAAAGGTTCCCCTAAATCCTTTCTGCCGAAACATCAATTGCCCCTTAACTCCGCTTTCCCACCAACTATCGCCGTGGTCATGATGCCATTCTATCTTTAACAAATCGTTTATCGCTTCTACTAATGCCGGGTTAAGGTGTTTGCTATTTTGCCGTAACACTTCTTCTATTTTTTGGTCAACCCACCCGGTCCATCTATCATCAAGACCCAAGATAAGATCATAGGGCCCCGGCATTCCCTTGGTATCGCCCACTAGATATTCGCTGACAGCCGTGGCCATTTCAAGCAAAACTTCTGTCTCGCCGCTCGGTATCGGCTTCATCCCCTCTTCCGAAGCAATAAACAAAATTAAATCAAAAACTTCCTGCCTATATTTGGCATCCTCGGCCCAGCTCATAATTATCCCCCCTCTCTATATTTTAAACAACTCAACTTTAGTATGGGATTTTTTCGGGCATTGTCAAGTTGTTAATAGGTGGCTTTCTCTCAAGTTTCTGCTACAATGAAATCATGCCAAATAAAATCTTTTCCGGGATTCGCCCTTCGGGGAAACTGCATTTGGGTAATTACCTAGGGGCGATAAAAAACTGGATAGAATTACAGGATAAACCGGATACGGAACGGGCAGTTTTTGCCGTAGTGGATTATCACGGCATTACAACGCCGTTTGACCCAAAAACATATCACCAACAGATTATGGATACGGCCTTGGATTTTCTCGCCGCTGGCATTGACCCCAAAAAATCTCTGCTTATCCGCCAGTCAAAAGTCCCGGAGCATACCGAGCTCGCATGGATTTTTAATACAATTACGCCGGTAAGCTGGCTGGATCGCCTCCCGACCTACAAAGAGAAACTGGGAGAAACCGGTGGAAGATATAATCATATGGGCATATTGGATTACCCTATCTTGATGGCTGCTGATATTCTGCTTTACAAGTCAAATCTCGTGCCCGTAGGCGAGGATCAGTTGCCGCACATAGATTTAACTAATGAGGTCGCGAAAAAATTCAATTCAATGTTCGGCCAAACTTTTGAACCGGTAAAACCGTATTTGGCAATGGGGACTCGGATTATGTCTTTACAAGACCCAATTAAAAAAATGTCTAAAACCGGCGATGAGGGCATAGCGCTTTCCGACAACCCGGATGAGATTCGCGAGAAAATAAAAAAAGCGGTGACAGATTCCGGCAAAGAAATAGTTTTTGATCCGGACAAAAAGCCGGCAATTTCTAACTTAATGACGGTTTATCACTTGTTATCACAAAATAGCGTCAAGGAAATTGAGAAAAAATACGGCGGCAAAAACTATTCAGAGTTCAAAAACGACTTAGCTGAAGTAGTTGTTAATTTCCTGAAACCCTTCCAAGAAAAACGTAAAGAGTTAGAGAGCGATTTGACCTATGTTGAGGATGTCTTGATGGAAAGCGAAGAAAAAGCTAGAATTATAGCCAGCAGTACCTTGACAGAGGTCAAGCAAAAAATGGGTCTATAGGAGGAAGCATGGGCTGTTACCCGAGAATAGTCAGTAAATGCACTAGAAAAAGATTCTTTGGTCTTGGTAATGTCTGCGGCGGAGATATTGTTGAAATATTAAAAGCGAGATTTACTGAAAGCGGAGAACTTTTATATGGCCCCGGACTTCTTGTCGGCTATCAATGTGAAAAGTGCAAGAAGAAATACGACCAGCCTCCATTTGTCCCGCGGCTCATTGGAGCTTTGGGGTTCTAGACCTCCACAATTTTCATTATTTCTCCCACCTTCTCATTGAGAAGGTTTTTTGTTTTCGCTTCAACGACCAATCGCAAAATCGGTTCTGTGTTGGATGGCCGCAAATTAAACCACCAGTCAGGATATTCCACGGTCAATCCATCTAATTCTTTATATCTTCCGTCGGTATATTTTTCTTTTAATAGTGGTACCAAGTTCGCCATATTTTTTCCCGGGTTTTCTGATCCTATATTTATCTCACCGGAATTAAACCAGGTTTTAAATTCTTCAACGAGTTGGTCTATGTCCTTGTCCGTCCTGGCTATAATTTTCAAAATCGTCAGCATCGCCTCCAATGGCAACTCGCAATAATTATTATTCTTAAATAAGATGTGACCCGATAATTCTCCGCCGTAATCGGCGTGGTGTTTCACCATAAGCTCTCTGATGTGCGGCCTTCCGACTTTTGATTCGTAAGTTTTAACCCCCCACCCCTCAAATTTTTCCAGCACTCCTTTTGAAAAATTAAGGGCATGAACCACTTTTGGTTTGGAAAAGAATCCTCTCTTATCCTTAACGATGAGGCCCAATATGAAATCGGGCAGTATTTGTTCGTCGGCTCCATTCAGCACAATCAATCTGTCGGCATCGCCATCAAATGAAAACGCAATGTCAAATTGTGCCTCATCGCGCGAAATTCCGATATCGCTCAACAAGATCTTTGCCTCTTCGGCGCCTATTCCCTCCCCTTTAATTTTTACTTTCAAGCCCTTAATGTCGGCTGGATTGAAGCCGGATTCCTTTTTGGCATATTCGGTGTATTTTCTTTTGAGCTCTCCCGCCTGACTTTTGCCGACACGGCCGCCGTACCTAGAAATTTCCCCGCCTGTGGCCAATAGCTGTTCCACGACAGAAAGGCCGCTTTCTGAATCTATTTGAGAACCGTCTCCGCGAAAAAGTTTGAAACCTCCATATTCCGGAGGATTGTGCGATGCCGTTACCATCACTCCCCCATCTACTCCCAGCTTTTCCAGGACAAAATAAAAAAACGGGAGCGAGGCAAGCCCGATATATTCAACGTCTCCGCCAGCACTTGTAATACCTTCGATCAACGATTCCGCAAGCGCTTGAGAAAAATCCCGCCCGTCCCGCGCCACCAGAAACTTCTTGCGGTTTAAATAGCGGACAAAGGCCCCGCCCAATTGAAAGGCGAAACTGGCGTCAAAATCTTTGCCATAGACGCCCCTGATATCGTAATCCCTAAAAATTTCGGGATTGAACTTCATTTCTTGAATTAAATTACAAACTCCGTCATAATGCCTTCTGGGCACGCTCCGCCGCTCCAGCGGCGGCTACGCTATTTCAGCTCACGGATTTAATTTTTGATGCCGAAACATTATATCAAAAATTAACCAAGCAATCCGCTCGCTGGAATGCCCAAAAGGCATTACGACTGCGTTTTTAATAATTATACTACTCTATGCTCTCAATCGGTAATCCCTAATCTTGCTTCTAATCTTCTTGAGTTTCCATGACTAATAAGCCCAAGATAAGATTGCACCGTATTTATATTCCCTTGTTTATTTTTTATATTCCTAAACATTCTCTTTTTGGTTGTGGTCCTCAAAACCCTGTAGTTTGGAAAGTGCACCCAACCGAGAAAATCGACACCAGATGTTAGTGTTTGAATTGATACTTTATCTGGATGTAGCTGAAGATGAAGTTTATTCCATAAAAAATCTCTGATTTTTGGAATTGTTTCCTCAGGCCATTTTTTGTCTGGAGATAAAATAACAAAGTCGTCAGCATAGCGGATATAGTATTTTGCCTTTAGTGTATGCTTCACAAATTGGTCAAACCTAGTCATATAGATATTAACCAGAAGCTGTGAGGTTAGATTTCCCAAGGGCAAACCGACACCAATATTCGTTGAGTAAAAGCTCCTGATGATTCGAGAGATAAGCCAGACAATATCTGGGTCGGGTATATAATCTCTAATGATTTCGGCTAGAATATCTTGGTCAATTGAAGCAAAAAACTTTTTAATATCGCACTTGAGAACCCACACAGTTTTCTTATGATTTTGTGATACCTTATATGCAAAATTACAGAACCTATTTATGGCTTTGTGCGTCCCTTTGTTTAGTCTGCAAGAATAAGAATCGGATATAAAAGTTCTGTCAAAAAATGGATAGAGTGCCCGATATATAGCGTGGTGCAATAGCCGATCCCTGACGCTAGCTTTGTGTATTTTTCTTGGCTTGGGATCTGAGATATTGAATGGCTG
This sequence comes from Candidatus Yanofskyibacteriota bacterium, assembly GCA_903897805.1. GTDB lineage: Bacteria > Patescibacteriota > Minisyncoccia > 2-02-FULL-40-12 > IGHO2-01-FULL-4-A > CAIUCV01. Next base: position 35,336 of record CAIUCV010000021.1, on the reverse strand, counting down.
ATACGGTGAATGCTTATATATTTTGGCGGCAAGATCGTTGTGGAGCGAAATGATATTGCCCATCAGATCCAGTTCAAAAATTTGCACATCTTTCCTTAATTTTTTATCTTTAATAAACTCCTTCCATGCATTAAGGAGATTTTCAAGAGAAATGATATACTCATAATTATGAGCCAATTGGATTTTCATAAAAATACCTCTTCTAAGCCCCCCCCCCCCAGCTCTTGCCTCTGCTTCAGAAAGTAAAAAGTGCTTATTTGCTTTGGTATGAATATTATCAAATTATACCCAAAACACATAGGCACTCGCTTGGCGTCAGAATTGATGCTCTCTTCGTTGAAATCATAGAAGCACTGGCAACCGCTAGTTTCTTGGTGCGTGAAGAAAAGCTACCGTATGTCCGCCTAGCAATAAGAAAAGTTGATACATTAAAAATATTCTTGATGATACTCTGGGAAACCAAGTCTTTGGACAATAAGAAATATATAGCTCTATCCGTAAAAATAGACGAGATTGGCAGGATGCTCGGTGGCTGGTATGGCCAGCTACAAAAACAAAACTCTCCCAATAAGGGAGAGAAATGAAGTAAGTTGCGAGCAGAGCCGCGGGGTTGTTGCCGTTCCAGTCGTTGTCAAGCCAGTTGTAGTTCCGATTCCACATCCCATCGTTGAAATACAGATAGCGGACATAGAGGTTGCCGTTCGAGTTGCGGTTGCGTATAGAATGCCTTCCTTGCCACTGCCCATTGAATAACTCTCAAGGCTGTATCGTATTCGGCATCGTAATGCCCTAGCATCCTATACCAAGTAGCTTCATTTTTGAAGTTTCTGCATACATCACTCTATCTCAAACCTTGGTCGGAGATATTCTCAATGTATGGATACTGGGTTCGGCAGCAGGAAACCGTAATCTCCCACATATTCGCCTACTGCCAAACACATCTTAACACAAAATTAAATCAAAAAGTAAAAACCCCGCACAAGACTTCATGCAGGGTTCCAGTTGAACGCATATCTGGAAAGCGTTTCGGCAAAATTGCCGGCTCCAAGGACCAAGTTCCAAGGGTCCAAGAGGACCCAAGGTTCAAAAGTCCAAGGACCTACTACTTGCGAGCAGAGCCGCGGGGCGGCTGCCGTGCCAGTCGTAGTCAAGCCAGTCGTAGTACCGATCCCACATCCCAACGTGGAAATACAGATAGCGGACACAGAGGTGGCCGCGCGAGCTGCGGTAAATGGTGCCCCAGAAGAAGATGTAGCGGGTGTTACCCTGCTCGTCCTTCTTCCAGTCCTCGGGTATGAGGTGGGAGTTGTCTGCGAGCGTGTCGAGCAGATTCGCGTTGAGTACGGGCTTACCCGTCAGCTCTTCACGAAGCTCGTAGCCCTTGAGCGACTTGCCATTCTGCTGCCGACGGGACAGATGCAATACGACCTTGCGGCCGTTCACATACAATCCGTCGGGACTCTTCTCGACGATAGCCCAACCCTCGCCGGCGTGGCTCTCGACCTCTGCTCCATTGAATGGTAGCTTAGGTGCGGCACCAAGGTTCACCACGATCGTGGTTTCGTTGAGAGTGATCTCCCGAGTGGCATCCTCGGCCACCGGCTTGATTACGGCTTGGCCAAGGATGATTTGGCGGACCTGGCCCAAGAGATCGCCCTTCGACAACTCTTTGACCTCGGGGTGGGTATAGCACGCCCTAGCTAGAGCGAATTCTACCTCTTGAACTTCACCGGCACTACTGAAAGTAAACTTGTCAAACATGACACGTTCTCCTTTGGACACGTTCTTTCGGAACACGTCCGTTGCGCTGTTTTGATTTGGCTCAGCCTTCGCTTTGCCACAGCAGAGAAAGTCCGCCCAAGGCGCTCTCTGCTGTGGCAAAATTGTAAGTTTTAGTATAAAAGAACTTTATTGTTATACCTTAATTATACTCCTTTTATATTTATTTGTCAATTGTAGAAAAACCTTGGTTTTTATTGGGTTTTTTGATATTATTGGCCTATGCTACAAATCGGAATAGTCGGTTTGCCTAATGTAGGAAAGTCAACGCTTTTCAAGGCCCTGACAAAAAAACAAGTTGATATTTCAAATTATCCCTTCACAACGATTGACCCGAATATCGGCGTCGTTGCCGTGCCCGACGAACGGCTTGAGCCGTTGGTCAAAATGTCCGGTTCAAAAAAAATAGTGCCGACTGCAATTGAATTCATAGATATTGCGGGGCTAGTCAAGGGGGCGGCGGCTGGCGAGGGGTTGGGTAATAAGTTTCTTGCCAATATCCGCGAAGTGGACGCCATCGCTGAAGTGGTAAGAGTTTTTGAAAATGAAAATATCGTTCACGTCCACAAAAAAATAGATCCTGCCAACGACATAGAAATCATTGACGCTGAATTGATATTAGCTGACCTGGAAACGGTGGGTCGGCGGGCTGAAAAAGCACCAAAGGGAGACCAAAAATCGGCAAGTGAAATCTCGGCCCTGAAAAAACTTAAATCGGGCCTTGAATCGGGCATTCTGGCAATAAATATAAAGCTGGATGAAAAAGAAAAAGAAACGGCCCGGGAATTAAATCTCCTGACCAACAAAAAATTCATTTATGTCCTTAATGTTTCCGAGGCTCAGCTCAAAGAGAATTGGTCGCCAGATGAGAATCTTAAAAAAGCAATCGGCGAAAATGATTTTGTGGCAATGTGCGGTACGTTTGAGTTGCTTCTTTCCGAATCAAACCCCGAAGAACAGCAAATCTACCTTGAAGAAACGGGATTAAAAGAAAGCCGGTTGGACGCGCTGATAAAAAGGGCCTACCACACGCTTGGCCTTATCACCTTCCTTACGACCGGTGAAGATGAGACCCGCGCCTGGACGGCAAAAATAGGTATGCCTATACCTCAAGCGGCGCGGGCGATTCACACCGATTTTGAAAAATTATTCATCCGCGCTGAAGTTATAAATTGGCAGGAATTGCTTAAAATCGGCGGCTGGTCGCAAGCAAAAAGTTTGGGGAAAATGCGCACCGTTGGCCGAGATTATATTATCCAAGAAGGAGACGTGGTGGAAATAAAAATATGATAGAGCCCAAAAGTGCCGTGTTGACAGCCGAGATGGAGTTTTCTATACTGCTGGCAGGTTTTTGAAAACAAGGAGGAAAGAGATGTCGCGCACTATTTCTGTCGGCGTGGTTGGGGCAAAGCATTGGTTATATCCGGCCGCGGTCATGGAAATGCGTCTTGATCAAATTATAAAGGGCCAAAAGATAAAGATACCTCTTGGCGTACTCCATGACGCCCAGCTGTTTTTCAAGGTTGTCTTGGGCCGGAAAACTGGCTCTCACTTTGACAATTGGCCGGCCCAATTAAATGCTCATGTTATTGCGTGGAATGTCCTGAATAACTGCCCTGATTTGAGAACTCACACGAGAAAAGAGGCCGATGGTCATTTTCGCAGATTCGCGAAATTTCTGGAAAGCTTAGAAAGCCAACCCACCGTCCCATTAAACGAGGGGTTTGCCAAGCAACCTTCAGTTCCGCTGGGCGAGGAAGACCAAAAAACGGCAAATGACTTGCGCGATTTCTTTGCCGCCCTGGTTAAAAAGGCCGAAAGAGAGGACCGCCACTAGGCGGCCTTTTGTTTTCTACAAATTATTAAAAAGTTTGAGTTTCTCCAAAACTATCTTTTTAGTCGCCTCGTACGAGGGCTCAAGGAATTTATACGGCGTGGTCTGGCTGGGTTCTTTTTCCAACTCCCCTTCCAACGCTTCATGATATGCTACGCGCAATTCAGTATTGATATGGACATTGCTTATCCCGTTCGCAATCGCATCTTTTACTTCCTCGTCTTTTAACCCCGAAGCCCCATGCAAAACTAGCGGCATTTCAGGTACGGCCGCAGTAACATTTTTCAGCGTTTCAATGTCCAAATGCTCCTCTTGCTCGGTTACAATGCCGTGAATGTTACCGAAAACTATTGCCAGCCGGTCTATGCCTGTGCGGGTAACAAAATCTTTTGCCTCCTCCGGTTTCGTATAATCCTCCCTGCTGATTTCAACTTTTTTCTGGACTTCGGAACTGCCCTTCAAATACCCCAGCTCCCCCTCTACTGGAATTTCTCTTCCGCTTGATTTCGCAACTTCCCGCGCATAGTCAACCACCTTTTTCGTCAGAGCAATGTTTTCTTCATAAGGCAATTTAGAAGCGTCGATGAGAACAGAGTCGTAACCAGCATCAATCGCCGCCTTAATCGTTTCCCAGCTTTTATGATGGTCGGCGTTAAGAAAAACGTCGTGACCCTCCTTTTGATAAGATTGAACGAGAGCCACCGCTTGGTCGCGTCCGACAAAATCGGCTTCGCCTTCAGATGTTGCCGCCATCACCGGCACTTTGAGTTCGGCGGCCGCTTCCACAATTGCCCTTAACTGATCCGCCGTTGAGAAATTAAAATGCCCGATTGCCCATTTGCCGGTTTTTGCTTCTTGGAAGTATTGTTGCAACGTCTTCATATTTGGCTGTATAGGATCGGCAATGCCTTATAGCACCGTCAAAATTGTGTGATTGCACGGTCTGGTTTTGTTAAAATATCTCTTTTCAACAAAACCAGAATCCACAATTTTGACGGAATGCAGAATCCTCGCTGGGGATTCAAGTGGTGATAGAAGGCATTGCCGATCCGCCTACAATTTTATAAACCCATCTATAATATTTTCCTCTATCAACTCATTAAGTTTATCACGGCCGAGATATTCAATAAAAATCTTATTCCAGAGGGCTTCTTGCTGATGATAAAGGTATTTAATTTCACCCTTTTTGGCAAGCGACATCGTTAGGTCTATCAAATCAAAACTCACCAATTCCTCGTCGCCGACTCCAGTCAAGCCATTGGGGAAGAAACCACCGACAAAATCGAGCTTTTGCCAAGAGGCAAAAGCTCGCCCGTCCGAAACCTCGGCGAAGGAGGGCATATTTGAAATCCCAGCCAAATCCCCTTCGGCTTTATACCAATGTTCCGCCTCGGGATTAATGTGGGGTTCCATCAAGCGAAAGTCATTTGGGTCATCCTTGGCAAGATATCTTTGCACGATCCTGAGAACAATGTTTTCCGAATCGGGCAGCTTATCCTCCGGCACATCTCCGCGGAGCAGGGATTTTACTTTACCGGCAAAATCCTGCTCTTTTGAAAATTTCTTGAACAACCCCGAATAAAACGGTACTTCGTTCAGATAGTGTAAGAGCAGCGTGAACATGCGGAGGGTCTCGCCTGGCGTGTCAATTTGTATGGGGATTATGAAGATGACGCCAAGCTCTTTGAGGTGGCTAAGGTTATGATATTTTTTCTCCAAAAATTTCCCGGCCGCGTCCAGCCATTCCGGCTCTAAAACTTTCAACTCAACTTCACGTTCTTCAAAATCATCGGCAGTGAGGTCATTATACGCTTCGTCAAAAAACTTATGCATCCATTCCGTGTTTTGGGTAAAACGCAGAGCGCTAAAAACCGACGATAAACCTTTTTTCTCAACCAGCTCGGCCGCGGTTTTGCAGCCGAAAAAGTCAAGCATGCTTTGCGGCGGAAATTTTTCAAGCATCTCAACGGCCTTCTCTTTTTTTATAAAAAAGCCGGGACTAGGTTTAGTAAGGGCCAGCGCTGTCTCGCAAAGCTTCCAGCATTTGCCTGACATTTTGGACAAATCTGGTTTATCCAGAAAATCATACAAACGCTCATCTATATTCTTGATGTACCCGATCAAGACATTATGGACGTCTTTGGCGCTTTGATTGTTTTCCTGCAAACCTAGCTCTTTAAGCGTTTGCCCGATCAAGGTTTCATTTTCTTCAACTATTTTTTCCATCACTCCGCTTTTACCGGTCAGTTTTTCCATTTTTCTCTCCAAATCCAAAAGCACTTCCGGCTTGGTACGAAATACTCTCGCTAACTTTTTGTGGGTTTCTGACATATTGACAAAGTATGAGCGGCTTTGATAACCTATAGGAGGATGCGGAGTAGTTTCTGGGTGGCCGTATCCAGCGCAGCAGTACCCCCTCCTCGCCCGAGTAAGTGGAGCTACGCGGAGCCGCAAGGCACCGCAAGGCATAGAAGCTGAAAGGATCAACGGGGAGGGGTTTTTACTTTTAAAAATCCAGCAAAATTACCAGCAAAATCAATGGTTTTTGATAGTTTGAGCTTAGGGGCTTGACAATGCCTAGACCATTTTGCTACACTTGAATTTGGTTAGGAATAGGAGGGGTTACTTGGTGGAAGTGATAACAACCCATCGTTTCCAGCAAGGAACTCCTCCTAGGTAGGGTCCAGCCCCCATCACGTGTCACGTGGGGCGGGCGCCACGCCGATTGCGGGATCGGCAACCTAGCCTACGTCGGGGCTGATTCGAAACGGCCCGGCGGAATTTCCCCGTAGTCCGTCTTGTCCCCCGTCACTGTGACGGCTGTGAAAGACGGCCAGGTTACGAAGAGGATGAGGACCTGCATACCCCGGCCGGAGACGGCGCGCAGCGAGCGTGCATCATGCACGGCGTTGCCATCTCCCCCGGGGTCCTTTTTTTGTTTTTCAAAATTTTTCAATACATTCAACCTGGCGGCTTCAGTATTTCGTCACCTACGTTCCTCAACTTCAACCAACGGCCAAGGGCCCCAATCCTCTTTTTTTAATATACCGGCCTTCGCCCCCCACTTCGTCACTACCGACGACGCATTTGCCGTCGCAAACTGGATTGCTTTTTTTATATCATCGCTTCTAATATATTCGCAAACAAACCCGGAATTAAAAGCGTCCCCCGCCCCGGTGCGTTCAACAACCGGAGAATCTGGCACGCCCGCCGAATACAAAACCGAATCAGCCAAAACCTGAACCCCATTGTGAGCATCGGTCAGAACCACAATCCCGCCGCAAATCTCGGCTAGTTTTTTTAATGTTTCTTCCTGCTCCTCCGATTTCATGCCGACCAGTTCGGCGGCCTCTTCTTTATTGGCGGCAAAAATATCAATATGCTTTAATAACGGCCCGAGCTTGTCCGGTCCAAACGCCAACTCTTTCCCCCCGGGGTTAAAAGCAATTTTTGTCCCGTTCTCAACCGCATGGTTGACCAGGGCTTCAAATAGATCGTAATGCCCTCCGAGGGAATCAATATAAAACCACTTGGCCTTGAGCTTATTGAAGGGCACTCTGTTTACGTCAAAATGCTGGCCTTCACCTTTATAGCTTAAAATGGTGCGTTCGGCATTGGGATGTACCAAAATAATTGAGTAAGCGGTAAAATCATCATTGTGTTTTTGAAATAACGGCTCTACTCCCTCCTTTTTTAATTCCTCAGTAATTTCCTCGCCTGCTATGTCACTGCCGATCACTCCGACACATGCGGTCTTAAATTCCTGCCTGCCAAATGTTACCGCCGCGTTCGTTCCTCCTCCGCCGGTGGTGAAAACGATTTTTTTTATCTCAATTTTTGAACCGAGGGGGAAACACTGTTCCACACCAGTGGGAGAATCCGCGTGCTTGCGCAATTCAAAACCTTCGGCCTCCAAAAGGACATCGCGAGTTGCTGAACCGATTGTGATTATGTCGTACACAAAATTAACCACTAACGACTGATTTTAATTCTGCCACCGCTTTGCCGACGTCTTTACTCTCCCAAATATAACTCCCGGCCACCAGTATGCTTGCTCCCGCCTTGACTAATTTGGGCGCGGTTTCGGGGTTAATTCCCCCATCAACTTCAATCGGCTTATCCGGATAAAAATAATGAAAGTCGGCAATTTTATCCAAAACACTCTCCACAAACTCGCCGCCGTAAAACCCCGGCTCAACCGTCATGAAATGTACAAAATCAATAAAATCTATAAAAGGTTTTATACTGTCGGTCGGGGTCTGCGGATTAATTGCTATCCCCACTAATTTATCGGCCTCTTTTATCGTATCTATAATTTCCTGCGCCTTTTGTGTGGCCTCTATATGAAAAATAAACTTGTCGGCCGGCGTCGCAAGCCAACGGACAATGTGATTTTCCGGTTTTGAAACCATCAGATGTACTCCGATTTTCAAATCTGTTTCAACCGTCTCCGTCTCTTCAAAACCAAGGATTGTGATGTTAGGAACAAAAATACCGTCGGCAATATCAAGATGAACACTATCGGCATACGGTTCAACCGCAATGATTTTTTCCACTAATTCTTCCCTTGTTTTGACAAGTATTGAAGGGATTATCTCTATTGGCATTTATTTAACCAAATTAGGCGGCGTTCTGCCCTCAAGAGCCTCAATTATATTATTTGCCGCAAGCTCGGCCATTTTGGAACGCGTCCCGATAGTTGCCGAAGCAATGTGCGGAGTAAGGACAATGTTATCCAATTCTTTCAATTCCGGGGTGATCTCCGGCTCAAACTCAAATACATCCAGCGCCGCTCCCCTGATTACACCGTTTTTGAGGGCTTGGGCCAGGGCCTTCTCGTCCACCACCGGTCCTCGCGAGGTATTTATCAGATACGCGGAGGGTTTCATCTTCTTTAGCCGTTCCTCATTGATAAGATGGCGTGTTGAATCAAGCAGAGGCACGTGAATGGAAATAAAATCGCATTGTGGCAAAAGTTCATCTATATCCGCGACATAGACCGCTCCGAATTCTTTCTCAAAATCCGGATTTGGTTTTGGGTCATAGTAAAGAACCCTCATCTCAAAACCTTTCGCGGCATGGAGAGCAACGCGAGAACCAATTTGGCCGAGACCTATTATACCCAAGGTTTTATGGCACAAGTCGGTGCCCAAAAATAACTCCGGCCCCCAGGCAGTAAATTTCCCCGCCCGGGCAAATTTGTCTGCCTCCGGAATTCTGCGGGCGATTGCCATCATCAGCGCGAATGTATGTTCGGCGACGGTCTCCGTAAGTACTCCGGGGGTATTCGTTACCATAATATTTTTTTGCTTCGCCGCCCCCAGATCAATATTGTCATAGCCGACCGCAAAATTAGCGACTATTTTCAGCGTCGGCAAACCGGCATCCATAACTTCCGCGGTAATTTTATCGGTCAAGACGGCCAAAACAGCATCGGTGCCCTTGACGCCCTCTTTTAGCTCGTCCAAAGTTGCGGCCCGGTCTTTGGCCGCTTCATTGATCAAAACTTCATATCCCTTATCGCGAAGCATTTTAATCCCCGCCTCGGGAACCGGTCTTGTGACAAAAATCCTCATTTTTCTAATTCCTTAATTTTATTGATTCTCCTCACAAACCTTTCGTGACCTTCGAAGGGTGCGTCCAAAAACATCTCCACCGCGTCTTTTGCCTCTTTCTCGCTTACAAAATCACTGGGCAAGGCCAGAATGTTCATATTATCATCATTTCGCGCCAGACGCACTTGCTCTGCATTGAAACCCAACACTGAACGCGTCCCTTTAAATTTATTGGCAACAATATCCATTCCTGCGCCGTTCCGGCAAATTAATATTCCCCTGTTCGTGTCTGGGTCTTGGGCAACTTTTTCGGCTACCCGAGAGGCGTAATCAACATAATCGTCATCTTTATTATACTCAAAAGCACCCATGTCTTCATAATCATGGCCAAGCTCTTCAAGAAATTTCTTGAGTTTCTCTTTCAATTCGTATCCGCGATGGTCAGCACCTATGTAAATCATTTTAGTTTGTTTAAATAACTAACGGTGTTAAGAGCCGCGGTCGTCCCCTGCCCTGCCGCTATTATGATCTGCTTAAACGGCGTATCCGTCATATCACCGGCGGCATACAAACCGGGAATGTTGGTCTCGCAATTCTTATTCACTATAATTTCCCCAAAAGCGTTTTTCTCTGTTTCCGACGGGACAAGAGTTGAATTCGGCACCATACCAATATGAATGAAAATGCCGTTAACTTTAAGCTCTTGGGTATCGCCCGCCCCGTCATTATACTTCAGGCCGTTCACAAATTCACTGCCGATAACTTCTTTGGCTCTGGCATTATAAATTATCTCAACATTCTTCCTGGTTTTCAAATTATCAAGCAGTATCGCATCGCCCTTAAAAATCGGGTTTTTGTTAATTACATAGACTTTTTCAGCAATATCGGCCAGCATTAAGCCCGCTTCAAGGGCAGAATTCCCTCCTCCGATGACCGCCGTAATCTTACCGGCAAATAACGGCCCATCGCAAACGGTGCAATAGGTCACGCCTTTATTGCGAAATTCTTTTTCGCCAGAAATATTCAACTCTTTAGGGCGGACGCCTGTCGCGACTATCACCGCTTTTGCGGCGTAATCACATTTACCGGCCTTGCTGTCTTTAACGGCAATGCAAAATGTCCCGTCTTCAAGCCGGGTAATTTTTTCCACCTCAATGCCCTCTTCCGGCTCAACGCTATAAAATTTCAGATGCTCTTTAAATTGCTGGGCTAGCGCTATGCCGTCGGTCTTTATCGTCCCCGGCCAATTGCCAATTTCGCCGGAAGTGGCCACTTCTCCGCCAAAGTCCTTGGTTATAATTTTAAAATTCAAACCACGGCGGGCAGCATAGATTCCGGCGGCCGTCGCCGCCGCCGAACCCCCGATAATTATCAGGTCTAACATGTATCAATTATACCATAACCTAGGGCTGGTATAAATGCTCCTCTTCTTTTTTATCGCTATTTCTGCTATTTTTTAATTATCCATGCCAAATTTACGATGAGCAGTTCTAAGATTTACATTTTCATAATCATTCTGGCGAGCTTGCTGACGCATTTTTTGTTTTTCGGCCATCCGAACGAGACGGTTTTTGACGAGGTTCATTTCGGCAAATTTATCTCCGGCTATTTTACCCACGAGTACTTCTTTGACATTCATCCCCCGTTGGGGAAGCTGCTCATTTCAGGAGCTGGTTATCTCGCCGGTTTTAAGCCCGGCTTTAGTTTTGCCGAAATCGGCCAGAAATTTCCAGACAATATTTATCTCTGGTTAAGATTATTGCCGACATTAGCAGGCGTTTTATTGCCTCTGATCATTTTCTTCCTCGTCCTTCGGCTAGGGCTCTCGCGATTTGCCGCGTTTTCGGCCGCCATGCTGGTTGTTTTTGAAAACGCTATCTTGGCTCAATCGCGGTTCATTCTGCTTGATTCGTTTCTTCTTCTTTTTGGGTTCTCGGCTCTGCTCGCATATTTTAAATATGCCCAAGAAAATAAAATTCTTTATTTGTTTTTGAGCGGCGTGTTTGCCGTTTTGTCGCTTTCCGTTAAATGGACCGGCGCTACATTTTTGGCTCTTATTATCATTCTGGAAATAATAAAAATCGTTAGAGAAAGGAGTTGGAGTCGCGCGCTGAAAGATTTAATAGCTCTGATATTGCTTCCCCTCGCTATCTACTTCTCCATTTTCGCTATTCACCTTGGTCTCCTGACCAAATCCGGTCCCGGCGACGCCTTTATGACACCGGCCTTCCAAAAAACTTTAGCCGGCAGCAACTATCAAAACAGCCCCGACGCTAAACCGCTTAATCTTTTCCAGAAATTTGAAGAGCTTAATATCCAGATGTATAAATCAAACGCGACCTTGACTGCCGGTCATCCCTATTCGAGCAAATGGTATAGTTGGCCTCTTATGGCCCGCCCGATTTACTACTGGTATGGTTCGGCAGGTTCATCACAAACTGAGGCGGGTGCTGGCGTTGCTTCTAGGATTTACTTCTTAGGCAATCCGCTCATCTGGTGGAGCTCCACGGTAGCGATGCTTTATTTGCTTATCAGTTTAGCCCTGTCTATATTTGGTCTTGTGATGTCCAAAATCCGAACTTACGATATCGCAAGACATAAGATTAGGTTCTTGCCGGCTTTGCTTGGTGGAGCATATTTATTAAATTTGCTGCCATTCATCGGCATCACCCGGGCAATGTTTCTGTACCACTATATGATCGGGCTGATATTTGCAATAATCGCGCTCGTCTATCTTCTGGACCAATTGGAAAACAAAAAAAGAGCGTTCGTAGCTCTTTTAATCGCGAGCGTTGCTGTTTTTATATTTTTCGCCCCGCTAACTTACGGTCTGCCCCTTACTAATTCCGCCTATCACCTGAGGGCCTGGTTCCCCGGCTGGCAATAAATCCGGCACCATGGGCTTGGGGCCAAGTCAGAGACCGAGGATATGATTAATTTTCGCCCTATCAAAACCGAGAACAATTTGACCATTGATGATGATAACGGGCACGCCATATTGATGAGTTTTAACTATCATCTCCTGTTGTTTCGCTACATCTTTTGAGACGTCGTATTCGGTGTAGGGCACATTGTTTTGTCTAAAATACTCCTTGGCCATTTTGCAATAAGCACAAAACGGGGTGGAATATATCTCCACCTTGTTTGCCTTAGGTATTTTTGGATTTCCGGTAGCCATTTATGCGATTATATCACGGCGTGGCGTCCATAGACAAATTAAAACTCCCGGTTGCCCGAGAGTGTTATTATTGTCCCTTCCTCTTGCCCATTCTCTCCCCAAAGATCCAAAAGAGAATACCTGAAACGGTAAAAAAGAAAGCAGACAGAAGCGGCCAGAAATAAGACCAAAGGGACGCCTCAAATAGTGAAAAATCACTTAAAAAACTCTTAGCGATACCGCAACCTAACAAGAGAAAAAGAACGGCAAAATAAAGCGAGCAGAAAGCCTTTTTCATCGGGGGTTCCTCCTTTCATAGTTTTGGTAACGGATCGTTTTGATTAAATGCACATTCTTAGGCCAGAATAAAGCTCTTACAGAATACTCGTACTCAACCCGAACGGAATTAACAACTAAATAACCATTAATCAGGCCGCCGATTATAACACCCTCAACTTTCCTCGCCTTGCCGCCCACAAAACCGGGCCAAGCATAGCTCACCTCTCTTGTCAGGCGGAATGTGATTCTCGCCAAATCAAAAGTATTTTGGACTATCCAAATCTCTCCGGCTAAGTTGTTCAGTATCCTGTCTTCCCGCTTCTCCTCCGGGAAATTTCCCCTCGGTTTAAACGACAAGACCCAGCACTTTCTCCCCTCAAAAACCTCGCTTCTCTCAAGAGCGAAAAAGTACCTCTTGAAAAATCCGGGACTTATGGAAACAATCTCTCTTTTTAGTTCAAACTTGGAATCATCCGCCGGAACTCCATCTTTAGCGACCAGTTTTTTATAAAAGCTCTCCTCCTCTTTCTTCACAATAAAGAGTTTCTCTCCTCTTTCCGTCACCACGCCGTTTTTGAGATTATCGGTAATCTCCAACTCTTCGTGGATGTAATTGTCTCCAATATACAAAAAGTCCTTTCTGGCCTTCTCTAAAAATTTGGCTATAATTTCGTCAGGGGTCAGTGTTTGCCCAAAAGTCGGGTTACGCCCGCCCAAGCTGAACAAAATACAAACAGCTATACACAGGCGTCCAGTCTTGCCCATACTCCCTCGTTTTTTAATGTGCTTGTTCCATAGCAACGTAGAGCAATTTTGAGTTTTTGTCAATAACGGTAAGGTTTTTCGATTTTTGGTATAATTTAAAAGAAAAGATGCTCAAATTTTTAATTATTCTGATGGTGCTGGCTGTCGGGGCTTATTTTGTTATAAATCAAATTCCGTCGCTAAAAGAGCGCGTAATTGAGGCGATTAATCCTGCCGTCAAAGAAGAACGTCTTCTCGGAGAACTAAAGGCCAATCTAGATGAACTCGGCCAAAACTTAGATGAGGCCGGAGGACAAAAAACCGCTGCGGACATAAAAAGTGGGATTAAAAGCAGTAAAAATCTGCTGGAAAATTCAAAAGATATTCTGGGTGAAATTTCTAAGATAAACGGCGAGACAGGCATAATCGGCTCCCAAATCGGGAAAATAATCAACGCTTTTTCCGACCAAACCCCCTACCCTGCCGACCATTTGCAAAGTTCTACCGCGTCACCCATTCCCATTTATTCTTGCCCGCCCCATTAGTCAAGTAACGAGAGTTCAAATCAAAACCCCCCGCAAATTTGCGGGGGGTTTTGATTTACAGGATCCTAAAAAAATTTAGTAATCTCTGCCGCCGCCGAAACCGCGTCCGCCGCCACCGCCGCGGCTAAATCCGCCGCTACGTGGAGCTCTCGGTTCCATGGGCTTGGCTTCGTTGACGACGATGGTCCTACCGTCCAATTCCTGGCCATTGAACATCTCAATGGCTTTTGCGGCCTCTTCCGGAGTTGACATTTCAACAAATCCGAAACCGCGCGAACGGCCAGACATCCTATCAACGAGGACGGAAGCCGAAACAACGCTTCCCGCTTGGGAAAAATGCTGTTTCAAGCTCTCGTCAGTCGTGTCGTAGGACAGACTGCCTACATATAATTTTGTACCCATTTATCCGACGCAAAGAGACAAATAAAAAGCGAATTCATTCGCGTATCACTGCCCAATTGCGCCAATGTACTGCTGTAGGATGACCTATTCCCGAGATGCGTAAAGCTAAGGTTACCCTACAGCTAATGGCCCTGAGAACACCTACAATACTTGTATTATACTCCCCTTATTTAAAAAGTGCAATAGCGCCCCCCTAAAAAACAAAAAGCGGCCGATTGGCCGCGGAAAAATTAAAAGAGACAAGGGCTTACTAATCCCAAACAACGGACAGCCAAACAATGAACAGAACTAAAAGAACGATCTGGAAACCGCTCAAAAAGAAAAGACAAACTGCCCCCAAAACAATCTTTTGCCAAAAACCTTCAGGCGAAAAAACAAAGTTCGCCAAGATATAAAGCCAAATCGGAATCAGGGCCACGATTAAACCTATTAGAGTTTGTGACCAGCGAAAAAGGGTTCTTTTTGAGCTTTCTGTTCTTATCACCACTAGGAATCCTCCTTGTTGTAAATATACCGGTTGTATTATAATGCCGAACCAAACAAAAAGTCAATAGCCCAATTCTAGCGAAGCCCTCATTACTTTTTGCGTCTCGGTGGCTGGGCAGGTAACAAATTCATTGAAATTTTAGAAGTTTTTCGCTGATACAAAACGTCCTAAACAGTAACGAAGGAACTCTCATTTCCGCGACCTCGCAGCCAAGTGAATCAACGAACAGAAAAACAGGATTTGTCCAAAATTTTAGGTCGAGAGCGTCGCGGAGCAGATGAGGGTTACCTAAAATTTTGGTTACAAATCATGTTTTGAATGAGTTGATGAGCGCAGGCGAGGACTAAGCGGAAATGAGAGTTCTGAAGTGTTATTTCTTGCCCTCTATAATCAACTGGGCAATACTCTGCGGCGCCTCTTCGTAATGGTCAAATTCCATATTGAAAGTCCCGCGGCCCTCCGTGAGAGAACGGATTGTCGTTGCGTAACCGAACATTTCCGAGAGCGGAACTTTTGCGTCAATGACTTTGAGATTAAGCGGCGAGCGGTCGCTCATTTTCTCTATCTGCCCCCGGCGCGAGTTCAAATCTCCGGTGGCCTCTCCTAAAAATCTCTCCGGCACAATAACTTCTACTTTCATTATCGGCTCAAGCAAGATCGGCTTGGCTCTTTTCGCTCCTTCGTGCATGGCCATTGCAGCGGCAATCTTAAAAGCAATTTCGGAAGAGTCAACTTCATGATAAGTACCGTCATAAAGCGTCGCCTTCATATCAACCATCGGAAAGCCGGCGACTACTCCCTTGTCCAACGCTTCGTGTACGCCCTTTTCTACGGCCGGGATAAATTCCTGCGGAATGACGCCGCTTCTAATGGCGTTCACAAATTCAAAACCCTTGCCCCGTTCCTGTGGCTCCAATCTTAACCAGACATGGCCGTACTGACCGCGGCCACCTGATTGCTTGATATACTTGCCTTCGGCTTCGGCCGTTGCCTTGATTGTTTCCTTATAAGCCACTTGCGGCCGCCCGACATTGGCGCCGACACCGAACTCGCGCTTCATTCTTTCAACTATGATGTCCAGATGCAGTTCGCCCATTCCTGAAATTATCGTTTCGGCAGTTTCTTCGTCGGTTTTTATCTTAAAGGTCGGGTCTTCATCTGACAGTTTCCTAAGGGCCAAGCTCATTTTTTCCTGGTCGGCCTTGGTCTTAGGTTCAATGCGAAGTGATATGACCGGCTCAGGGAAAATGATTTTTTCAAGAATAATCGGATTATTGACGGCGCAAAGCGTGTCCCCCGTTTTGGTCGCCTTAAGACCCACCGTAGCGGCAATACCTCCTGCATAAACCTCTTTAATCTCTTCCCTGTCGTTCGCGCGCATCCGTAAGATTCTCCCGATTCTTTCCTGCTGGCCGTTTACGCTGTTGAGAACATAGGAACCGGCGGCCAAAACGCCGGAATAAACACGAAAGTAGGTTAATTGGCCAACGTAAGGATCAGTGGCCACCTTAAAAGCCAAGGCGGCAAAGGGCGCGTTTTCATCAGGTTCACGCATTAATTCCTCCCCTGTTTTGGGGTCAATACCCTTAACGGCCTCTTTATCAACCGGGGACGGCAAGAAATCAACAACACCGTCAAGCACAAACTGGACACCTTGATTATGCAAAGCCGAGCCGCAATAAACCGGGACCAGTTTGTTTTCAATGGTCGCCTTTCTCAAAATAGCCATAAGCCGTTCGGTGGGGATTTCCTTTCCGTCAAGAAATTCCGCCATCGCGCCATCGTCCTGCTCAACTATTTTTTCTACCAGTTCGGCGCGAGCTACCTCGGCTCTTTTCTTCAAGTCCTCCGACGGGATCGGAGCTTCCACCATACGCTCGCCGTATTCACCCTCAAATGTGAAATATTTCATCTCCAACAGATTCACCACCCCCTGAAACTTATCCTCTTCTCCGTCCGGCAGCTGCATTCTGACCGCATTGGGCGTCAGCCGCTCAAGGATTGACCTGAACGACTTTTCAAAAGATGCGCCCAGCCGGTCAAGCTTGTTGATGAAACAAACCCGCGGCACTTTGTAATCGTCGGCATAACGCCAGTTTGTTTCGGACTGCGGCTCAACGCCGGCAACACCGTCAAACACCACCACCGCCCCGTCCAACACCCGCAACGACCTCTTCACTTCCGCGGTAAAATCAATATGGCCCGGCGTGTCAATGATATTAATCCGGTATTCGTTTTCCTTTGTTTTCGGCAAACCGACTTTATGCCAATAGGCCGTAACCGCTGCTGAGGTAATCGTAATTCCCCTTTCGCGCTCCTGCTCCATCCAGTCCATTATCGCCTCGCCTTCGTGAACCTCGCCGATCTTATGCGACAAACCCGTGTAAAACAAAACCCGCTCGGTAGTTGTCGTTTTTCCGGCGTCAATGTGGGCAACAATGCCTATATTACGGATTTTTTCTATCGGGTAGTCGGCCATATTCGCTAACGCTCACCCGCGATGCCAATTTACGAATGCATGCGAATGACACGAATAATTTCTAAAAGTCAATCGGTTAAAAAGCTAGGGAAATCAAGGGTTTTTGGTTAAATTTGACAAGGGTTAATAAAATATGATATAATTAAAGTAGGAGGATTCCCCATGCTGTTTTGGATCACGATGTCGCTTCTTCTGGCCACGATCTTAGCGGCCAGAAAGGCTCGAAAGGTCTTCTATCTTTTTGCCGAAGCCGGGCCGGAGGAACAAAAGACCCTCTTGCCAGCCGCAAAGAAATGGGCGACGATCTTGGGTCTTCTCGCCATCACTGGCTTGCTCACGGCCGGCTTCACAGTGGCCAAGCTCACTAGTTAGGCCGCGCGCGGCACTCTCTGCCCGCAAAGTACACTTCGGTGGAAATGCGGGCTTTTCCTTTTTAAAACCGAGGTATTGCCAATTTTTTCTTTTCTGAACGAGCAGTTACAAATGTATTCAAATTTTTGATATTTTCCTTCTGATAAAAAATTGGGACGTAGTCCCGAGCGTAGCGAGGGACGGAAGGGGTACGATTTTTTATCACAGAAAATAAGAAAATTTGAATAACATTTGTCTGCGCAGAGAACATAAGAAAAAATTGGCAATACCTCGGTTTTTACCAAGCAAAGTGTGCAAATGCCTTGTTTGCTTCGGCCATCTTGTGGGTATCCGTCTTCTTTTTAATCGCCGCCCCGGTATTGTTGCAGGCATTTACGATTTCTTGCGCCAATTTTTCCTCCATCGGTTTGCCCTTCCCGCTTCTTGCCGCATCAATTATCCATCTCATCGCGAGAGCTATTTTTCGCTCGCCCTTCACCTCATAGGGAATCTGATAATTGGCTCCGCCGATGCGGCGGGATTTTAATTCCAGCTGGGGACCGGCATTATTTATTGCCGTATCAAGCGCCTCCAGCGCCGGTTTGCCCAATTCCTTTTCGGCCCTTTCCAGGGCGTGATAGACAATTCTTTCGGCAACGCTTTTCTTCCCCTCCTTCATTATCTTGTTGATAAAAACGGCCACCAGCGGCGATGAATATTTAAAATCCGGCTCAACTATATTTTTTTTCTTTAGTGGTTTGCGCATAAATAAATTGACTATTAGCTTTTAGGCATCTTAACGCCGTACTTGCTCCTGCCACGCCTTCTATTGTCAACGCCAGAGGCATCCAATCTGCCGCGGATTACATGATATCTCACTCCGGGCAAATCTTTGACGCGGCCGCCGCGAATCGTAACCACAGAGTGTTCTTGAAGATTGTGCCCCACTCCCGGGATGTAGGCGGTTACTTCCATTCCGTTGGTCAGCCGGACGCGGGCGAATTTGCGCAGGGCCGAGTTGGGCTTTTTAGGAGTCATCGTGCCAACTTTTATCGCCACCCCCCTCTTAAATGGCGAACCGCGGAAAACAGGACGATTTTCAATGCTGTTAAAACTGTACGACAAAGCCGGCGATTTTGTTTTCGCCCTCGCTTTTTTTCTCGGTCTTTTCAGTAACTGGTTAAAAGTAGGCATATATAAAAAGCGGCTATTATGCGCTTCTTCCAACTATAACTCTAAACAAAAAATTAATCAAGGGATAAACAAAGGGGAATATAAAGATAAGGAATGCGATGAAAATAATTAAGCTGTAATGCATCAGGAACAGCTTGAAGGCGGTAAACTTAGCAGGCAAGAAAGTAAACAGCAGCCAGTGGCCATCAAGCGGCGGTATAGGAACTAAATTAAAAATAGCAAGAATTAAGTTAAATTGGATTATCGGTTTCAATAAATCCGGCAGAAGAGTAGATCCAAGCGAGTGCGGCAGAAACCTCGAGACCAGTCCAAAAAGAACCGCCAGCACAAGATTGACTGCGGGGCCAGCAAGCGCAACTTTGGCCGGACCGAATTTCCGGTCTCTCAGATTGGCCGGGTTATAGGGCACCGGCTTGGCATAGGCAAATACGAAAGGCGAGCCCACCACAAAAAGAAAGAACGGCAATAAAATTGACCCGAACAAATCCAGATGCTTGATTGGATTAAGGGTTATGCGGCCGAGATTTTTGGCCGTAGGGTCGCCCAAGCTATTTGCCATCACTCCATGGGAGACCTCATGAATAACAACCGAAAAAAGTATTATAAGGATATACCACAAAAACATACTTGTAAAAATATCATTTTTTTGATACTCTGTAAACATCATGGCTACCCGCTGTCCTCTCTGCGGCAAAAAATCAATGATGGCAAATAAGCGCAAACTTCTGCGCGGCCATTACAATCCCGTAAATCGCTACCGCAAATATCCCAACCTCCAGTGGGCAAAAGTCAACGGTAGGCGGGTAAAAATCTGCACGTCCTGCATCAAAAAGCAAAGTAAAATTTAGCCGCATGAAATCGGTTTCAGAAACCAAAAGGTTGCCCCCAATAAGGCCCGAGAAAACGGCCCGAGGTTTTGTTGATAAGAGAATCGCTGATCTTTTTGAAAAACACGCCTATTTAATTGAAGACGACCAGATTTTCCAAAAAATATTCAGAACTATAAATGAGGGCTGGGATAATTTAAAAAGTGAGCAAAGGCAAGAGATTCTTGATTTAATTGAAGACTTAGTCAGGGTGCTAAAAGATTACAATAGCACCTATACTACCCACAAAGAAACGGCAAAAAGAAAAAGAGTCGAAGAGTATCATACCATTCAAGACTATCAGGCCGAAGTAAAAAGAGCTGATGCGATTGAAAATGCCCTTCATAATAGATTTATAGATTCAATTAATATTTTATCTAGAAAAATGAAGGCCATGGGATTGGATAATTCTTGGCGGGGCGATGAAAAAATCTATGGTCTGACGGCTGAAGCAATGAGACAAAAAGCGAAGAATTGGATGTTTAAAATATTCGGGGAAAGGATTTAAGCCCGGGCCGGAGTATGCCGGTAGTACGCGTCCATGGGGGTTGAGATAAACGATTTTATCTCAACGGGAATTTTAGAAAACTGAAAGTTTTCGTCGTTTCTTGGGTCGGGGTATAGTGCAACGGTAGCACGAGTCCATGGGGTGGATTTAATCTCGGTTCGAATCCGGGTACCCCGACTAAGGAAACGAAAATTCCCCGGAGGATGTAACTGCTCCGAAGGAGCAGATGTTCTACCGAATTTTTTAACGCCCCGCCGTGTTTAGCACAAGGCGGGACTAAAATTCGGGATTGAAATGAAGCAGTTCATTTCAATCGCCCGGCGGCCCGACAATACGGTTGGTATCCAACAAAGAATCGCCTTGTGAGCGGTTTTTTGGTAATATTGAATAGAATGGTAAACATAAATAAATTTAGTATGGGCGCTACGGCGGCGATTATCACCAGCATGGGGTTAATTGCGGGACTGACCCAAGGAGACGGCGCAAAAACAGGTATAATTACCGGTCTTTTGATTATTGCGATCGCGGATAATATCTCTGACTCATTAGGTATCCATATATATAAAGAGTCGGAAGGAGCTTCCAGACAGGATATCAATTCATTTACATATGGAAATTTTATAGTAAGATTATTTCTTGCATTCACTTTCGTTTTAATAGTTTTATTATTTTCTTCGCACGCCGCCCTTATTGTTTCCTCCATCTGGGGTTTGGTTTTGCTCGCTATCTTAAGCTATTTAATCGCAAAAAGTAAGAAAACAAATCCTTTGCGAGAAGTAGTTTGGCATTTGGTAGTTGCGTTAATAGTTATTGCTGCCAGCAAACTTCTGGGCAATTTAATTTTAAAGACGATAATTCATTTATAAAGTTTTGAAATTAAACTAAACAAACAAAGACGCCGCGAGGACGTCTTTATTGTTGTGGCTGGATTATTTCAAGGATTTCAAGCAAGAAGTCGACTGAAATCCCATCTACGCTTCCGCCCATGCTGACCTTTACGGTTTGGCCAACACGAGCGCCCATAAGTGCTCTTCCAATCCACGAGTCATAGGAAACTCTATTTGGCGGGCTATTTGGCGGGACGATGTAACCCCCGATTTCATAAGTTTCTTCGCCAATCGGCTCGTAACGCCTTTTATTGCCAAGGCCCTGACCCATAAAGTACCTGGTACGGACGCGGCAGCCGATGCCCACAATATTTTCCACGGGCGGCCTCCTCAAATCCTTATGGCCAAAGAACTGTTTCCAGTGTAGCACCTTGGCTAAAAACCAAAAACTTTTAAATATTCTCCGCCTCGGCTACAAGTTTTAACTCATCCCAAATTCCGTCAATTAAATCGTAATTTTTTGCTTCTTCCAAGGTTACCCAGGCGTGTTCGGTCAAATCTTTGCAAAGCTGAACTTCCCCTGATTTGTGCTTGGCCCAATAAGAAAGCGTGACCACCGGGAAACCATCGGGCCGGACGAAAACCAAATCGCAAAGATAATTCGGTTTTTCTATTTCCAAACCCACTTCCTCTCTCACTTCTTTTTTTAAAACCCAATCTACAACGTTGTACCATTGCGGATAGTCGGTCTTATAGGGTAGCTTGCCGTACTCATGAGAAACCAGCTTGCCGCCGGGCACTGTCCACTTGTTAGGAAATGCCTTCTCGTGCGGCGCCCGCTTGGCAATCAAAAACTTGCCATCTTTTACGATGATTGCCGTGGCGACCACGAAGTGCAGACGAGGGTCTAGTGTTTGTTCCATATTTTTTACCCCGTCAAATAACTCCTTTGGAGTTCCCCTTTGGGGATTTGACTGGGTGAATTAATCTTCTTTTAAAGTAAATTTCGTATAAGACGGTTTATGCTCAACCAGCTCCTCCGGTCTAAACCAAATGTTAATTTCTAGTTCTCCTTCTTCGGGCGAGGCCGAAGCGTGGATTAAATTAAAAATCCCGATTTTTTTATCCTCCGCGTAGCCATACGAAACATGGGTATAGTCCCCCCTAATAGTGCCCGGGGCAGCCACCTTGGGTTCGGTCGCACCCACCATTTTTCTTGCGACCTCAACCATTTCTATCCCCTCAAGCACCAAAGCAACGATCGGACCGGAAATCAGCATATCAATCATTCTTTGCCTTATCGCCTCTCCCCGTCTCTCGGCCAATTCCTCTCTATAATGTTTCATCGCGGTATCTTTCTCGGAAACAAGCATCTTCATGCCAACGATCTTGGCGCCAACACGCTCAAATCTGGAGATTATCTCTCCTGTGATACCCCTGTCTAGGGCGTCGGGTTTCAACAAAATTAATGTCCTCTGCAAATTCATGGTTTTGGTTTTACTTGATTTTATAATTTTCACCGTCCAGCGTCAATTCAACGGTACCATCTATATCCGTACGATAATATTTTATTCCCAAGTCATCAAGACGCTTTACAACATCGGGGTGTGGAAAACCATACGAGTTCTGCGCTCCCAGCTCCATAAAGGCCAGCTCCGGCCGTACGGCATCCAAGAACTGGGCGGTAGTTGAGGTTTTACTGCCATGATGGCCAATTTTGAGAAATTGCGCCCGCAAATTACTGCTGGTGGTTAGGGTCTGCTCAATATTTTTTTCGGCATCGCCCATTAAAAGCAATGACTCGCTGCCATATTCAAGCTCGGTTACAAGCATATAATCGTGGGCGTTCTTGGCGGCATTGGCCCTGGCATCGGGTTGGCGGGCATAAATAACTTTGAGCTCCGCACCGCCTCCCAAATCAACAATCTGACCGGCTTCCGCCTGCACCATTTCGGATTTTTGCTCCACCTTGTCCCATTCCAGGCATTCCGGAGAATCGCACGGTATTTTGTTTTCCAGCACCTTGCCAACGCTGTAATTTTTCAAAACTTCAATCAGGCCTCTTAAATGGTCGGCGTGAGGATGAGTAAGCACAACTGCGTCAATTGAACTGTCAAAAAAGGGCATAATCCGCCCGAGCTCCTGCAAAACCTTACTATCCGGCCCGCCGTCAATGAGAATCTGATTGCCATTTGGCGCCTGGATAAATATTGCGTCTCCCTGCCCGACATCAAGAAACCAAACATAGAGCAAGCCGTCGCCGGCCAGCGCCGGGATAGCGATAAAACTTAAAACGGCCGAGATGACGAGAATGGCAAAGATTGACCATTCAAGTTTTGAGATTTTTCTTGGTTGAGAGGCGGAAAGCATCAGAATTTTAATAACACAAAATTTGGCAAAACAAAAGCCGCTTAATTGCGGCGTGTTTTTTCGTGAGACGATTAGCCCCGTCCCCCGTTCCTTGATTTTTGTTCAAGTATATCAAGGGTTTGTGTGGCAATATATTTAACCATCTCCTCTTCGCTCATATGGGTTGTATTAACCAAAAATAACTGTTTATAATCTCTGGAAAGCGTCTCGTGGGTCTGTTTATAGCGCTCTACGAGAGTACGAATAGATTGCGGACTTGTCGTTTCGCCAAGTTTTTGGCTTAAGGCAATCCTCAATTCCCGTTCTGCGGCCACCTCTGGCTCGCAAATCATAAAATATGCCACATCTATTTTATTCGCCCAGAAACGCGATAAGAAAAAGGCTTGAATTATATCCTTCTCCTCTGAGCTTAATTTGCCCTTTTCAACCCAATACATCATCCAGCAATAAGCGTCGAAAATGCATCGGTCAAAGATAACCACGTCATAAGGATGACCGGCGCTAAAATCTATAAGCTGAGTCAGGGCGTATATGCCAGTCCTGATATTATAGAGAGGGGTATTTCGTTCAATGTGGCGAATTACCTCGGCGCCTTCCTGGGGCCTTAATACTCTAAAGCCCTGCCTGCGCAAAAATTTATCAAGTTCGGTAATGGTCGTAGTCTTGCCCGCCGAGGGCGAGCCCGTAAACTCCAAGAAAAACGGCCTCGGGAGAAAACCATCGTCGTAACGCAAGTGGCTTTATAAGATAGGCTAGAATGGTTTGCGCTTTTTGTTCAAAAACATTTTCGTTAATTGCTTGTTCCATCGCGGCTCCATCTTGTTTTAAAAGTTCTGATTTGGAGTTATTATAAACGAATCGCAACCAAGCGTAAATCTGGACTGACTTGTGAAAATATGGCTAATTATAAAAACAAAATCATCGGTTTTGACCTGGATGGGGTTATCTTGGACCATACAATGAATAAGATTAGATTGGCTAAAAAATTTGGCTGGGAATTAAAGCCCGAGCAAACGCAATCAGAAACACTTAAACATATTATTCCCGAGCCAATTTATGATCAATTGCAAAATATTTTATATTACGACCCCAAAATATCGCTTCTGTCGCCTCTGACGAGAGGGGCAAAGAACGTGCTTGCAAAGCTAAAAAATAAATATCCGTACTTTCTGGTATCAAGGCGAAGAGATCCGCAATGGGCCATTCATATTTTAAAATTCAAGGGGTTGTGGCCCAAGTTTTTTAACGAAAATAATGCTTTTTTTGTCATAAAACCGGAGGACAAAAACGAAATAGGCCGGAAATTAGGCATAACTCACTACATTGACGACGAACTCGGCGTCCTTGAAAAACTGGTCAATATTGAAAATAAAATACTCTTTGATGCCCACAATTTATTTCCTCATGTCACGCGCTTCGGAAGGATTAAATCCTGGAAAGAATTCGCCGATTTTATTAACGATTAGGTCTGCCTCAAAAAGATAAAAACCGAGTTTCCTCGGTTAAATTTATGATACGCGCTCCTGAAGCTCTCCCACCATTTTGCCGCAAATTCTGCAGTAAAATCTTATTCCGGCCGAACCGCAAAGCGGTCCTATACTATCATATCGCTCTTCTCTCGGTTCGCCCTTGACCCAACCGCAGGTGTCTTTATTTCCAGTCCTAGAGGGGGCTTCATATCGTGAGGCGCATAGATAGGCAGATTCAAAGCGAAGGGAATCGGTTTTATCTCTTGCCATCGCCCGTCGATAAATGCTGTGTTCTTTTTCTTCAACAAACGGTTGGCCGCATTCCGATTCGAGGTCTTCCAGCTTCAGAGCTGATATGCCTTTTTGTCTGGCTAATTTCCGCAACTTTAATTCCTTCTGTCGTTGAAGCTCGCCTATCTTTTGGTCAAATCCAGCCAGCTCTCGCTTTTCATCCTCGGTTAATTCAAAAAGGTTTCTCGTTCGTGACAACATTTGCGTCTCCTGATTATTTTGCCTGTAAAAGCAACTGGAACTAATAATGGGGCAATACTTGGCATCTGTCAATGCCCCACGTTTTCTTTCTTCTTACTTCTCCGGCTCAGCCAAATTAAAAACCCGATAATCGCCGCGTAGGCCAAAATGACAGCGTACCAATTGAATTGGACGGAAACGGCGGCCCAACTGGGTTTGGCAAAAAGTTTTATTACGCCGAGTTCAAACGCCGAAACCAGCCAAGCGAAATAGCCGACCAGTCGGCCGAGAAACGGCAAAATCAGTCCGGCAACGCCGGTCAGGGCGCCAAGCAGCATCGCAAAGGGTATTATCGGCAAAACAATAATATTCGCGGGCAAGGAAACCAGTGAAAGATTTTTGAAATAGTATATCAAGAGAGGCAAGACGAAAAACTGGGCTGAAAGCGTCATCACAAATGTCTCGCGGAAACTGAAAAAGCTCGGCAGTTTTTCAAAATATCTTTTTATAAGAGGCGCTACATAAATCAGCCCGATGGTCGCCGCAAATGACAACTGAAAACCAACATCATATCTCAAAATCCGCGGGCTAAGAAAAACCATCAGCGCGCCGGTGAATATCAGTGCGTTGCGGGGATCGCTTAATCTCCCCTCCCGCTGGGCCAACAAAACCAAAACGCCCATAATCGCCGCCCTGACCACTGATGCCTGGGCGCCGGTCAAAATCGCGAAAATGGCAATGCCCGCGACGGAAAACCAGAAAGCGATCGGCCGGCGGAAAAAGAAAAGAAAGAACCACGAAATTATCATGGCGATTATGGTAATGTTATAGCCCGATATCGCCAAAATGTGGGTCGTGCTTGTGCGGCTGAAGTCGTTCTTAACATCCGTCGGGATTTCGGCGCGGGAACCGAGCAAAATACCGTTGATAAAAGCTGCATTCGGCTCATGGACGGAACGGCTGATTGACGCTTCAAAAGCATTCTTTACCCTGAATATGCCGCGAAAAAAACCAATTTTAATTTTCTCGTAAGGACCAAGGTTGAGATTGCCCGGTGATACCTCCGGGTAATAACTAACGGTAAAAATATCGTCTTTTGCCAGATATGATTGATAATCAAAATCTTCGGAATTCTGCGGAAGTTTTATTTCGCCGAAAACTTTCAAATTTTGCCCGTATTCATATTTAGGATACGGGCGGGCGGTGATAAGCACTCGTTCGTTAATTTCAATTCTGCGGGAAAGAGCATCCGTCTCTTTCGCAAAAAAAACGAACTGCTGTTTGTCGCCTTTCGTTACCGGCTCTCCACTGACATAACCGTAAAGCGCGACCTGAATCGGGTGTTTTTGGGCTGGGTCAATCAACTGGGCGGAGGCCTCGGCTATTTTTGTCAGAGTGAGCTGTTTTGAATGAACGGCGTTATAGCGTGCGACACCCAGTAAAAAGAAGATGACCAAAAAGGAGGCAAAGGTTATTTTAAAATTCACCAGCCGAGAACCCTTTCTGAAAAATACCGCGATTAACAATACGCAAATGAGGGCGGCGGCCAAAACAATGGTCTTGGGGATGTCAAAAAAGGAACCAGCGAAGATTCCTCCGGCAAAAGCTAACAATGAATAAAAAAATATGCGTGATTTGTCTGGCATTAAAACTTTCCGCAACCCCCCTGATTTTTCTTCCGGTATCATGCCTTTCTGCAAATTATCCTCGTTGAGCTATTGTTCCTGGAAATATGCGGTTATCCATTCCTGCTTCGCGACCCGCATATTTCATACGGAACAATATACGCTCAACTCGTCAATTTGCTAGTCGGCAGATAGAGTCAGAAAAATCAGGCGGGTTGCTACAGAATATGTTACTTGGCTCCGATGTCGCGAAAATGGGGATGGGCCTCGCTTCATTCATTATAGAATACTGCCAAAAAAACGGCTTAAAATAAGGGGTTTTTACGGATTTCTTATAAAGCACTTGACAAACATATAAGCACTATGCTATACTGGATACAGGCTGAGAGGAAAGGGACATCCGAGGTAAGGGGCTGGCTATGCCTGTGGTGGCTAGGCCTGACCGGATGAGGCGCCCTTCTCCTCTCGGCCCGCTCTTTTCACAAGATTACGAACCCCGCCCACAGTCCGACCTTAGTTGCCGGAACAAGTAAGAAATTAGGGCTAGCCCTTCGACAAGTTCAGGGCAAAAAAGTTCGTATAAAGTTTATCGGAGTCTTCCTGGCGGGCTTCGATGCGATAGTCAGGTATATTCGGGATGAAGGTGCGATCCCGGATGAAAATCAGCACCCCCGGGTAGAGTGGCCGCAGTTGTGGTTCCCACTCCCCCGGGATTTTTATTTTTCAAAATCCTCCTTCAGTTATCAACCAAGCGGCTTACGGCTGTTTTTTGTTTACCTACGAGAGCGCTTCCAATTCGCGCAAGACGCTCTCAAACGCCTCAATGGCCCAAATCGCCTGACGGTGAGTCATCTGGTAATTAACGTCGTGAACCAAGAGATTGCGAAATTTGTGGGCATCCCAAAGATATTGCAGATTTATAAGCTGGTCCGGTTTTATGATCATCAGGCGCTCCCCCATTGACTCGCCGGCAAAGCCGGCGGATTTTAAAACATCGTCAACCAGCTTGTCCGCCTCAATGACGGCAAATTTCCACTCTGATTCCTTGAACGAATTGACGTGGCTTTTAATCTCCTGCCAGCGATTGTCGGAAGCACCGACCGCTTCTCCGGGCAGCGCCAGCTCCGCTTTCAGTTCAGTTACTTCCTCCTTAATCAAATTGCCCATTTTAATTATTATTATCACCAATATCACCGCAAAAATAATTGATAAAAGCATCAAAACCGTCTTGACGGTCCCGAACAGATTAAAAAACCCGGGGCTCTGAAAATATTTAGCGATGGCATCGTAGGATTGGGCAAGCAAAGGGCTCAAATCAGCCCCATATTTTATCTGGGGCTGATTTGTAAGACCCGGTATTGTAGGAATTTCCATTGGCATAATTATTTATCTGATAGACAGGGCAAGTAATCGCTTTCTATCACCACTTGCAACCCCAGCGAGGTTGCCGCATTCCGTCAAAAGCGTGGATTTTGATTGAAGTGAAGAAATATTTTACTTCAATCAAACCGTGCAATCCACCCTTTTGACGGTGCTATAAAGCGATTACTTGCCCTGTCTAATTCAATTATAATCCCCGGCTCTGTTCAAATGCATATGCGATTTGAAGAATTTTACTTTCGTCAAAATGTTTTCCTATTATTTGCAATCCTGCGGGCATTTTGACGCCACCGACTTCAACAAACCCGCAGGGCACCGAAATGGCCGGCAAACCAACAATATTAACCTGCACAGTGTAAATGTCTGCCATATACGCCGACAAGGGGTCGCTTAGTTCTCCAATTTTGGGCGCCACTGTAGACATAGTGGGGCCGACGACCGCATCGTATTTCTCAAAAATTTTCTCAAAATCCCGCTTTATCAACGCTCTGACTTTTTGCGCCCTAAGATAGTAGGCATCGTAATATCCGGCTGAAAGAGTATAGGTGCCAAGCATAATCCGCCTTTTGACTTCGTCGCCAAGTCCCCCGGCGCGGGAATCAAGATAAACATCTAAAAGACGCTTATCTTTTTCAAAAGTTGAATATCCATATTTTATTCCGTCATATCTGGCAAGATTCGCCGAAATTTCTGCCGGAACGATTATGTAATAAGCGGCTAGGGCGTAATCGGTCATCGGCAAGCTAATCTCGTCAATATGCGCGCCGAGCGATTCCAATCCCGAAAGTGCTTTTTGAACCAAGTCGTTGATTTTAGAATCCAACCCCTCGCCCATAAATTCTTTAGGGACTCCGATCTTTAATCCTTTTATCGGCTTGCCGAGATTGGCGGTATAATCGGGAACGTCTCCGGGTACGGAAGTGAAATCCAGCGGGTCGCGGCCGGCAATGGTGTTCAAAATAATGGCTGCGTCCTCTACGGTTTTGGTAATTGGCCCTATCTGGTCAAAACTTGAAGCCATTGCTATCAGCCCATATCGGGAGACCACGCCATAGGTCGGTTTCAGACCCACCACTCCGCAAAAAGACGCCGGAGCACGGATTGAACCGCCGGTATCGGAACCGAGGGCGAAAACCGCAAGGTCGGCGGCGACGGCCGCGCCGGAGCCGCTTGATGAGCCGCCGGCGACTCTTGTGTGGTCGTGCGGATTTAAAGTTGGCCCGAAAGCGGAATTTTCTCCGGTCGTACCCATTGCAAACTCATCAAGATTTGTCTTCCCCAAAAAGATTGCGCCTGCGTTTTTGAGCTTGTTAATTACCGTAGCATCGTAGGGTGCGACATAGTTTTTTAAAATTTTTGAACCGGCAGTACATTTTTCGCCGTTAATCAAGATATTATCTTTAATCGCGCACGGAATACCAGACAAAGGGCCAGGGTTTAGGGTTAAGGGTTTAGGGTTTTGATTCTCAAAAACAGAAAGATAAGCGTTTAATTTTGGATTTTCTTTTTCAATCCGCTTGCGATATTCCGCCGCAATTTCCTCAACCGAAAATTCGCCTTTTTCAAGGCCTTGCTTGACAGATTTAATTGTATGGCCTATATTAGTCACGGTTACTTTGAAAATCAGGGGAGGATCAAAATGGCACAAATAGCTGATATAGTCGGCAAAATCTTGCTATTCGGCGTCATCAAGGCTCCAGCCGAAGAAGTGATCTCGATTAACTGCACAAAAGAAGAGATTAAAATGTTAATTTTGGCTAGGATGAAGTCAACGCTAGAAAAGCACAATGCCAGCTATTTCTCGGTAGATCAGTTTTTAGCGGTCCTTGACCTGCTGATAGCACCCGCCTACCGTTACCGCTGCCACTACTGCCCAACCTTAATCGACGAACTGGAAAAAGAGGGCAAGATAGCTATCGTTGATTTCTCGCCCATAGACATCTATAGAATAGTAAACGAACCCTCGCCTAGTCCTCAAACACGCTCTTAACTTTTACATAACCATCCTTTTCGCCCGGCGCCTGTTTCAACAGGCGTTTTATATTTTCAGGATCGGACTCTCTGGGATTATCGTCATTTCTAAAAACATCGGTCAGCCCCGTAATATGGGCTATCGGTTCCACGCCTTCGGTATTTACCTCTTTCAGTTTATCTATGTAACCCAAAATCGCTCCCAATTCCTTGGTCATCTTGTCTTTTTCCTTTTCGGTCAGCTTAATCCTCGCCAGTCCGGCAATATGTTCAACCTCTTTTTCGGTGATATTGCTCATCTCTTTATTTTACCATATTTAGGAAATCTTTTTCAGAAATGACTTTTACCCCAAGTTTTTGGGCCTTGTCGTATTTAGAGCCGGGCTCCTCGCCGGCCACTACGTAATCCGTTTCTTTTGAGACCGAGGACGACACATCTCCCCCATTTTCCCGCACCGCTTCTTCGGCCTTCTCGCGAGAAAGTGCGTCTAGCGTGCCAGTGAATAAAAATGTCAATCCTTTTAGTTTTGACGACTTCTCTGATGTTTCTTGTTTTAATACGCGCACGCCAACTCTTTCAAACTTCTCCAAAAGTTTCTTATTGTAATCGGCGCGGAACCAATTGTAGATGCTTTTTGCCACCACGCCGCCAATATCTCTGACTTTTCTCAACTCCTCTTCCTCCGTCCTTCCGAGTTTTTCCAGCGTTCCAAACCGGCGGGCCAAATCCAGAGCGGTCTCCGAACCGACATGGGGAATGCCGAGGGCAAAGATAAACCTGTCCAGAGAAACCTTTTTGCGCGCCTGAACGGCGCTTACTGCGTTCTCCGCTGATTTTTCAGCAAATCTTTCAAGATTCAATAAGTCCTCCTTTTTGAGAAGGTAGAAATCAGCTGTATCTTTTATCAATCCGGCATCCATTAATTGGTCAATGGTCTTCGGCCCTATTTCTTCTATATCCATCGCGCCCTTTGAAACGAAATGGTAAATGGCTCTGCGTTTTATGCCCGGGCAATTTTTGTTGACGCATTTATGCGCCGCTTCGCCGGGCATTCTTTTAACCGGTCCGCCACATACCGGGCATTTTGCCGGAAAATGAAATATCCTTTCCTTGCCGGTACGTAATTCCTTCAAAACTTTTTTGACGTCGGGAATCACGTCGCCGGCGCGGCCCACTACCACCGTATCCCCTATCCTTACCTCCAACCGGCGGATCTCGTCTTCGTTGTGGAGTGTGGCGCGGCTTACGGTCGTTCCTCCTATCTCAACCGGTTCTAGCACCGCGACAGGTGTCAGGACGCCAGTCCTGCCGACACTGACAATAATGTCTTTGACTTTGGTGGTGGATTCCCGGGGCGAGAATTTGTAGGCGATTGCCGCCCGCGGGGCTTTGCCGACCGTGCCGAGTTTCGCGAATATTTTATTGTCGTTCAGTATCACGACTATCCCATCTATTTCATAATTGAGTTTTTCGCGGTGCTTTTCCCAATAATCCCGAAACTTCTGGACTTCTTCCAGGTTCCTGCAATATTTATTGTGGGGGTTTGTTTTGAAACCCAGGTCTTTCAAAATCTTGTGCTCGTCCTCGTGAACCTTCTGCCCCAAATCGGTAACAAGCGAGTAGGCGAAGGAGTCAAGGCGCCGGGCAGCAATAATCGCCGGGTCAAGTTGGCGTATTGAACCGGCGGCAAGATTGCGCGGATTGGCATAAGTCGCCCCGCCCTTTTTCTCTTGCTCTTTATTCATTTTTTCAAACTCTTTTTTGCTCAAAAAAACCTCGCCTCTGACGACCAATTTTTGAGGGGTTAGGGTACGGGGTTTAGGGTTTAGAGAAAGTGGTATTGCCTCAACGGTTTTCAAGTTCTGGGTCACATTTTCGCCTATCGTCCCGTCGCCACGGGTCGCCCCAACCTCTAAAACGCCGTTTTTGTAAACCAGCTCTATGGCCAGACCGTCAATTTTCAATTCACAATAATAGCCGGATTCCGTCGCTCTCGGGTCAAGCCGCTTCAGCCGCTCTTCCCAATCGCTCATATCTTCCCGGCTAAAAGCGTCGTTGAATGAAAACATTCTCTGGGGATGCGGGAATTTTTCAAATTTTTTGAGCGGCTTGCCGGCAACGCGCTGGGTCGGCGAGTCGGGCGTTACCAAATCGGGGAACTCCTGCTCAAGGTCAAAAAGCTCTTTTTTGAGCGAATCCTCCACCGATTCCTCAATGAGCGGCTTATCCAAAACCAGCCGGTGGTAGCGGTATTTGTTTATCAAATCCCTCAATTTTACCAACCTTATTTTTGCTTCTTGTTTGGTCACTATTACCTTAAATTAGCATAAAATATAGATAAAAAACAGCCAATTTGACAATTGCGTAGATATATGATACAATTAAGGGGTATCGAGCGAGGGTTCGTTCGAAGGTTTATTGACAAGACAAGGAGAAGAAATGACCAAAACGTTGACTTTTGTAGCTATTGTCGTACTCTCCGGCATTCTCGCGAATGCCCAAACCGCTAACAAGCCGGCCGCTGCACCGATTAAGTCGGTTGTTGCGTCCAGCAAACCGGTGGCGCCGCAAGCCCAGGCCAAACCCCAACCAATCGCAAACGAGTTGACTGTGGAGCAGGTCTGTCAGCTTGTTCAAACCGGCCTGGCAGAAGATCTGATCATCGCCAAAATCAGGAAGAATGGCAAGGCGTTTGATTTGAGCACAGAACAGCTTCTGCAACTGAAGAAAGCCGGCGCCAGCGACAACATCATCAGGACTCTGATGGACCCGACAGCTCAACCAGTCGCTGCGCCAACGCCAGCGCCAGCTATTGCAATACCCCCTGCCATCCCCAATCAACTTCCGGAGGACGCTAATAAATCCGCTACCGCCGCGAAATCCGGCCAGACTCAAACAGTCAAGGTTCGAGATGGCGAAAGGGTCCGACTGCTTCTAAGCGATGACATTTCGTCAGCGACAGCAAACACGGGTGATCGGATTAACTTTACCGTGGGCGAAGACGTCAAAGTAGGCGACGCTGTCGTTATCAGCAAAGGAGCTTCCGGCGTCGGCACCATTGCCGAAGCTAAGAAAAAAGGAATGTTGGGCCGCGGCGGTAAGTTGATAATGCACATGGAGTATGTGAAATCTGTCGATAACCAAAACATACGTGTCCGAGCCTCCGCTTCACGCGAGGGTGACGATAAGACAGGAAAGACCGTGGCGGTGTTTGTCCTCGCGGGCCCATTGGCGGTTCTTGTGAAAGGCAAGGATGTTGTCTCTACAAGAGGCACAGAATATTCTGCCTACATCGACGAAGAAAAGGAAATCATAGTTAACCAGTAGCAGTACGACTTCGGCGTTGACCTCTAGCCCGACGGCACAAAGGTCACTTCCACCCAGCAGCAATGCTGGGTTTTTGTTTGTCCAAAAAACGAGACAAAGAAAAATCCCCATTTGATGGGGATTTTTCTAACGGGGACTCACTTCTTTCCAGACCGGCACGGGCTGGGCGACATTGAGTTCTTTGGTGCGGGAACAGGAATAATTGTCTTTATCGGTTGCGGTAAGAAATACGTTGTAGAGACCGGGCAGATTATAGGTATGGGACGGGCTTTGTTGAGTTGACGTACCGCCGTCGCCGAAAAGCCATGACCAGGTTTTCGTCCCGCCGCCACCACCATAAAACGTGGTTTGGTCGGTAAACTGCACCGGCTGTTTGACAGGAATATCGGTGGAGGGAGAATAAGTGAAATCAACGTAGGGATAGGCATGCTTGGGGGTTTTCCAGGAACTGGACTCGGCCCAGCCGGAAACGCTGTCGTGGGAATCCCAGACACGGACGCGGGCTCTGTAGGTAATATTAAAAGATAGGCCGCTGCCGGCAAAATATGTTGTGCCGCTGTCAGATACTTTTCCGCTATCAACTTCGGGCGAGCTGAAAGAACTGTTGTTATCTATCTGAACCTGATAGGCCGACTGGGGGTCGCTTTCAGGGTCAGAATAGGTCCAGTTGATATAGGCAGAGGGACCAGAAACGCAGTAATCAGGTTCGGTGACTGTAACGGAAGGAACGGTAGGAGGGTTATCCACGGTGTTTACCGTAAGATTGTTAATCGCATCTGTTCTGGCACAGAAATCATCGGGTGATATTTTGTTGAGCTTGCAGGAATTAGAGAAGGTTCCGGGAGTTGTTCCGGCGGTACAATTGAAAATGGCGGTAGTTCCAGAGAAATGGTCGTATGCGCAGGTACCGGAACCTGGGACAGCATCAATCGCGTTGGTATAGACCCCGTAATCACAGGAGAAGGTATAGGAGCCGCCGGGATTGACCGTGGAGGGAGAGACGGAGCCGGAGACGAAGCCCTGAGATACGCAGGTGCCTGAAATATTTACCGTCACTGAATCGGTAGCCGTGCCGCCAGGACCGGTGCAGGTCAGGGTATAGGTTCGGGAAAAAGTCAGATTGCCGCTAGATTGAGAACCGGAAGTGCCGGTCCAGCCAGAAGGCGAAACCGAACAGGAAGTTGTATTGGTTGAGGTCCAGGAGATGGTGGCTGAAGTGTTGTAGGGAATGCTGATGGGGCCGTCGGAGCCGTTGGCCTTGATGTCGGCGGCAGGGGTGGGAGTGGGGGTAGGGGTAGGAGTGGTAGGAGCGATAACATTGGTGGTTGAACACGCTAAATTCCCTGTTTGCGACCAGTCTTCCTTAACCGCACGGACACAGTATTGGTATGTTCCAACTGGTTGGCTGTATTCTAAGATAAAACCGGTTTCACTGGTATTTCCAGTGAAAGCCCCCAACTGTACGCTGCCGTTTTTCCAAATAGCGATAACTGGCGGAGGACGGTTAAAAACATTAGCAGAACTGAAATTAGCAGTTATATTGCATGGGGCGGTACAAGAGCTAGGGGTGGTAATAGTGGCGGAAGGAGCGTTCCCTACCGTAAGATTGTTAATCGCATCTGTTCTGGCACAGAAATCATCGGGTGATATTTTGTTGAGCTTGCAGGAATTAGAGAAGGTTCCGGGAGTTGTTCCGGCGGTACAATTGAAAATGG
>CAIUCV010000020.1 GCA_903897805.1 Candidatus Yanofskyibacteriota bacterium | reverse complement strand
GAACCTTCGTGTTCATGGTGCTCGTGAGGAAAATATTCGTTGCCGTGATAGTGACCGTGCGGGCTATGCAATTCCCGCCATGAACCGATGGCTATCCAGAGACCGAAGCCGATGAGGGCCATGGTTGCCGGCTCGGGAGTGGAGTTGACTTCGCCTTGGTACGCCACCGCGAAACCGTCGCCCCAGAGCTGATACGCGGACATGCTGAAGGTGTTGACGCCCTGGGCCAGGATCGTATTGTCCAACGTCCCCGTCCACGACATCCCTTGCACGCACCCGATTGGCTGTCCCACGCAGTGTGGGGAATAGACATCGTTCGCCGGATGGAGAAGCAGCCCGTCGGGATGCAGGGAGTTGTAAATCATGACGGACATGGTGTCGTCCGCCCACCCCTGGAACCAGCCGCTGTTGTCGCCGTAGGGCAAAGTAATGCTCTCGGTAAACACTGCGGTTGGTGTTCCACCGATGGTGGTGTTCGGCGGCGAAGTTCCGCCGTTTCCAGTGTTAGCATAGCTAATCCAGGGAGCCACGGCCCAAGCCTCGACTGGCGTAACAAAGACGTTGGCGCTCGTTATGCTGTTACCCTCGTTGAGCAGGTCGCTCGAGAAGGTGATCGTGGTCGCCAATGCGACCACGGGGAATACCGCGAGGATGATCAAAGAACAGAGAAAGGTGAGTTTCCTCATCTTTTCGTAACCCCTCCTTAGGGCACATACTTATCTTATCATATTGAATTTTCAATGTCAATGCCCGTGCCTATGGAAAACCCTTCCCCCAAAACAAAAATCCCGTTTTGGCGGGATTGGTTTTCGTTCAAACAATCGGGATGTCTCCGGAAGCGATTTTGTCCGCTAAGTTTTTGATTCGCGCCAGTTTAGAAGGTGCCAGCTCCGGATTAGCGAAAACTTTAAAGCGATAGGCTGATCCGCCGTCACTGTCGTCAAAAAATATTTTTTCGCCGTCGGCGGAAACGAACGGAACAGTTACCCGCCTTTTCTCCTTGCCCTTGCCGACATAGACGCAGACATCTTCCAGCCCAAGCCCCAGTTCCTCGCAAATGATATCGGCGATCGTGCCCCTGTTTCCGCTGTCCTCGGCCAAGTCGCCGATAACCGAAGTGGCGTAAGGCACTTCAACGGAAAAAATTTCATCGTACCAATTCCAATAAACAGCTCGTTGTATCAGGGTGGAGGTTTTTTCGTTGCAACCGGCCAGATACGTAATAGCATCGCAATCGTTCATCAAAAAGAAATCCTTATCAATCCGGCCTTCACGATAAGCCAAATCAATCGCTCTGAAAATCATCATTGCCGGAGAGAGATGGGATTGCTTACCGATCTCAGAATAGACCGCGTTGCGAGACGCCTGCCACCGCTTCACGCTTTTTAGACATCTGTCATATAACACCCACTCCTCGCTGTTGAACCTGAACGAAGCAGCAATCTCAATTACATTCGGCTTCCTGCCGCGAAGAGACGCGGCCAGCGC
The DNA here is from genome assembly GCA_903897805.1 of Candidatus Yanofskyibacteriota bacterium. GTDB lineage: Bacteria > Patescibacteriota > Minisyncoccia > 2-02-FULL-40-12 > IGHO2-01-FULL-4-A > CAIUCV01. Next base: position 42,286 of record CAIUCV010000020.1, on the reverse strand, counting down.
GTATCTTAAAACATTATCAAGATTATCCAAGTCCATTGAGCCCTTAAGTACGGTTCCCGATGGACCGAAATTCCCCGTAACGATCCTAACGACGTCTCCATAATCAACATCAAATTCCTTCAAAACATTGATGGCATCGTAAGAATTTTCAAGAACATATTTCAGGAATGATTCGCCGTCCATACCGGTTGATCTTTTCAGAAAATATTCAGGCAGATGAGAAAGACAAGGCGAGCCCCAGTCATGCATCAGGGCCGAGGCGAGAAAAAGATCGGAATAATCGGCCAGAATAGAATTTTTTCTTAACATTATCCAAGTTAAAAAAGCAACGCCCATGCCGTGCTGGAACCGACTCGGAATAGGGCCGTGAATAATCAGATAATTAGGCATTACTGCTTGGGTGATCTCCCGCGCTCGTACCGCCTCAACCGTATGACTAAGACGCTCCAGGATTGGCGGCAATTCCCAACCGCCATTGCAATGTCTTGCGTAAACCGTGTCGTAGTATCTCATTTTTTGCTCCCTTTATTTTGTAAAATAACCTCTGATATGAAAACAAAAATCGGGCAAAAAATCAATACCGCCTCTCGGCGGTTTAAAGCCAGACCTTATAATGAAAGAAAAAAGTTAGTGGCTCTCGTCGGTTTTAAGAGGCGTAGGGATGGTTTTACGCTTCAGTTCCAAAATCTTCCATCTACCCTCGCGTTTTATTTGAGCTAAGGTTTTTGCTTCATTATAAAGCCGCATAAGGATTATTGTGGCCAAATATCCGAGTATGGCCAATATGACGAAAACGACTCCGAAGCCGAATTTATCCGCGAGCAGAGACCCGAGATAAGCACTGACAGCAACGGAAGTTCCGATAGCAATGTCTTCCAGCGACCATTCAAAGCCGATTCGGCCGCGGTCAATGTGGTCGGTGAACAAGATACGCCATGCCGGCACGGCCATTGAATTAGCCAGTCCAAGGACGAATTGAATCAAATAGATATGCCACGGTAAGGATGCGAACAGATAAAAAAGAGGAACCGATGACATTATGAACGAGCCGGTCACGATAAAATAAAATTCATCACGCTCGCCGTTGGTCCTGTCCAAAAAACGGGAGAGAGGCACGGTGGTTACCGTCCGGGCAATCCAATAAAAAGTGGTTGCCAAACCGATAACTTTCAGCGAACCGCCACCTATATTCTTCAGTACAAAGACCGCAAAGATCGGCGACAAAAGCCCAAAAGCGAAATTCAGGACGAAATCGGAAACTACGAGATGGCGAATGACGCGATTGACCATGTTCTGATTATAACAGTTGCCGGAAAAACTAAAAAGCCCCGCCGTCGGCGGGGTTCTGTATTTAATATTTTATTTTATTGTTTGGGCACTTGCGGCAATCCAAATCCGGAATAATTATCCTCGCCGACGACCGGAAGAATGTCCACGGCCAGCGAACGCAGGAAACTACGAGTGGTTGCAGCTCGAAGCTTATTTTCCGCACCCGACTGCCAGTATTTAGCGGCCAATCCAGCTACAAAAGGCGAAGCCATGGAAGTGCCCGATAAAACCACATAGCCGCCGTTATTCCATGTTGATTCAATGGAATCGCCCGGCGCTGCAAATTCAATATCGCGGTCTTCAATTACTCCGAGCTTGGTTGATAAATTTATGCCACGCGAACTCCAACCGGCCACAGTCAACTCTCCAGATGATGACTTTCCAACAGCCCCGACAGCTACCACCGAAGCATAGGCCGCGGGATAGTCAATGCTGTCAGGAAACGGCCCGTCATTGCCGGCGGCAGCAACTAGCAACACTCCTTTTGACACGGCATAATTAACTGCATCGCGGATAAGCGGAATATCTTTATCAGTGCCAAAGCTCATATTTACAACATTAGCGCCCTGATCAGCCGCCGTTCTTAATCCCATGGCAATATCATCGGCATAACAGGACCCGTTTGCACCGCAAACTTTATAAGCAAAGAGTTTCGCCGCGGGCGCGACTCCGTATATCCCCAACTTATCCGTGCCGCCATCTGCCGCAACAATTCCCGCGACATGCGTGCCGTGGCCGTTTCCGTCGTCGCAACTGTTATTTATAACCGGAAATCTTAAATTGGTGAAATCCTTACATTGGGCAACGCGATTTTTTAAATCGGGGTGATTAATATTTACCCCCGTATCCAACACGACTACTTTCGTGCCGAGACCTCCGGAGGTAGAAGCAATCTTCAGGTCATTATAAATCGTTTCAATCCCCCACGGCGTTTGGTCAGAGGGTACATAACGAACCACTCCCTTTTGCCCTTTGATAATCCCGGAGGTCGGGATTTTGGTAGAACTTGGGGTTGGCGTTGGGCTTGGTGCCTTGGTTGGTGTCTCGGTCGGTTCGGCTGAGTCCTTATCCAAAGTTAAATTTTCATCCGGCAGTATTTGGAGGACGGCAACCGGCTCCACTTCAACTCCAAAAAGCTTGGCAAACCTGACCTGAAAATCAGAAAGGTCAGCGGTGAATCCGTTATCAAAGCTGTTCCTGGCACTGAGCGAATTTTTCCAAAATCCTTTTGTTGACTTTACAAAATACCGACCGCTATCCGCTGAAGCGCCAGCGAACGGCACAAAAGCAAAAACGCCTACTAAAAGTAAGCAAAAACACAGTTTTTTAGAAATCTTCATATTGTATTCAGAGTATACCACAACTCCCCCAGATTACCCAAATAGCCAGATATCAACAGGGTTTATTAAAAATAAAAGCGGCTGAAAGGCCGCTTCGCGGGAGAGAGTTCTAAACCGGGGTGATTCTCACTTTTATTGAGTTTTTTTCTTGACTAGCTTGGCTCATGCCGAATCGAGCCATTAATGCCCCTATCTTGCTCGGGGAAGTTACCTCCAAAATTCCTATGTCTCCCCTCAAAAGGGCTGGCCAGTCATTTTTGGAAATTATAACCGTCACTTCTTCTTTGGGTTCGGGTTCCTCCCCAACAAAAATAGTGTGAACGACAAGATTAGGATAAGTCGCCATAAACTGCTGGGATTTTTCAAAGCATTCCCTACATTTCTCGACGCTTCCTTGCCCTTCCAAAGGTTTAATGGTTAAAGATTTGCCGCAATGCACGATGACTTGCGTGCTGTCGACGGGGTCGGGACCAATTGTGTCAAAAACATGAATCTTCATCTTTGCATCTCCAATCTTTGGTTGGTAAAGTACGAAATAATAGTATCATCATGTCGTCTTTTATGTCAAGAAGTGGCCCGTCCCTCCCGAACGGGCCTTATCCAAGGTCGGGATTCAAACTGATTAGGGCGAGCGTCATCCAGAAAATTAAGCTCCCCTGCTGGAGAGTCCAGAGAAAATGGTCAAAAAGACCCATCAATAAAATTGAAAGTGCAAAAATCAAAAAGGGAAACGAGTAGGGCTTTTTAAAATCGGCTCGCCGCACGAAACCCCAAAAAATGAAAAAGAGGAATAAGATAAACATGCCAAGACCCACAAAGCCGGTCTCGCTGGCAATCAATAAATAGATATTGTGAACCGGCTGGTAGATGTATGAAGGCCAATGTTTAAGCCGGGCCATCAACTGCGGCACGGACTGCCCGATTCCGACGCCCAATATAGGGTTGGCTATAGTTACCGATCCCGCAATTTGGTTGTAAAAAATTCTTTGCGTTACCGCTTCTTCGTCCATTGAAACCAGCGCCCGCGATTTAACCTGCGGCCAGAACAAGGCAGCAAATAAACCACTGGTCACTAAGGTAATAACGGCAATAGTAACTGCGTGTTGCTTGGCCGCCATCAAAAAACCGCGGAAACTCCTCTTGAAAAGCAACAAAACCATGATTGCCGCTCCCAACGCCCAAAGGCCGATAATAACTCTTGAAAAAGTAAAAAATAATCCGAATAATAATATTGCGTAGACCGCAATCCACCATAAATTCTTGAATTGGAATTTCTCCGATCTAAAATAGTAAAAATACCAAAAATAAAAAGCGTAAATTGCAAGGAACAGCCAAGCGGCCAAAACATTCGGGTGAGGAGTTGTGCCATAAGCACGGAGATATTTTTCTGAATCGGCAATAAAAACGGCGACACCGGTGGCGTTTATGGAGAGCGGGCTTTCGCCAAGTAATTTCAAACCCAAACTCCCCTGCTTAAAATACTGCGCGATAGCGATTACAGCCTGAAAGATCCCCGAAGCGATGATAGTTATCAGAACTTCCTTAAATTTATAGACCTTTCCGAAAGCCGACCGCAAATAAAAATAAAAGCCGATGAATTCGGCCAGTTTTAATAATTGATAAAGCGAGAGGCCTATGATGCGAGAGTTAAAAATTGACAGGGCGGAAACTATAAAAAATCCGGCGAGCCATAAGTGGGGGTTTGACCATTTCAACCTGAACGTCTCGGCAAAAGAGGATTTGATCTCACCGGAGCTTTTGGTTTTCAAAACTCTGACTATCCAAAAAATAAACAATAGAAAAATCAAAATGTCCGTTCCGTAAACGAATCCCGCCGTCCATTCGTTAAACGGCCGCGTCCATCGCGCCATAATCAGCCGCGTCTCAAACGGAATGGCAAAAACAAAAAGATAAAAAACCCAACTCTCCAGTTTACTAAAAAATCGTTGCATAGATTGATTTTAGCATAAAAAGCCGCTCCGCCCTCATTACTTTTTGCCTGGCGTTCTGGGCAGACAAATACCATTGACAATGCTATAAGAATTATGCTATACTTGTAATAGATTCGGAAAGGAGGTGTCCTGTGGGACAATTTGGTTCCAAGGGCGGCTTGAAGAGGCTGGTTCCTGTCAAGCCCAAAAAGAACGCGCCGAAAAAGAAGTAGACGCGCGCTCTAGTCGGCGCCTGCTGAGTCCGACGAAAAATAAACAGGCACAGGGACTGGATAGACCAGAAAAACTGTCCCATCCGAAAGGTTGCCCCAAAATCCTTGGGCGTAAAAGCATGGGTAAACAGTTTTTGTCCCCGTTTGAACTGAAATCAAATGGAGAGCCTAGAGGGAGCAGAACCTCGGCCGCCAGCGATGACGGTCTTTTTTTATTTAATTAGGGCTCGCGGCTACTTGATTATCAACGTATACGCTGCCCCCGCCGCGAATACCGCCATCATCAAATAAAGAACGGGGCGCGGGAGGCGGATGGAGTATTCGGGAATCCTGTCGCCGTTTCTCTTGGCGGAGATGTAAACAAAAACCAGCAAGATTGCTTCCAAACTTATCGCCACTCCGCCGACCAGCCCGACTATATCAATGAAATTCCTGATTCCGGAAAAGAAGAGTAGATATGGCGGCAGTATCGCCAAGAGCCACGCCCACCAATGTTTAAAATGGAAATCCTGGCGGAGCGATTCTTTCAAAGAAGTGGCGAGATTAAGAAAAATTGTTGATGAGGTCAAGAAGCCGAAAAGCGAACCTACAAAAACTATTTTGGGCCCTAAAAATCCTAAAAGACCGGATATCGCGTCGGGAGAAGTGAAATCTCCGGAAACTCCCACGACAAAAACCGTAAAAACAAGATACAAAATTGCGGGGATGATCGTGCCGGCTATCAGCGCTTTCTTGAGCTTATTCTCGCTGCCAATCAGGGCCTCTCTCACTAAAGGAATGCCCGGCATAGAATTCATCGCGAATAAAACAACGCCGAACGGCAAAAACCAAAAATCTTTTGCCCCCAAAGTATAGTTTGCAATGTCAACGCGTTTGACTCCCAGCAGAGCTATCAGCAGAACTATAAAACCGAGCAGCGCCATCATAAAGAAGTCAAATCTGGAAACCGTTTTCAGCCCCCTTAGCACCAAAATTGAAGCGGCAATCAGGAAAATGGTGCTGAACGCAAAAGGCGAAAAATTAAAATAAGGAGATAAAATGTTGGTCAAAAAATCTCCGCTTATGATGATAATGCCGACAAGCGCGCCGTAAACTGCGACCCAGAAAAGAAACAAGTTAAATTTCTGCGCCCAAGGGCCAAGATATTTCTTCACGTAGCCGACAAACTGATGACGCTCATGGGTACGCAAAACAACCTCGCCGTATAAAAGATTGGACAATAAAACCAGGCCGACTACGCCCAGTAAAAATAAGAGGCCGACACCGAAGCCGGCTTTTTGAAAAGCAAATGGCATTCCGTATATCCCTACACCGACAGTAGAACCGACCAGAACTGCCACCGCATACCAAAACTTGTTTGGTCTCAAATTTTCCAGCATTATATTTATTTTACCATTTTTTCCAATAAAATCTTCCACAGCCAATCAACAGACGTCAACAGAACAAAAAAGCCCCCTATTGTTTAAGCGGGGCCGGCAAAGAAAATAAACAGAAAGTTGTTTACGCACAAAAGAAAAAAAACAACAGCTAAAACGGTTCTTGAAAATGGTGAGTAAATCTTTAAAAGAATGAGGATGAAGATGGTGATGATGGCCTTGTGTGCAATTAAGCCGTTCCCAATGCCCAGTTGCTGGAGGACAAATCTAACCAGAGGGTTTGACTCCATGCCTAGATTTACTCCGTCCCGCGCTAAATATATCCAGGTGATCAAGCCGTCAATCAGATTAAAACAAATCGCGGCCGGCCAAGTTACCTTCGCAGAGGAAATAACGAGAAACAATTTCGGGAAGTATTTCTTGATCCCGCCGACTAAAAAAGTTGAGACCCCCAACAATAAAACAATAAGGGCGAGGTAGAAGGTTGAATCCATTGCCCACTCTCTCATCTTTTTCTCCGTTTTCAAGGATCAATCCGCGACTATATGCTAAAAAAAATAACATTTACCAACTTGCCTGTCAAGCACATCTGGAAAAGGGTTTATTTCTTTAATGCTATCTTCAATACCTCGTCCATATTTTTGACGAACCTGAACTTCAGGTCGCGTCGGATCTCGCGGGGAATATCTTCGGCTATGTCTTTTTTGTTATCCGCCGGTAGAATCACCGTCTTCAGCCCCGCCCGGTGAGCGGCCAGTATTTTTTCTTTTACCCCGCCGACTTCCAATACCTTGCCTCTCAATGTTACTTCTCCCGTCATACCTATATCTTTTTTGATCGGCCTGTTAGTAAGGAGTGAGATTATAACGGTTGCCATAGCAATGCCCGCCGAAGGGCCATCTTTTGGAATAGCGCCTGACGGCACATGGACATGTATGTCTTCTTTATAGAAATCTTCTTTTATACCGAGCTTGGCCGCTTGAGACCGGGCAAAGCTCAATGCCGCCTGCACCGACTCTCTCATCACTTCGCCCAAATGGCCAGTCAGCAATAATTTGCCCCGTCCCGGCATTCTTGACGCTTCAATTGATAAAACCTCGCCGCCAACGGGAGTCCACGCCAGCCCCGTTGCCACCCCGATTTCGTCTTTGGTTTCCGCCTCCTGATGGCTGTATTTTATGGGGCCGAGATATGTATGTAACGTCTTGGAATTAACCAATATTTTGCCTTTCGCTTTTTTCTCAACGATTTTGCGCGTTACTTTCCTGATAATGGTCGCGATTTGGCGTTCCAAATCGCGCACCCCCGCTTCTCTGGTATGTTTGCGTATTATATCCGCCAAAACCTGGTCGGTGAAGGCAAGAGTTTTATCTTTCAAACCGTGCTCACGGAAAAGTTTGGGCAACAAAAACTGCTTAGCGATGTGAAGTTTTTCGTCTTCGGTGTAGCCCGGGAATTCAATTATTTCCAGCCGATCGCGCAAAGCGGGAGGAATAGTATCCAAGATATTGGCCGTAGTAATGAACAAAACATCGGAAAGGTCAAAAGGAACTTCCAGATAATGGTCGGAAAACGAAAAATTTTGCTCGGGGTCAAGGGCTTCCAAAAGCGCCGCGGAAGGGTCGCCGCGGAAATCAATGCCGACCTTGTCAATCTCGTCAAGCATAAAAACCGGATTGCGAGTCCCCGCGCCGTGAATCCCCTGCACAATTCTACCCGGCAAGGCGCCAACATAGGTTCGCCTATGCCCGCGGATTTCAGCCTCATCTCTCAAGCCACCCAAAGACACGCGGATGAATTTGCGCCCCAAAGCGCGGGCAATTGATTTGCCTATTGATGTCTTACCGGTACCGGGCGGGCCGACAAAGCACAAAATCGGCCCTTTGATCTTGCCCACTTGTTTTTGGACGGCAAGATATTCAAGAATTCTTTCTTTGACCTTTCTCAAACCGTAATGGTCTTCGTTCAGAATCTTCTCGGAGTTTTTAAGCTCAAGCTTTTTGTCGCCGGATTTTTTAGACCACGGAAGTTCAACAAGCCAATCAAGATAAGTTCGCAAATAAGAAATTTCGGGGCTGAATGACGGCATTCTTTCTAAACGGTCCAACTCTTTCAGCGCCTTTACTTCGGTTTCTTTGGGCATGCCGACTGACTTAATCTTGGCCTTCAGGATATCAATCTCGCCTTTTTCGCCGTCCATACCAAGCTCCTTTTCAATGCTCTTCATCTGTTCGCGCAAAAATACTTCTTTCTGCATTTTGCCCAGCTGTTTTCTCGTCTCTTTGACGACATTTTTCTCGGCCTCAATTATTTCAAACTCGCGGGAAATGAAAAAGTTTATTTTCTTCAGCGCATCAATCGGGTCAATCGTTTCCAAAATATCCTGCTGGTCTTTAAGCTCAAGATTAAGATTAATCACAACGAGATACACTATCTGTTCGGGATCTTTCACCTGATTCAGCGCCGTAATGAGGTCTTGGACGACAGCGGGCATTCCCCTGACTTCCGTCAGCTTCTTGAACTGCTCAACCGTAGCCCGCACCAAGGCCTCGGCCTCCACGCCGCGCGTCGGTACGGTTTTGATGGGCTCAATATTTGCTTTGAAAAATGGTTCTACCTGAGAAATGTCTTTTATTCTCACGCGGGCGATCCCTTCAACGTTAATTTTGGCCGAGCCGTCTGGCAGCCGGTGAATTTCAAAAATCCTGCCCACCGTCCCCACCTTGAAGATATCCTTCTGGTCAACGTCGTCGTAAATATTTTTCTGGGCGACAAAAACAACAAGCTTATCTTGAGAGGCTGCGAAATTCAAGCTATTGACTGATTTGGGCCTCTGGACTAAAAGCGGGATGGCAACATGCGGAAAAAGCACCACATTTTTAAGCGGTATCAGCGCGAGTTCGTCTTTTATTTCCAAATTGTCTACATTAAAAACGCTCATCTATGTTAGAACGATATCTTATGATAGCAAAAATTGTGAAAAAAATCAAGGTACAAGTACAAAAAACCAGCGGTTCACGCTGGTATGTATCTATATCTTAGCGGGCGTATGGCTTGCAAACTTTTACTTTCAAATCCTTGTATCGCAGATGGATAGTTCTCCGCCTCTCCGGCAATAACTCAAGCTTCGGCTTCAAAGGAACGCCGATACAGACAACGTCCTGAAGTTCTTCATAAAATGCCCCAAATTCTTTCTGTTCACGTTCTTGCTTTTCTCTTGCTTTGCGAGCCACCTCGCCTGATTTTTTCTCTATCCGCTCCTTCTCGTCTTGCTGTCTGCGCTCTAACTCTTCGGCACTAGGAGGAGGCGCTAAGGCCCGCCAAATTGTCCGCAGCCCGCGGCCGATAAAGCTAAAACGCGACTTGCCATACTTATCTTCCAAAAAAACCGAGGAGCCCATATCCCGCTCGATGTTACCTAAACAAAGCTTGAACGGATGAATGACCGGTTTGAAACTAATACCCCTCATGCCACACAGTAAATAGGCCGCTGCCATGACCAGCCGCGTCAATGATATCAGCAAAGCCCAGATGAATACCGGGATTGGTTGGATCGTGAAGGCAAGAATCGCCCGCCGACGGAAATAACATTGATTTGTCGGCTGAGGAATCTCCGTGGCCCTAAACCATAAATTGACCCACCAATTCAGCCATGCCGGCGGCTTTTTGGCAAAAAGTTCCTCCGCCACAATCACATCAACCGAACCTTCATCAAGACTGTGTTTGCATACTAAACCCTGATAAGTACGTGAAAATTTGCCATCATAATTAAACATTTCCCGTTCAAACCTGCTTCCGCTCCTCTCCAAAAGGCTCCGCACTTTAAACCAACCGGCGTCGTCGCCATCATCCCAAACAATTGTGGCATAAATCGTATGGCGCCCCGGCCGATTGAACTCCAACCACTCCATCGCCTGGTCCAGGGGTATCAGTTTCCTTTCAATCTCCCTCACGCTCCACTGGTCAGGATGTTGCGCCACCACTAACAAAAGCTGCGGATTCTTTACGCCCTTCTCCTTTAATTCGTCAAGCGTTTCCTTGTCAACACACCATCTTAAGGCCAAATTTGGGTTGGCCTGTCCGGGGCTTTCCACGAATAATCTGATCATCTTGCCCTCCTCTTAGGAATTGTGGCTTAATTTTTCAAAGATCGCCACCGGAACCAAAATAGAACATATAGTTGGTAAAGTCAACCCCCACACTCAACTTTCGTTGAGTGTGGGGGTCAAGGTCATTATAATTCGAAGCTGTCCCCTGTCTGCGGTGCGATGGCATTGATGCCGAGATTGTCGTGCACTAAATTAGCCAAGGTTCCCGCCGCTTCTTCTTCCCCTTGCACGACAAAAACCTCTTTGGGTTTCTTGCCGTCTTGCTTTGAGCCGGCAATCCATTTCAAAAGACCGGGTTGGTCGGCGTGGGCCGAATAGCCGCTTAAATTCTCAACATGGCAATTAACGGGCACTGACTGGCCGAGGATTCTGACTTCCTTCTCGCCTTTTTGTATGCGCCTCCCCAAGCTGCCGTCAACCTGATAGCCCACAAATAAAATAGTACTTTTGGGGTCCGGAAGATATCTGATCTCATGATGTAGGATCCTGCCGCCCTGACTCATACCCGAACCGGCGATAATGATTTTTGGCGGCGGAATGTCGTTTATCATTTTTGACTCCTCGGTTGTCGCGGTCATTTTAAGGCCGGGGAAATCAAAAATATCGTCGCCGGATTTGATCAAGTACACGGCTTCTTTGTTAAAATACTCGGAATGCTTTTTGTAAACGGCGGTCATTTTGATAGCCAGGGGACTGTCAATAAATATGGGCACTTTCGGGATGCGATTGGTATTGAAAAACTCGTTCAACTCAAATAAAAGTTCCTGCGTGCGTTCTATGGCAAAGGACGGGATCATTAACACTCCTTCGCGCCCGATAGTATTTTCAATTACACTGATTAATTTCTCTTTCCGCTCTGCCCGGGCCTCGTGCACACGGTCGCCGTAAGCGGACTCAACCACGACATAGTCGGCGCCGCTTATTGTATCACTGGGCCGCAAAAGAGGTGTCGGGGAATTACCCAAGTCGCCTGAAAAAAAGATTTTTTTGTCCGGCCATTGGACTTCTATGATCGCCGAGCCAAGTATATGGCCGGCGTCATGAAAAATAACTTTGACGCCATCTCCTAAATCAATCGGCTCGTAGTAATTGATGCCTTGAACCAAAGACATTAAACCGTCCAAATCCTTCTGTTCAAAAAGAGGAGGATGCCCATTTTCTTTCGCCTCTTGCTGAATTTGTTTCATATTGTCGGGCAAGGCAACGGCCATTAAATCGCGTGTCGCAACCGTGGTATAAATTTTTCCTCCGAATCCGTCCTTAAAGAGCTTGGGCAGGCGGCCTATATGGTCAATGTGACTGTGCGTCACGAAAACATAATCAATTTCTTCGGGGTTGTAATTGAACGGCTGATAATTCAAATCCTCGGCATATTTTGTGCCTTGATTTAATCCGCAATCAATCAACATTTTGATGGACTCGTTCTCCAGCAAATAATTCGCGCCGGTAACAGAACGGGCACCACCATAGAAAAAAATTTTCATAAAATTTTTTCTAAATTCCTAATAAGTTTTAGATGTTAAAAAAGTATAGCGACTAAATACCCAATAATTGACGCCAAGGCTATCGGCGGTAATGCCGCCATGGGACGACGGATTTTTTGATTAGTAAATATCAAATGCATTAAGAACAGGCCGAGGGCGGAAAAGAAAGCGACAATTACAGACTGGCTTAGCGATGTCCTAACCAAAGAAGCAGATAGAAGCAGGGGCAAAATCACATCGCCCGACCCCAAGATCATAAACTGTCCGCCCGGCGAAACTCGTGTCATACGCTCCTTGAAACCTCCGAATGACGCGGGGACGACAAACCCGAAAATTGCCCGCGACTGAATCATCGCTTCGGCAAGCTCAACCATATGCTTTGTTTTGTAAACCGCGATAATATCGTAGAAAGAGAGAATGACCAAAATCAGGATTACGGTCCCCGGCGCGAGAGAAATTCCCAAAACCGCCCCTACGCCCGCAAACGTCAAAATCATCATCAAGTCCTGCAGGAAAACATTATTAAAAAACCAAAATAGAACCAAAAGTAAAACCGCAATGAAAGCTGAAATAAGCGGGGAGAACCAAAGAGCAAACATCGCTTGAGCCCCCGCAAACACGACAACGGTCAAAAAAACCTTGAAGAAGACCGAACTTACTAATTTAAATCTCCTGACTATGAAAATGAGGAAAAGAACAAAAATCACTAAAATCGCGAAGTCGTAGAAAGAAAATCCGCTAATCCCCACCGGCTGGACAGGACCCAGCGCAGGCAAAAATTTATAAGCCGCGTAGATGCCAGCCAGTTGAGTAAGGCCGAACAGGAGGAGAATTCTTAAAAAAAGTGGGAATTTAAATTTAATCATTTGGAAATTTCACTATCGGGCAAGCCAGGGTTTATCGGGAAATTTTTGGATTATATACCTGTAGCCGACTTCCGATGCGGAGATTCCGATATTGTCTTGCTGAAGCCACTGGTCAATCAGTGATTTCTCCTCGGGTGAAACGATTTTCAATTTCGTGATTGAAGAATTGAGAATTTCGGTGTCGGAATTAAAGTTCCTCACGGCAATTAAAAACCAGCCTACCAAGAAAATGGAAATTATTAAAACGATGACCAATCCAAGCCATGATTCAATTTTAAACGTTAATGGGTTTTTCATTGCGGCCTAACAATAACAGTCCCTTCCTCGCTCGGATTCTTACCATTATGATATCCGAAAGTATCCGATTCGGTAAATGTAAAAGTAAAGGAGTCCTTTGAGGGCACATCATTTACGCTATCAAGGCCCGCCAGCTCCGGCACGCCGCCAGAGCGGTCAGAAACAATACGAATCGGCGTATCGCTGTCGTTTTGAAACTTTACGCTATCACCGACGTGGATTCGTATGTTGGTCGGGCTGAAAACGCCAAGGCCATAATAAACGGTATAAAGCCGGGGTTGACGAGCGGGCGTGGGGTAATTAACAGACGACTGAACAGCAGCGGCCAGATCTTTGTTGTCGCGCTCGAAATATATTGTTGCCGCGGCAAAGCCGATTAAAACAAGAATTATCAGCAACCAGAGTAAACCAGTCCATTTTTGTTCATCAAGCTCCATCAGCACTATCATAACAAAAAAATAAAACGGGCGAAAGCCCGTTGTAAGATGGTTGTCAAACTTATTTTGCCAAGCCGAATTTTTCATGCAAAGCCTTAACCGCAGCCTCAGCAAATTTCTTTTTGATAATGCAGGATATGCTGATATCGGATGTGGAAATCATTTCAATATTTATTTTGTTTCGGGCCAGAGATTCAAACATGGCTGCCGCCACTCCGGGATGAGATTTCATGCCCACGCCAACTATTGAGATGCGCGCGATATCCTGATCCTCAACAACCTCGCCCGCTTTAATTTCTGAGGCAACTTTCCTCGTGAGTCTTAGTGCTTTGGGTGCATCGGCCTTATTTACCGTGAAGGATATATCAGTCTGACGAAAATGGCTTACGTTTTGCACAATCATATCTACGCTCACGCCCATTTTGGCTAACTGGTTAAATATTGTAGCGGCAATGCCAGGACGGTCAGGAACGGCATATATTGCAATTTTAACTTCGCTTTTATTTAAAGTTACGCCCCTGACAAGAACACCTTCCATTTTTTTCCCCTCCTTTGTAATCATGGTCCCGGGTTTATCCGAAAAAGAAGAGCGCACATGTATCAGCACATTAAATTTCTTCGCTACCTCGATGGAACGAGCCTGCATCACCTGGGCACCCAAAGAAGCCATTATCAGCATCTCGTCATAAGTGATGATGTCGATTTTTTTGGCCTTGGGCTCTATGCGAGGATCTGCAGTATAAATACCGGGGACATCCGTATATATCTCGCATAGATCGGCCTTTAATTCTTTGGCCAAGGCCACCGCAGTGAGATCCGAACCGCCCCTACCTAAAGTGGTGATATCGTGGTTTAGAGCCACGCCTTGAAATCCGGCGACAATAACGATTTTGCCTTTGGCTAGCTCTTTCCTTATTTTTTGGGTATTGATCTTGATGACCCGGGCGCGGGTATGAGTGGTATCCGTAATAATGCCTACCTGCGCCCCGGTAAAAGAGATCGCCTCAAAACCTAATTTATGAATGGCCATAGCCAATAGCGCTACAGAAATCTGTTCTCCCGTTGACAGCAGCATATCCATCTCGCGTTCGGAAGGTTCGCTATTTATCTGGCTGGCCAGTTCAATCAATTCATCAGTGGTATCACCCAAAGCTGAAACCACTACCACTAAATCATTCCCCTTCTTTTTATAACCGACTACTCTTTTGGCCACATTTTGTATGCGTTCAACATTGGCCACGGAAGAGCCGCCGTATTTTTGCACGATCAAACGCTTTCCCATCTTTCTCCTTTCCTCTTTTCTATTTTAAAAGTTCTTCCACAACTTCTTTATCGGACCAGGGGATCTTCCTGCCTCCGGCAACCGCGATGGAGGTTTCCGACCCCTTTCCGGTTATTACTATTAAATCTCCTTCGTTTGCCAACGTCAAGGCCTGTTTAATGGCTTCTTTGCGGTCCATAATTTTTTGCAATTTTCCGATGTCGGACGTCGGAAGATTGTTTGTTGGGATTCCTCTTTCAATTTGGTCTAAAATCTCCTCCGGGTTCTCGTCGTATGGGTCTTCGTTGGTTAAAATTATCTCATCGCAATATTTTGCGGCAATTTTCCCGAATTCCGGCCGTTTCCATTTATCCCTGCCGCCCCCCGCCGCCCCTAAAACACAAATCAGCTTATGGGCGCGTGGTTTCAGATTCTTATAAACCGCCTCCAAAGAATCGGGGGTATGAGCATAATCAACGATAACGTCAAACCCTTTTCCAGAACAGATAACTTCCATCCTGCCGGGAACCGACTCAATCAAGTTTAGGGACGCGACTGCTTTATCCATATCGAGATTGTAAGCGGAGGCCACGGACAAAGCAGCAAGGGCATTGTATTCGTTAAAATCCCCCAACAGTTTCAAGTCCAATTTTTCGCTTTTTGTTCTCAAGTTCTCGCCCGTAATCATCCCCCACCTTTCCCCGAAAGTTATCTTTGTTTTCGCCGAATAATTGGCAAACTTTTCAAAATAGGGGTCGTCAATGTTCAAAATATGCCTATTTTTTGTTTTTAAAAAAAGCTTTTGTTTGGCGGCAAGGTAATTTTCAAAAGAGCCGTGGCTCTCAAGGTGTTCGCGATGAAGAGTGGTAAAAACGGCGCAATCAATATCAACGCCCGCAAGACGGTTCTGGGCGATACCCTCGGAGGTTGCTTCCAAGACAACATATTCGCATCCGGCCTTTTTTGCCTGGTATAAAAACTTCTGCAGTTTCAGCCGGCCCGGGAGAGTCATCTTCAGGGCGTTCGGCCATGTGTGGTCTTTGATTTTAAATCCCAAAGAACCTATTGCCGCGACCGGCTTGCCCTGTTCCTCAAAGATCTTAGAAACCATAAAAACAGTGGTCGATTTCCCTTTTGTTCCGGTAACTGCAATTACTTTCATTGACCGCGACGGGAAACGGTAAATAACAGCACCGAGTATTGAAAGGCACCAGTGATAAATCGGCTGTGCCAATTTAAAAATCCTCCTCGGGATTATTTTCCTGCCCAGACTAAGAATTTTGTTCAGTAGACCGCTTTCTTGAAACATTTGAAAAAATCAGAAAATTTTCCTTGCCTGCCGGTAGGCACGGCTGCCGATTTTGTAAGCGAAGTACCAAGTTTTAGAAATAGGCAGATCAAAAGAGCCCGGGCGGTCAATTGTCCGGCCGCCCCAATTCAATTTGAAGCGGGTTACTCCGGGCCATTTTCTTGCATTAATCCCCCATAGGTCGTAATTTTCAACCCCGGCCTTTCTCAATAACTGAATGATGCGCCAGTGAAGCATAAAGGGGGCCATCGCCGAGCGATGTTCATAGTCGGAAGCACCGTGAAGATAATATCCTACCCCGCCGTAAATTAACACGATTGCCGCCGCCGCTGGTTTGTTTTCATATTTCGCTAAAAAAAGTTTAACTTTCGGACCGTCGTCGCCCCAATCAAAGTTTAAAAGTTTTTCGTAATAACTTTTCGGGTGGCTGGAAAATTCATCTCGTGTGGTTGTCTTTTGAAGTAAGCGCCAGAATGTTGCTGTGTCTCTGCTTTCGTCCACGATTACTCCGTGATTTTCGGCAACTTTAATGTTGTATCTGGTTTTATAGTGCATTGCCGCGAGCAAGTTTATATCGCTCTCTTGAATATCAACAATCACCGTCTTGGACGGCTGTATTTCTTTGCGAGCTCTCTTAAATCCTGCCTCAACTAGTATCTGGGCTACATTTCCAGTAAGCGGCTCTGCTTTCACAAAGATTGACTTTTCCTGCCGGCTCAAGCCGAGCAGATAATCAACAAAACCTCGGGTCGGGCTTTTGAACCCGCCTACCATGGTGTTAAAATCCATCTCCGGCCCGTGTGGAATATACAGATAATTTTTCCCGAACGGTAAACTATGCCTAATAATTTTCGCTGAAACCCCGTTTTTCTCATACTCAAAAACCTCCCGCCCCAGCGATCTTTGAAAATTAGCCCATTCGTTAGTTTGTAAAAAAGATTGCTTAGCCAATCCCTTATTTTCGCTTTGTCCTCGCCTTCGCTCATCGGCTCATTTGAACCAGAATTTGTTTCTAAAATTTCGGAGCAAGCTTTGTATCGCCCCTCGCCACATTTGAAATGTCCCTCACTTCGCTCGGGACAGGGCTCGACCCCAAATTTTAGACAAATTCTGATTCTCTGTTCGCTGATTCGCTGATTCGCTTGGCTGCGAGGTCGCGAAAACAAGGGATTGGCCTCGCTCAAACTATTTTTTGAAGCTAAGAATTCTCAATGCTTCTTTGATTTTCTCCTCCACTGTCTTGTTTTTTTCCGAAACCTGCCTGACTGCGTCGCGCGCCTGATATTGCGAATACCCGAGAGCTATTAGCGCGTCCATAGCTTCTGATTCGGGTCCTAATTCAGTTCCTACCATCGCTCCGGTAGCCATAATCTTAGTTTTTAATTCCAAAATCAACCTCTGGGCCATCTTCGGCCCCATTCCCGAAATCTTTCTCAAATATTCATCATCGCCTCTTATAATTCCTATCTGTAGCGACTGCAGATCGGCTGAAGAAATTATCGCCTGCGCCGATTTTGGGCCAATGCCGGAAACCGAGGTAAGAAGTTCAAAAAAATTCAGTTCCTCCGGAGTTTGGAAGCCGTAAAGCTCAACCGTCCCGTCCCTTGGGTTTAGATTATAGTGCGTGAAAAGCTTGACCTGCGAGCCGATTTTTGCTATACTATTCAAGCTTTTTCCCGGCATAGTGACGCGGTAACCAACGCCATTAACATCAACGATCATATACTTATCCGTTGCCGCCATTACCATCCCGCAAAGATAGCTGATCATAAGTAAATATTATAGCTTATCGGGATTTTTTACAAATCAAAACGCCCGTTTCCGGGCGGTAGGGCTAAGCTAATTTATTTAACAACGCTTTTGACGGCGCTTTGGACGACCAAGTAGAGCCCCCACTGGGAGGAACCCCCAACAATAATAGCTAAGATTAAGGACCAGAATGTAATTGCCAATGTATTACCGCTGGTTTCCATGTTACGTTGGTCGTACTTGATTGCAATAAGATACCAGAAAACCAAAAAAGCAAAAAATCCAATGCCAGCTCCGAACATATGTCCCTCCGTCCTATTTTAAGAACTGGCCATATTGTACCGAAACAAGCCATAAGTTGTCAACAGACACAGTAGGAACAAATGATTTTAAGCCGAAGCGAGCATCTTGTTTTTGAAATCATCTATGAGGACTTTGGTAACAAATAAGCGAGCGAGTAGCGGGAAGCCTGCTCCCGCAGACCCTTTAGCCGCTTGAGCGGTCATTAGGTACTTTCTGCAGAAAGTACCTAATGAGGTTGAGGGAAAGGCAGGAGGGTTCCTGCGTTACTAGCGACGCTATATTTGTCAAAGTCGGAATACTGATTTCAAAGACAAGATACGAACGTATGTTTAAATTAGTATCTAAATTCAAACCAACAGGAGACCAACCCGAAGCAATTGAAAAATTAATTCGGGGGCTTTTGGATGGCAAAAAGCACCAGACGCTTTTGGGCGTGACCGGCTCGGGTAAAACTTTCACTATCGCTAATGTCATCGCCAATATCGGTAAACCGACGCTAGTTATATCCCATAACAAGACGCTTGCCGCCCAGCTCTATCAGGAATTCCGCGAATTCTTTCCTCACAACTCCGTCCACTATTTCGTCAGCTATTATGACTACTACCAGCCCGAGGCCTATATCCCTCACACCGATACTTACATAGAAAAAGACGCAAAAATAAACGAAGAGATTGACCGCCTGCGCCATGCCGCCACTCAAGCGCTTTTGACGCGCGACGATGTCATTATTGTCGCCTCCGTTTCCTGCATTTACAACCTCGGCTCACCCGAAGATTATCAAAAATTATCCTTGCACCTTTTTGAAGGCCAGAAAATTTCACCCAAAGAAATTATCAAGGGCTTATTGCGGCTCCAATATGATCAAGATATTGAACTCAAAAGAGGGGCTTTTAGGAAAGGCGTGAACGAAATTGAAATAGTCCCTCCGTCCGGCGACAAGGTTACGAAAATAAAATTAAGTGGTGATAAGATAACCAGAATTATGGTCGCGGAAAGCTTTGACCAGGATGCTCTTTTAGAAAAAGAGTTGTCCTATGAGAGAATAGTAGAAACAAGAATCTTTCCCGCCAAATACTGGGTAGCCACGGACGACCGGATTGACCTCGCTATTGCAAACATAAAAGCCGAATTGCAGCAGCACTTAATCAAATTAAAAAAACAGGGCTTGTATTTGGAGGCTGAGCGTTTGAAACAAAGAACTGAAGAGGACACCCGTATGATAAAACGCACCGGCTACTGCCATGGCATAGAAAACTACTCCCGCCATCTTGATTTCAGAGAACCGGGCGAGCCGCCATTTGCCCTTTTGGACTTTTTCAAAACCAAGGGTGATTTTCTGACAATCATAGACGAATCCCATCTCACAATCCCGCAATTACGGGGGATGTTCCACGGCGACCACTCGCGAAAATCAACTTTGATTGAATACGGTTTCCGCTTACCATCGGCCCTGGATAACCGGCCGCTGCGTTTTCCCGAGTTTCAAAAAAGCGTCAATCAAGTTATCTATCTTTCGGCCACACCGAAAGAATATGAGCTTAAAAAATCCGGCAAGAACGGATTGACCGAGCAACTTGTCAGGCCGACGGGATTACTGGACCCGACGATCGAGATCAGGCCCACGCATAATCAAATTGACCATTTGATAGACGAAATAAAAAAGCGGGTAGTAGCGGGTCAGAGAATCTTGATTACCACGCTGACAAAAAGAATGGCGGAGGATTTATCCGAGCATCTCGCGGAAAAAGGCATTAAGGTAAATTACATACATTCGGAAATAAAAACGCTGGAGCGGCTGGAAATTATCCACGACTTGCGGCTGGGAAATTACGACGTGATTGTCGGGGTTAATTTGCTGCGAGAAGGGCTGGACTTGCCCGAGGTATCGCTGATTGCAATTCTGGACGCCGACAAAGAAGGTTTTTTGCGGAACGCAACCTCTTTGATCCAAACGATGGGGCGGGCGGCAAGGCATTTGGACGGCCACGTGATAATGTACGCCGATAAAATGACCGGATCAATGGAAAATGCAATTCGCGAAACTGAGCGCAGGCGTAAGATTCAGGAAGAGTATAACGCCAAGCACGGTATAACTCCTGCGTCAATCCAGAAAGCGGTTAAACGCTCGGATTTACCGTCTTCCAAAAAATCCAAAATTTCAAGGTGGTACAGTTACGACCCGATTGACGGCAAAGAAGATTTGGAAAAACTGCCAGTGGCTCGTCGTATAGAAGTAATGACCAAACAGATGGAACGGGCAGTCAAAGAACTACGGTTTGAATACGCGCTTTATTTAAGGGAGGAGGTATTAAAACTAAGAAAAGAGGCCACGCTCACCCCCTGATTTTTCTTCCGGTATCATGCCTTCCTGCAAATTGTCCTCGTTGAGCTATTGTTCCTGGAAATATGCGGTTATCCATTCCTGCTTCGCGACCCGCATATTTCATACGGAACAATATACGCTCAACTCGTCAATTTGCTAGTCGGCAGATAGAGTCAGAAAAATCAGGGGGCAAGCTTGACCCCCACCCAAACCCTTGCATTTCTAGGCGAGATATGGTATAATTAGTTTGTAGCTAAGGTAGCTATACTCTTTGGAGCTTGCCACTCTTTAGAGGCTTGTGTCACGGCAACAACACCAACAAACACAAGGGGGTAGTCCGATGCAGTTTCTAAAGCAGTTCTTCACCAATCTTCCCTTCCGCATGGCAGTGGGACGGTTCGGAATCTGGCTCACCAAAGTCGGGCGAGCTCTCCAGCTCCGCTATGCGAACCGGAACAGTGAGTTCCAGCTGAAGCATGAGTACCACTTGAACCCTGAGATATGCACGCTACATGTGTCGGCTGCGGTTACCGAGAGGGCGATCCTCACCTTCGAAAGCCCCGACCAGCAGCCGAGGGAGATGACCCCGATGGTCCGAGCCCTTTTCAATATTAGGGGCGTGGCCGAGGTCGTACTCCAGCCGTACGTGGTTAGGATCAAAAAGGCACGCGTTTTCTCCTGGCAGGAAATCCTGCCTTCCGTCGAGAAGGTCGTGCTGGAACATCTCACTGCGTAGTCATCGCCTCGTATACAGGAAGCCTCGTGCTTCGTCTGGTACGAGGTTTTCTGTTTTTAATTTGCAAAAAAATCAAGAATGTATTAGCATTAGAACTGTACGCGTTTGGCCAAGTTCAAGGCGAGCGCAAGGAATGAACCGAGACGTAGTAGAGCTACGTTGAGGGAGTGCCGGAGCGCTTAACGAAGAAATTGGACAAACCCCCTGCGGCTTTGAGCCGCGCCAAGCCCGCAAGAATTCGGGGCTTCGCGGCGAAAAGCGCGCAAGTTCTAAATATGCCAATTACCAAATCGGCCAAAAAGGCCCTAAGACAGTCAAAAAGAAAACAGGTGCAGAATACAAAAAGGAAGAATGCCTTCCGGGTTTTGGTTAAAGAGTTCCGGAAAGCAGTAGTGGCAAAAGAGTTTGATAAAGCCAAAGAGCTATTGCCCAAAGTCTATAAGGCCCTGGACAAAGCCGCTAAAGGCAAAACAATCAAGAAAAACAGGGCCAGCCGGCTGAAATCGCGACTGACGAAATCAATCAAAAAGGACTAAAACTAAAACCCGCCGATGAGGCGGGTTTTAGTTTTAAGGCTACTACGAATGTCTGGAAATGTTGGCCACTATCCCTAAGCCCGCAAGCATGGTAACCAAAGAGGAGCTGCCGAAACTGATAAAAGGCAGCGGTATCCCAGTCAGAGGGATAAGCCCGGAGATGGCAGAAATGTTAACGATGGCTTGGCCGATTATCCAAGTCATAACTCCCAAGGCCAGCAATTTACCGAATTGGTTGTGGACATTTCCCGCGACGTTAATTAGGACCAGGGCCAGCATCAGGAAAAGCGCAAGCAGAACAATGGCCCCGACAAAACCGAGTTCCTCAACAATAATCGCAAATATGGAATCACCAACCGGTTCGGGCAGGTAATTAAATAATTTTTGCTGGCTTTGCCCGAATCCCAAACCAAAAATACCCCCAGAACCAATGCCCAAAAGCGCCTGATTTATATGATAAGCCGCCCCCTGTTTATCCGCCGTCGGATTAAAGAATGCTTTTAATCTATCAAATCTATAGGGTTCAAGAACGGAAAAAGTGCCTAATAAAATAGCGAGTACAAGAATCAAAACAATGAAATGAGAAAATTTGGCGCCGGCAAAAAAATACATTGACAGGGCAATTAGCGTGATTAACACGAGGGTGCCCATGTCAGGCTGGAGCAATAACAAGAGGCCCGCAAAACCGAACACCAAAAAGAAGGGGGCAATTGAACGAAGCCCCGTATTTATCCGTCCCTCGTATCGGCCAAACCATGCCGCTAAATAAATGATGAGCGCCAGTTTTAAAAACTCTGACGGCTGGAAACTTAAGAATTTGAAACCCACCCACCTCTGCGCTCCTTTAACGCTATAGCCAATGCCGGGGACAAAAACCAAGACCAAGAGAGCGATAACAAGTATTAAAAGCGGCAGGGCGATTTTCTTCCAGAATTTGTAATTTATTCTGGAAAAGAGCAAAAAAATGACAGCTCCCGGCAATGCTCCATACAAAAATTGGTGCATCAAATAGTAATACGGGGAGCCGAATTTGTTCTGCCCCTCAACCACCCCTGCGGAAGAAAGCATTACCAAACCAAAAATTACCAAAACAAAGGTTAGGATTGTAAGTATTTTGCCGGATTTTGACATCTGCATTAGCTAAATTCTAAAATAAAAACCGCCTTTCGGCAATTATCAAAAAACTTAATAACCCAACCCTTCGTTTGGATTTTGGCTAATATCAGCCAAACAAAGGCGGGATTTTAGAATCAACTAAGAAAATGATAAGGCCTATGATTGCGCCAATCGCGCTTATCATCCAGAATCTCATCGTAACTTTGGTCTCGGGCCAGCCCTTGGCTTCAAAGTGATGATGGATCGGCGTGGAAAGAAAAATTTTCTTGCGGCGCAGACGTTTGGATAAAACTTGAATTATGACCGACCCTGACTCAATCACAAAGATAAAACCGATGGGAATCAATAAAAACGGCGTGTTGGTCAGCATGGCTATTACCCCCAGAACCACGCCTAAGGACATTGAACCGGTATCACCCATAAAAAACTTTGCCGGATAAATATTGAACCACAAAAAAGCGACCAGTGTTCCCATAATCGCGGCGATAAAAGTAACCAAATCCATTCTTCCTTGGTCAAAGGCAATCGCTCCGTATGCCGCAAACATCGTCAAAAAAACTCCACCGGCTAAACCATCAAGCCCGTCGGTTTCGTTCGCCGAAAAAGAGGTGGCGACAATGATAAAAATGAAAATCGGAACATACCACCAGTTGACCACTACATCGCCCAAAAAGGGAAGGTTTATGGTATTAAAACCAAGCTTGGAATAAAACCACCAAGCACCACCGATAGCGACCAGCATGTACAGCAAAATCCGATAGCGCATCTGGAGTCCCCCGCCTTTCGGCCCAATACGCAGTATACCCAAAACATCATCCAGCAACCCGAAAAGCGCTGCAACGATCAAAGCCCCGAGCGGCAGCCATGTCTGTGCCCTTGAGAAAAAATTAACTTTGGACCAAAACCCGTCCACATGCCGCGCCACTAACCAGAAGAATAATGTCAAAATCAACACCGTAACCCATATCACGACCCCGCCCATTGTCGGAGTCCCCTCTTTGCTTTTATGAAGTTTGTTGAAAATAGGAGCGCCTTCCGTTCTTAATTGCTTTCCAAGCTTGTATTTATACAAAATCTTCGTCCACAAAGGCGTAAGTATCATCGCAACAAAAAATGCCAGTGTCGCCACCGTGAAAATTCTGACTACATTGAAAATTGTAAAAATTTGCTCTTCCATTAACGGGATTCCATTACTGCCAGCGATAAGCTGTTTTACTCCATTGAATTAATTTTTCGGTTTCCGTGAAACGGTCTTTGGCGCCGAGGATAATGCTAATAATTGTATCACGGCCTTCGTTAATGCCAACTTCCAGTGCCATCGTTCCTAGAGCATTGTCGGTATAGCCGGTTTTCCCCATAATCACATCGGGAATCTGACCTAAAAGCTGATTGGTGTTAACTAAATTATGAACCGCCTTGCCGTCAATTGATGTAACAGTTGCCGAGCTGGTCATTAATGTCCGCGATATTAAATCGTATCTCGCAACATAACGCACTAATTTTACCAAATCCGAGGCTGTGGAAAAAGCGTCGTGGTCATTGAGCCCGGCAGGGTCGGCAAATTTGGTGTTGGCCATGCCAAGGGCCTGGGCTTTTTCATTCATCTTGGCAACAAAATCAATCCCCGCTTTTTGTGCTGCGGTCGCAAAAACCAAAGCCGCATCATTTGATGATTTAATAAGCATGATTTTGAAAAGGTCAGCGCCATGCAATTGCTCATTTTTATAAAAATCGGCACCCTTGCCGTCAACATTTATATCTTCGGCAGGCACGGTGAAAACATCGTTGAGATTCAAATTATCCAAAATGACCACTGCACTCATTAATTTTGTAATTGAGGCGATCGGCAACCGCTGGTTCGGGTTTTTGGAATAAAGAGAACGGCCTGAGCGGACGTCAAAAAGCACTGCCGCCTTTGCGTCCAAGACGGGTTCCGGAACATTAAAATCGCGGACCGGCAGATAGCTGGTTTCGGAAACAGGAAGAAGAAAAGCCTGCCCTGAGCGGGTTTCGTTGTTACTGACAGGAGTCGGCTGAACGGCTTGCCCTGAGCCTACCGAAGGGGGCCGTCCCCCTTGAATCTCCGTCAGACAAACAAAAAAACCCGCGATGAGCAACAACGACCCGAGCAGAATTGTAGGTAAAATTGATTTTAAACGCATCGGTCTTCATATGGTGGCTTAAATCAGACAATCTCGCAAACTTTCGGCTTAACCAACCTTCTATAATCATCCGATTTCATACCTATTGAAAATCTTCTATCGCCGGCATTAAAAATAATCTTTTCATTTCTAAAAAGAGAGCTATCAACTAAGACCTCTAGGCCGAATAGATTACCAAACGGCGGCACTCCCCCCAGCTGGACACCGTCGGTTATTGAATCTGCTTCGCTTTCAGAAGCCAAACGAACATCTTTGGCTTCGAGCAAGGCTTCAACTTTATCTCGATCAAACTTCAAATCAGCTGGGAAAACCAACATAACGAAATTTCTTTTGTTTTGACGGATTTTGGCTCTGACAATTAAAGCTTTGGCCCCTTGGCAAAGAGAATATTCCGGCCTTACCTTCGCCGCCTCTTCGCTTGTCCTAACAGGTTCGTGTTCAAATGTCTCAAACCAACAGCCATCATTCTTCAATAACGTTAATATTTTTTGTACCACCGGGTGATAATCCATATCAGGGTTCAAGCCTTTTCACGCCACGGTATAAGTAAGTTACCTCTCTGACATTGTTAAGACCGAGCATCTGCATCAAAAACCTTGTAGGCCCAAAACCAAGTCCGCCATGCGGAGGACAGCCATATTTGAAAAAATTGAGATAAAACTGAATCGGCTCCAGTTTGAGCCCTTTTTCCTTAGCTTGTTTGACCAAAACGTCATAACGATGTTCACGTTGTGCGCCGGTAGTGATTTCCAGACCGTTAAAAAGAAGGTCAAAACTTTTAGTAAGTTCGGGATTATCGGTGTGGCGCATGTGATAAAATGGGCGAACTTCTTTAGGATAATCGGTAACAAATACGAACTGGTGGTCCTCTTTTTCTTTTATATACTCGCTTAATTTTCTTTCTTCTTCCGGATTAAGATCGCCGTCACTCTCGCTTGGCACGCCTAGTTTTTTAAGTATGGTTTTAGCTTCTGCCATTGTAACTTTGGGGAAAGGAATTCTCGGCACATTGACCTCGGCACCTAAAGTTTTTTTAATTTTTTCTCCATATTGATCCTTGGCGGCTTGTAACATCGCCGCTATGAATCTCTCCTCTTCGGCCATAACATCGTAATGAGACTCGACAAAC
Source organism: Candidatus Yanofskyibacteriota bacterium (assembly GCA_903897805.1). Lineage (GTDB taxonomy): Bacteria > Patescibacteriota > Minisyncoccia > 2-02-FULL-40-12 > IGHO2-01-FULL-4-A > CAIUCV01. The sequence goes on along the minus strand of CAIUCV010000020.1, from coordinate 16,260 downwards.
GAAATCTCAATATCATAACCGGTGAACTCTGTATCGTGGCGCGAAGTAAAAGAGGGGTTGGCCCTAAAAACCGGCCCAATCTCAAAAACTCTTTCAAAACCGGAAGCCATTCCCATTTGTTTGTAAAACTGCGGTGACTGCGCTAAGTACGCCTTTCTCTCAAAATATTTGACCTCAAACAGCTCCGCGCCCGATTCGCTGGGAGCACTCATCAGTTTGGGCGAGTGTATCTCGATATAGCCATTATCGGTGCAGTAATCTACAAAAGCTCGCTCCATTATAGTCCAGACCTGAAAAATCAAAAGGTTCTCCGGCTTACGCAGATCCAGCCAGCGCCAATCTAATCTTTTGGGCAATTCTGTTTCGCCAGTCTTTTCAATAACCGGTATTGGCAGCTCGGGTGCCGCTAAAGACAAAATCTCAATCTCATTAACGGTGACCTCGAGACCGCCTGGGGCTTGTTTTTCTTCTTTAACCAGGCCCACAACTTTAACTACCGACTCTAGGGTTAAAGAATCGGCTATTTTGGCTACTCGGGGATTTTTTACAACCACCGCTTGGATAACCCCGGACACGTCTCTTATTATGATAAACTTGATAGCTCCCTGATTTCTAATCGTCTGCACCCAACCGAAAAGTTCAACGCTTTCGCCGACCTTATTTTTTGTTTCTACAATCGGGGTTCTCATTATTAAACTTATCGTAATATAAAAAATCGAATAAAGCAAAGGTGCCGTCTTGCCCAAAAACAAAACCGGCTACAAGAGCCGGAAATTTACCTCAATATTTGCATAGGTGGCGACGGGCTTGCCATCTTTCATGCCCGGGCGGAACCGCCATTGTTTAATTGCTTCTATGGCCTTTTCATCCAAGCCCAAGCCTAGCGACCGTATGACTTTAATATCCTTTACCCCACCATCTACGTCCACTATGGCAGTAAGCAAAACCGTTCCCTGGAACTTTGCTTTTCGCGCTTCTTCTGAATACTCGGGTTCAACTTTATATAGCAGTTGAGGCACAGACACTCCGCCGCCTGTATGGAATACTCCGCCGCCAAATCCGCCGCCTTCGCCCGGCCCAAGTCCTGGACCCTTGCCCGGCCCGACTCCACCTCCGCTTCCCGTCCCAATACCGCCACCGGAACCGGGGCCGCTAGACGGGGGGCCAATTTTCGCAAAGGGGTCTCCATAGTCAGGCAAATTTACACTGGGAAGATTGATATCCGACGGAATAACCAGAGTAGGTTCCATAATCAGTTTTGGATTCTGATTTTGTATCACAGCTGTCGGAGGTGTAAACTGCCGCGGGGCAGCTTTTGGCAACCGGCCCTTGCTTGGAGGCAAAGGCGACCTATCTCCACCACCGCCTCCCCCTTTCCCCGGAGGCACCTTTGCCACATAGGGCGGAATTTCAACCGGCGAAATAAAAGTTACCAGTCCCCTGGCTGTTTTTGTTACAATCGGGGGCTTAAACACGACAAATAAAAAAAGCAAAACAAGGAGATGAACGATTAGAGAAAAAAACATGCTAACCATGCGGTTTCCCGCGCTCCAACCCCAAATGCCGACTACTTTCACCGGCCTTGCAGTAATGACAAGTAATGGTTCTTCCTTTCTTCTCCTCAAAACCCTCGCTAAAAATTCCGTCAAAAATTCTTTCAGCGCCGGAAACATAAGTCCCTCCTGATTGTTAAAGTCCTAATTACGCTCATTATCCTCTCCCCCCGTAATTCTGTCAAAAAAATAAAGACGGGGTATGCCCCGCCCTATAGCCGCCTACCGGAGATTTTAAACCCTTTGGATTTTCCCTCTTTGTTCAAGGATCTAATTCGGCTCAAAATCAAGAAAAAGAGAAAGGCCCATCCACCCAACCTTAATCCAAATTTCAAATGAGGATTCTGCACTCCTGCTCCGAAACCAATCGCGCCGGTTCCTATTGCAACCAAAAAAAGACAGAGGAATAACCGCCACGGTTCGTTTAACTTATCATACCAAATCCAGAATCTCCGCATGGCCTACCCTCTTTTTAAAGTCAAAGAACGCCTCTTTAAAGTAAGCTAAGAGAGAAATTTTGTCAATTGGGGGGTAACGGACCCCGGTCTATGGCCGGTTGTGCCGCATATTATCCAGCGCCCAAGTGTACTCTATCACAAGGACCGGTATCCACTGCGGCTCATCATAGATAATGAACATGGCGATTCCGAAGATGATTGCGGTGGTATTAATGATAAAAAAGGCAATATCAAAGAGTTGCTCATGGCGGGACTCCTTTTCATTATTTGTTATGTATAAAAGCCAATTCCATATTTTCATATATCTAATATACCCCAACGGGTCCATCGCGGCAAATCCTTAAATCCTTTGACGGTTCGCCCTAGTGGAAAATATTAGAACCTGACCCTATAATGAAGATTATGGATACAAGACCTATAGGAATTTTTGATTCGGGGGTCGGCGGCTTGAGCGTACTGCGCGAAATAAAAAAGCTGTTGCCCCAGGAAAATTATATCTTCATTGCTGACCAGAAAAACATTCCCTACGGAGGAAAAACCCCGGCTCAAATCCGACTGTTAACAAGTAGGATTATTAAGTATTTCATCGGAAAACGAGTCAAAATGGTCGTGGTCGCTTGCAATACGGCGACTTGTTACGCTATAGAATTTCTCAGAAAAAAATATCCCTCTGTTACGTTTGTCGGCACCGTACCGGCGATAAAACCGGCCGCTCGTCTATCCCACAATAAGAGCATCGCCATTTTGTCAACGCCGGCAACGGCCAAAAGCTCTTACTTGAAGAATCTGATACGTCAAAATGCAATCGGGGTCAAAATAGCCAACATCGGCTGTCCCGAACTGGAAAATCTGGTTGAGGAGGGCCAAATTAATTCCCCCGAAATAAAAACTTTGTTGAGAAAGTATCTTCAAAAGGCGGCCCGTTCCAAGCCGGACTATATCGTTCTGGGCTGCACCCATTACCCGTTTCTAAAAACGACCATCAAGCGACTGAGCCCTTTCAGGGCAAAGTTAATTGATTCCGGCAAAGCGATAGCCAGAAGGGTAAAGTACCTTCTCCGTACATCGGGTACTGAAAATGGACACGGGGCCTCAACGGTTTATTTCACAACAGGAGATCCGGTAAAATTCTCCGGAGCCGCTTCGCGGCTCCTGAAAACAAAAGTCAGGGCCAAGAAACTAAAAATTTAAACCGTCCGCCCAGTAGGTCTCGAACCTACAACCTCTTCCTTAAAAGGGAATTGCTCTACCAATTGAGCTATGGGCGGGTCTCCTACGCTCCGATTTACATCAGAGCTTCGGAAAACTAAAATTATAAAAACCTGCTGTGCCCGTCCGAAGTCCCGCCAAGGCGGGACGAAGGAGGGCTTCTTCAGCAGGTTTATTTTAACACGAAACCAATCGGAAATCAAAGAATAAACGATTCATACAACATATAATTACAGATGATTTCAAGGGCGATTCTCCATTTCTCAAAAAGAATTTGGCGGTGTTCGGGAACGACGCAAACTCTTACGCACAGATATTTATCCAGTTCTTCGGCCAGTAAATCAAAATAACGCGGGTCCATTTCTTTAAGCGAATAAACGGTGGGACCGTTAAAAACCTTGATGTCGCGAGGAATAAACCGACCCTTTTCAACAATGTGGCTTATTGCTACCTCCCAGCTCTCAACGCCGATGGCCTTGGCAATGCGAGCCTCAACCTGCTCCAAATCCCCCGCTTTTGACCTTTGAAAAAATCTCTCAAAAAATTCCTTCCTCGCGCCGATAACATGAATTGGTTTTCCGGATTGCCGTTCAAGCCATTCGTACCCTTGTAATCTGATGGAAAGCGCCGTCTTCGGAAAATGCTTGACTCCCCTGTCAAAAATACTTATCCCGTTTATTACCGTTTCGTTTTTGCATTTTTTCAAAGCATAAATCACGTCTCCGTCAACCATTTCCCAAAGCTCTTCCTCGGTGATTCCACCGTCTTCCTTGGGCGTATTAAGCAGCTGGAACATCAGTTTCTGCATAAAACGCTGGATAAGATACGAGCTTTTCCCCAAATGGACGTTCCGATAAAAATACATGTACGCCCTCTGGATCTCAATGGCGGCGTCAAGAGCCTTCAAATCCACCATCATTTCGCCGTCTTTGTAAATCAGGTGGTTGAGGACGCTTTCAACGCAGCAGCGGACATTCGGACCGAATTCTATCGCCTCCTGATCGCGTACAAGATAATCCAGTTTATCCATTCCGAAATTTTTGTCCATCACAATTGCCCCGGCCGGATCCTTGCCCGACATATAGGCCTTTATAAATTCCACATCGCCGCCGCAAGCCCCGATTGTATCGGCCATTTTTTCCAAAATAACCAATCCGTACTGCTCGTGTTTGATTTTTGTGAACGCTTCTATCACATGGGAGAATGGCCCGTGGCCGATGTCGTGCAGAAGGCCAAACAGGCCCAAGTTGACGGCCTGGTTGGCGGTCAAAAGTCCTTGTTCAACCATACGAGAAACAAACTCCCGGGTTTTAACAAAGGTACCCATGGCGTGCCGCCGGCGATCGTACGTCGCTCCCGGAAAAACAAGATAAGAAAAACCAAGCTGCTTTTTATCGCTCAACCGGCGAAAATAATAATCGTCAACAATTGGAGATATCGGTCTTATATCGATCTGGCCATCGCCGGGCCATGGAACCCATTTTGGCGTCATAGCTTTTCCTCTCAAAAGTTTTTAAAGTTCTTAGCTATCTTTTAGCATCAAATCGGATTTTTCGCAACCCAGAAATGTTTTAAGCGTAAAAATAAAAAAGTAGAGCCACAGCAATGCGGTTTTTTGTTAACCATCAGAGCTCGCTCATTTTTGAGCAATGGGAGAAAACGTAGTTTGATAAAGAAGCGTCAAGAAGCTGGTTTTATCAGTTTTAGACGGTTTCATTAAGTTTACCATATCAACTTATACACTTTTCCATCTATTAGGGATGGGGGTATAATGTACTCAGCTATTGACGCATTGTGGATAACTTGCTAAGCTCGTTTTAATTAAAAAATACCCAACTGAAAGGCAGGCGTGGACCCTCGGAGACTTGAACTCCGCTTACCAGTTTTAGAGACTGGCGCATCTTCCACAGTGCTTAGGGCCCATACTACCTTCCAATTGAGTATTTTCAATTTGCATTATTGGGTGGTGGTCATAAAGACAGAAAACTTACAACTCTAAATTTTAATTCTTAAGATAATGTTGGAGACGCCGATAAGGCGTCTTTCAATGTTTCTGCCGAGGACTTCTTCCTCTTCTGATAGGCTCTAAACTTGAACCATTTTCCAGATTTGGCAACAATGAGTTGGCCGTTACGCCTAACGGCGTTACAAACCAGCCACTGCCCGTCCTCGGTCGGAAAGCAAACTTGCGAGATAGCAGAAATATTTTGCATTTACAAAACCTCCTCTCTACCTCTTTTCCCCGAGGCGGGCCATCTCTATGACCACCGCCCAACAAAACAAAACCGCTTAATAAGTACCAGGCATAGTTCCTCCCAGACATCACTCGAGGAGAAACCACATCGGGCAAGGAATCTTACGACGCCCTTAAGCCCGATACTTATTAAACGGTTTTTGTGATGTCTTAGTTTTTAAGATTCCTATCTTTATTGTAGCAAACCTCTGATTTTCCGCACAATAGGCCAAAGGTGGATAACTCGAGAAGGTCAGAAACGGCCCTTGAAGTTTGTTGAAGTCAGACTTCAACAATTTCTAATTACTTGTCAATAGTATCTAATTCTTTTAACTCCTGCCTCGGCCTATATTTAGTGATAATCCAAGCGCCTAGATATCTAAACAAATAAATCTGAATTAGAACAAATGCGACGCCGAGAGCTCCCATAAATTGGCCACTAAAGATTAGAGCCAACAGAGCCGTGAAAAATACTCCCAGCCCGAACATCAGAACCCCTATTAAAATGCCTAGGAATCCCCATAAGGAATAGGTAATATAGAAACACAAAAGCCAAAAAATGGCACCTCCGATATAAGTACCAGTGATAATCCAATTACCAGTAAAATTTCTAAGTCGAGGAGCTATGGAGAGGAATATTAATAACCAAACTATGCCCCAAACAACAGTACTAATCTTTTCTAGGGCAGGATAAAGAGTCTCGAATAGCTTAGCTCCCCCCATAATTAGCAACGCAAAACCTCCAATTATCAAAATCATAAAACCTATTCCCCCCAATCCGTATAAGAAATCTTTAAATTTGTTGCCCATGATTAAATTTAAACTTGAATATTGAGATAAAATAAATGACAGCGACTGCCAAATTAAAGAATTGCCACATCTCTCTTTCTAAGTAAAAAGGCACGATTGGATTAAAAAGAATGCCGATAATAGCGAAAATCCAAGTCCATTCGGTTCTTTTATTTTTATACGCAGAATAGGCCAAATAAAAACTAGCTATTGCCGTGGCCCATCTTAAAAACTGGTAATAAGAATAAGGAAAGTCGCCAAATGCGCCTAGCATTATTAGAATTATAGCGAGCCTATACCAATTTTGTTTTAGCCAGGTCATATTATTCCTTGATTATTGAGGCACCACTCCCAAATCATACACACAATCGATTGCATCGCCCGAAGTACAACTTTCATTGGCACCATTTACTCCGCCAGCAAAATTGAGGTTACCATTCGCGTCAAATATTGGATCTACGATATCGTCATCGCTGGAAAGGGCGGCTTTATTATATTTTTCCAATTCTGCCCATATATGATAGCCAGCATTTTTCGTCTTACTTACACTTACAAGGTTCTTGCCTATGTAGCCAGTCTCGGTTTTTAATGGTGTTTCTGCAAAATGAAATTGCCATTCATACCAGTCGTTATTAAAACTCGGTTTTAAACCGCTTACATAGCCCGCGTTGGTGGTGGCGATTACAGGACAATAAATGGATGCGCACGATCTAATATTAACCCCGCCATTGATGTAATAACGATTATTACTATCTAGCACTTTATAACTATATTGCTTATATGTTAAAGGGTCTTCGGGTATCTGACCGTTAACAAAATACCCTGATAAACTATCGGTATCGTTTGGGTAAACGCCATTGTGGTCGTCGTAATATAGCTCTAGCGTTGATCTGATTTGATTGATGTCGGCAATACGTTTTGCATCTCTGGCCTTAGCCCTAGCTTCCCCTAGTTGTAGCAACAAGAGAGTAGAGAGAACGCTTATCGCACCTATTATCCAGAAAACAAAAAGTATCTTGCCTATTTTATCAAGTATTTTCTGGCGTTTTCGAAACTCATTAAAACTAGTCCATGGGCCCTTGGTCCAAGAAAACTTTTTGCCAGTTTTACCAAAATAAAATAAGAAAAAAATATTGGCAAAGGGTATCAGAAACAAAAAGGTGTACCATTTTATCTTACTGAAGATAGCCCACCAAAACCCCAAACACATAGCACCCCATGACCACCTTTTTACATATTCTTTTTCTTCTTCGACGAGCTCCTTTTTGGCTATGATGACTTGCTTCTTAATATTCTTATTGGCATTCCGCCAGCCTATTTCATAAAAAAGGTAGAGGCCGGCTATGAGAATGCCGAATATAAAATAAAGGGCCCCGTTATTATATGAGTCGGAGGCTAAACCAAAAAAGATAATAACTAGTATTATGGCAATTATCCTTACTATCCATAATTGGCCTTGGGATATTTTATACAGCATATAGATCAAGCGTTATTATTTTTTGCTTTAGCTAGGTCATCGATTTGGTGGAATCAGAGTTTATTATCTTTTATTAAAGCTAAATCAATACATTCGCCAGTAATTAAGAAAATGTCTGATGACGCATATTCCAACTCTACATCGTTCTCTTCGGTAATTGAACCGTCAATCTTTAAAATGGGCTTTTTGACGCTATCTATTTTTGCCACAATCGCATACTCATCTTCATCAAACGATGCGTCAGTTTTTCTACTAGCTATCTCGTCTATCTTATCCTCACATCCACCTAATGTGTAATATTTTTGCGGACTTCCAAAATCAAACCAGCTAGGAGAAATGCGCAGGTAAAATTTATCACCTTTTCTAAAAATATCGTCTATCTGGCCAGTAAGAACGACGGGCTTGCCTTGTTTAATGAGTTGGTCTTCAAGTTGAAATGTGTAGTTTGTATTGCCATCAATTGTTGTATTGATTGCAGAATATTTTTCTAGAAAGCTGGAGATTATTGTATCTTTAGGACTAGGCTCATTAACCTTATTTTCTATGGGCCGGGCAACCCGGTTTTTATCGTGATATAGCCAATAGCCCCCGATTAATATGCCTCCTATTATTAAGATTCCCACGACTTTTTTACTCATAGTATCGAATTACTACCGAATTATTGCTCTAAAACCTTGCTGTTTAGCGTGTTGAGCAGTATCAAAACAATAGCCGTTAGCCGCACTGGTCCGATCATAGTACGGGTCGCCCGGGAAATGATAAATCATACTACCCAAATGAGCTTTAATAGGATGACCAGCTGGGCAATTAAAAGTATCTACAATTACAAAACCTTTCTTTAGGTCACTATAGGGAACGTACCAATGCTTGTAAGAATAAGCCCCAGTTATTACTAGAATTACTAGAACGATTATCCAGTATTTTTTAAGCCATTCTTTCATAGATTTTATAGATAGGCCTTGTCATAAAACACAAAGCCCGCTATTAGACCCTAAGGCCCTTAACTTAAACCAATTTTGTTTTAGGAGGGTCATTTTTTACTAGACAATTTCCCTAATAATTCAGTGATAAATCCCAAAATTGTTCCCATTGATCCAATTTTCATAATTAGAAATATGTCGTAGCCTTTAAAAATCATTACTACTAGCCCAATAATAATCCCGAGGGTTAAACCGCCCCAAACTGCATTCCGCCCACGGCGAAAATAAAATATGACTAAGACTATTGCTATTATTTCTATTATTATCCAAGCCATATTTATTTTATCCGCCTACACAACGCGAATCGTTGCCTCTTTTTTGCTTCCTGAGTGTAATAATTCTAAAGGTTGGAGCGAGCCCGCCCAAATTTTTGCGTCTTGGCGGCTGGGCAGGTAACAAATCCATTGAAATTTACGAAGTTTTTCGCTGATAAACAAAATTGGGACGTAGCGGAACCCCGAAGGGGCGAAGTGGAAGGGGTACGATTTTTTTATCCAGGAAAACGAATAAAATCACAACAGGATTTTATCGCGCAGGACACGGAGCGAAAAATCGGGGTAATTAACAAGCATTACTCTTTCTTTGCCCCCGACTCTTCCAAAACCTTCCGCAACCCCTCCACATCCACTTCTACTTTCGGCTTGACCGGTGCGGGTTTCGGCGAAAATTTGCGACCCCTAAAATCTACGGGGTCCTGTTTCAAAGCTTCGGAAAGCGGTACCGGCCTCGTCATTTCTGCCCTTGGCCTTGGTGCCGGTCTTGAAAAAGTATCGCGACTTGGCTGTCTAACCGGCTCTTGTCTTGGCGGCGGATAAGCCACCCGGCTCGGGCCTCTCTCGGCTGGGCGAGACGCCATTGGTCTCTCTTCCATTAACGGGGCGTGCCACTCGGCAATTGCTTTTTCCACTTCATCGCGCTTGGCGGCATAATGTTCCCGCGACCACTCAATTACTTTCTGGCGATTATTGACCGGCAAGGGGCTGGGTGTATCCATCGTTCTTGCCGAAAACGCCCTGGAAGCCAAGCCGTCTATCATCAGCTTTATATAAACTTCTCTCATTCCCAGATTCACGATGTCCTGCGCCAAAAATTCGGGGGTTAATTCTTTTTCCAGCATCTCCGCATCTTCGGCTCCGACGCGAAAAGCTATAATCGTGCCCACGTTGCCGAAAATCGCATCTCTCACAGTTTCATCCATTTGAGCAATGTATTGATGCCCGACAACCAAGCTTAGGTGATACTTTCGCGCTTCCGACATTATATTCGCAAAAGAGGCCGTGGCGAAACTCTGGAATTCGTCAACAAACAAAGTAAAATCCTTTCTTTCGCGCTCGGGCGTATCAACACGCGACATCGCCGCTAATTGAATCTTGGTTATTATCAAAGCGCCCAGGAGGCGCGACGCATCTTCTCCTATGCTGCCCTTGGAAATGTTGACCAGCAAAATTTTCTGGTCATCCATGATCCCCCGCATATCTATCGTTGATTTTGGCTGGCCGATAATGTTTCTGACCAAGGTCGAGGAAGCAAACTGGCCGACTTTATTCTGAATCGCAGCCGTCGCCTCGGAAGCGAATCTGTCGGCGTATTTGGCAAATTCCTGGGTCCAGAACGCTTTTACCACCGGGTCTGTCAGTTGGTTGACCACATAGTTGCGGAAATCTTTTTCGGCAAGCATTCGGTTGATGCCGAGCAGTGTTGAGTCCGGAACTTCCAGCAATGCCAGGATCGTGTTGTTTAAAATGTATTCCATCCGCGGCGACCAGACATCAACCCATATTTTTTTAAAAACGCCCATTACGCCGTCGGCGACCAAGTGCCGCTTATCCGGGTCAACCTGTTCCATCACATTAAACGCAATCGGATATTCCAAATCGGCCGGATTAATGTATATGACGTCTTTTATCCTCTCCTCCGGAATGTGGGCAAAAAGGTCCTCCACGGGGTCGCCGTGAGGGTCAATGAAGGCAAGGCCGCGCCCGGCTTGAATATCTTGTATGGCGAGGGTTTTCAATAATTCCGACTTGCCCATACCGGTCTTACCGACAATGTATATGTGCCGGCGGCGATCATCAATTTTAATGCCGAAAGTTACTTTCTTATTACGAAAGTTCGTTTCGCCGAATAATACCACATCGTTGTTATCGCTTACCTTCGCCATAATTATTTAGTAGGCAATCCTACTGGTGGTTGGCCCTTTTTGGCCTCCACCCTCGGAAATGCCGGCGCTTTCACGCCGATGCCCGGCAGATGAAAAAGTGTCGCCAGTTCTTCGGTATTCAAAATCACGACCTTCCTGACAAAAGCCCTTTTCTTATATGCCTGGTAAATGTGCCATTTGCGTTTAAATTCCTGTTGGTCGGCAAAAAATCCTCTATGCGAAGGAAAGAGCCATGGGAACCAGCCACTTGGGGAAGTATCCGTATCACCATTCGGCTTAAAAGTATTAAGATTATTTGAATAGAGCTGCTTAAACATGCCGATAACGGCGGAAACGCGAGGACGGCGAAAAAGTTCTTTGCGGGCAATGTAAAGAAATCTGTAACCGGCCTTGAATGCTAGTTTTGCGATTTTATTTTCTACCTGCTCAAGCACGAATTTCTGGCCCGGAGTAAGTCTCATTTGTGAAAATTCTTTCTCTTCTTTTTTTTCACCCGCCGCTGCGCCTCCAGGAAGCAACTCGTCTATAAAATCAACTACTGCCCCAAGGGCGTCTCTTTCTTTTTTTGGTTCTTTGCCCACAAGCTTATCTAATACCGGCTGAGCTTCTTTTGCCCAGGCATCACCGGTCGGCCTTATCAGTAACTGAAGCCAGAGATGCTCCCCCGGCTCAATGGCACTCATTGTTTCGGCAAGGGGCGCTAGAGGGTCGGTTCTCTTAAATTCGCCCTTGCCCGATTCCTCTTCAAAAAAGGGATACGTCTTGATGGGATAAGCATCCTCTTTAGTAAAAATCAGCTCCGCACCGAAGAGGTCGTATTCTTCCGTCGGCAAATAGCGGGGCAGAGAGTCAACATAGTCATCGGCAATTTTAATTTCTGCACTTGGATATTGAGCAAAGACCTGCGCTTCAACCAAATTGCGCAGGTCTTCAGGAGTACGAATATAAAAATTAATTTCCCCGCCATTCCCGACGATCTCAAAAGAAAACCAGTCCTGAACTTTTCCTTCAAAAAACTTCTTTCTCCACTTGACCGGCTTAGAATAAACGCCGTGCAAACCGGAAAATATATTCTCGGCTATTTTCGGGCTCTTCTCCACGTCCGGCGGCGGTTTTACTTCCAGCAAAACCCACTTGATAGACAAAAGGTATTTTTGCTTTATATACGTAAGCCAGCTTTCAAGCATAACCAAAAACAGCAAAATAGGCATATAGGCCCACCAGTATCTTATCAGCAATGAAAAAGCTGTTTTAAGTGGACTAAGGATTTCTGAGAACAAAAAGTAGAGTTTGTAGTTGGTAGTTTGTAGTTGGTAGTTGCCAAATCTTGAGAGCAAAAAACTACTCACTACTCACTACTCACTACAAACTAGTTCTTACGCTTCGCGGAGAGTAAATGTTCCGTCTTCTCTCTTTTGAAAAACTTTGGAATCCTGCAAGTTCAAAAGTATCGTGTTTTCTTTAACCATCCTGTGAGACAAAACGTTCGCCAAGATCTCATCCTTTAGGAGGGGCTTGCCGGCGGAACGCAGGAGGTCAACCAAAACATCTTTTACCGTGCCTGCTTTCAGGCCCCACTCCGCCAAGCCATACAGCCCGCGGCCTACGAGTACGAATCTTTTGTCCTTGATAAGTTCATTGTGAACGGTTTGGGTATTCGCCTTGCGGTTGCAAAATCCGGTGGTATTTATCATTTGAGTGATCTCCCGGAAATGTTTCGGTGAGCCGAATTTTTTGAGCACCAAAAATGCTTTGTCTTTGACGCCCCTGGGCTTAATGTCCGGCCAGCTGGTCAAGCCGACTTGCCCAAATACGTTCTTGTCAATATTTTTGGAGATTGCGAGATAAGAAACAATCGTGGAGGAAGAAACGCTTTTAGTCAGGGCTCCTGATTTTTCATAAAAATCAACGACGGCCGATTCGGCAATGGGCACTTTGTTTTTAGCCAGCGCACCCACAAACATGGAAACCGACTTTTTAAACGATTCGGCGTGCCCATCCGACAAGCTCCAAAAAGTATGAAAATCGTTATCTTCGGCAAATCTCTTAAACTTTCCGTTCAACATTAGGAAGAAGGTCAAAGCGGCATTGGCCGGGCTTTCCTTGCCAACGCCAGAAAACTTGGCAAAAAGGCCCTCTTCTCTTATCACGCCTCCAGCCTGATCCAAAATATTCTCCGCCAGGGCGATAAAAGGCTTAATTTTGGCGTCCGCGCCGCTGCGAAAATTTTCTCTAATTTGCTTTAGGGACACCTCTTCAATCTGCCTGACTCTCTCCCGCGTAATTCCGTAACTTTGGCCTATTGATTCCAGAGTTTCCTTCCTGCCGGTTTTCAAGCCAAAACGCCGCGAAATTACATCACGGTTTCGGGTATTTAAAACTGCCAAAAGCTGGCCGACCACCCCTCTGACTGCGTTAGTCAAATTTGTCATAAATCTGAAACTAGAACTTAGAATCTAGAAAATAGAGTCTGGGGTTTTCCCCGTTCTATTTTCTACGTTCTATTTTCTAAGTATAAAGATAGCACAAGGCTAAAAATAAGTCAAACAACAGGATATCAACCGCGGCTTCTGATGTCAAGTCCGCCGTCCTCTCCCCCACCAAACCAGTATCGGCGATGCGATGAAAATTGACGAATAGGCGCCGCAGAAAACTCCCACTATCAAGGCCAGGGCAAAATATTTGATTGATTCGCCGCCGAAGAAAAATATGGCGACGAGAGAAAGCAGAACGGTGAAGGTCGTGTTCAGCGAACGAACCAGGGTTTGCATAATGCTTTTATGAACAATCTCTCCAAAATTTTCCCTGGCTCCGAATCTCAATACGTTCTCCCTGATCCTGTCAAAGACAACCACGGAATCGGAAATGGAATAACCGAGTATCGTCAAAACGGCGGCCACAAAGACGGAAGTTATCTCTATGTTTAAATAGTGGCCAAGCAGAGTAAAGAGACCGATGGGCACGAGAACATCGTGAACTAAAGCCGCAACCGCAGACAGCCCCAAAGCCCACGGAGACAAAACTAAGGAAAGTTTTCTAAAAACAATGGCAAGATAGACCACCACCGCCAAAAGCGAGATTATGATTGCTTTTATGCTTTTGCTTTTCAAGTCGTTGCCTACGGTAGGGCCGATTGAATCAAAACGATTTTCGGTTATCTTTCCGAACTTGCCGGAAATGGCGCCGAGGATGTTCTGGTGAGTTTCCTCGTCCACATCGTTCAATCTTAGCAAGGCGCCCTTGTCGCCCGCCGGGCTGACACTGACATCACTTACTCCCTTCACCGCACTGACAACTTTACCAAGCTCATCCACCGACGGTCTTTGGTCATTAAAGACGATCTCCATAACAGAACCGCCCTTAAAGTCCGCGCCAAATCGCAGACCAAAAGTCGCTACTAAAACGATAGCTGCAATGGTCAGCCCCACTGAGAAGAAAAACATAATTTTATAGATTAGTTTCATATCAGAACAGCCATCTCCTCTTTTCCGTTCGCGGACCGACGAACAGGTTTAAAAACAATCTGGTAACTACGGTTGCTGTAAACAAGCTGGTCAACACACCGATGCCCAAAGTCAGGGCAAAACCTTTAACGGAAGAAGTGGAAAACATAAACAGGACCAACGCGCCCAAAAGCGTAGTTACGTGGCTATCGCGAATGGGAAACCAGGCCCGGTGAAAACCGTCGTGAACAGATTGCAACAACGTCCTGCCACCTGCCAGCTCCTCCCTCAAGCGGGCAAAAATCAAAATATTGGCGTCAACGGCCATACCCAGAGAAAGTATAAATCCTGCTATGCCGGCGATAGTCAAAGTCACGGGAAGTAATTTGTAAACGGTTAAAACAATGGCGATATAAATCAGCAGGGCCAATACCGATATCACGCCAGGCAGACGATAGAACAAAATCATAAAAAGGGCCACTAGCAACAGGCCATATACTCCGGCTCGGAGCGATTTTTCTAAAGAATCCTGGCCCAGCGAAGCGCCGACTGTCTGCTGGGAAATCAATTTAATCGGCACCGGAAGGGCACCGGCGTTCAGGCGGTTTACTAAAAGTTTGGCTTCTTGGACTGAAAACTTGCCGGAAATGACAGCACGGCCGTTAGGAATTTCCGACTGGACAACGGGCGTGCTGATCGGCTGGCCGTCAACGTATATTGCTACGATCTTATTCAGATTGCGCTTGGTTATATCGGCAAAAAGTTTTGCACCATCGCTGTTCAATTCGAGAGAGACCTGCGGCTGGCCGGTTGTTTGGTCAAATGTCAATTGCGAACGTTGCAACTGCTTGCCGGTTAAGCCCGTTGATTTAAAATACGGGTCTTCGTCCAGCTGTTGCCCTTTCTTTTGGGCATCCAGAATTTTTTGGGTTTCATCCGACGCGCGCTGTTCTTTAAATTCAAGAAACGGCGTCAGCCCGATGAGCTGAATCGCCTGATTAATGTCTTTTATGCCGGCCAGTTCAACGGCAAGACGGTCATTCCCTTCTATCTGGACCAGCGGCTCCGTCACGCCGAAAAGATTGACCCTGCGCTCAATTACATCGCGGACGCCGGCCATGGCATCGGCTACGCTCCCGCCTTCAACGCCGGCAAGATCCGCCTGATAAACCAAACGGGTACCACCGAGCAAATCGAGCCCTAAGCGAAACGGCGAAACTTTGAAAAAATGGGGGATCTCAAAACCCGCTCCCTTGAGATGAAGTTTGGAATTTAAAAAGTCGGCCCCTTTGTCAAAAGCAGTTGGGTAAACAAAGAAGGCTAAAAAGACCGCGACGACGACTACAATTATCGGGACGTATCTATAGGACATGGAAGGTATATGGTAAAACACAGCTACCTAAAAAGCAAGCTCCGGCGATGATACTTCCCTAAAGCACCATCGCCTCCGCTTCCTATCAACGTCATCGCAAGACGTTGATAAAAATAAAAAGCCGAGATTTCTCGGCTAGCTGATAAATTCCCGCTCAATCATTCCAATTTTTGGGAAACGGGCAGTCGGGGCTTGGACACTTGTTTTCTTTCAGAAATTCCTCTTTTGGCGCTATGTGCCCGCACTCCCAACAATAATCATCTCCGAGGCCCCTGGTATCATCAATGTATTTGTCGCCCCGTAATCTCAATAATTTCTTGCCGGCACTTATCAGGGCATCTCTTCGCATATGAGTAAGAACACCGTAGTTCATTCTGGCCTCCTAAAAAAAGAAAGAACAATACGAACATGGTATCGTTCCCAATTTTTCTTGTCAAGGTTCTTCAACGTCATCTTATCCGTCAAGTACAATTTGGAACTAGCGGCTAGAACGACCCCCTATCTAAGAAATTTTCAGAAAGGACTTTGGGGATATTGGGCGAAGGTCATAGTGCCTTCTGGGGCCGCTGCGTTTGCCGCCAGCAT
>CAIUCV010000019.1 GCA_903897805.1 Candidatus Yanofskyibacteriota bacterium | reverse complement strand
TTTTCAGAAAGGACTTTGGGGATATTGGGCGAAGGTCATAGTGCCTTCTGGGGCCGCTGCGTTTGCCGCCAGCATGGTTTTGTCATAGGCCCTTGCGCCTTGACAAATGGTGGCAAGAGCAACGGATGAGAAAACCACGCTGGGGTTTTCGAAGTCCCCAGAAGGCATTATGGCCGGAGCCCCTCTTTGCCAAAGTCCGAACCGAATTTCGTGAGAGGGGGTCGCGGCTATTCCTCCGGTAATTTCTCCCGTGATATTCTCGGCTTCTGCTTCTCTAGCCACTCTTTCACGAACAGCGTCGCCCGGACATCGTCCTCGTTGTATTTGATGATTTTGTCCATAATTTTCTGGTCACCGGTTTTAAGCCATTCGTTGTACCAGACGACCGACTCCGCCCCCCCCGCATCCTCCGCGCTCCATTTAAAACCGAGGTATTGAGCAACGTCCTTCAAGCTATAAAAATACAAAGGCAATATCACTTCTTCCACCACCGCCAAGTGCAAATCTAAGGTGTTATTTTTGAACTTGTCCTCAAGCGCTCTTGAGATGCCGTATTTCTGCCCCAGGCGGCCAAAGACCTCTCTTTCGTAATAAGAATAGTGATAAATGACAAAGTCGTTCAGCGATTCCAGAAAATCCAAAAACTCGCGCCAATTTTTTCCTTCCTCGCTCTTATCTTTCGCCAAAAAACATTTGTATTCGGACTTCCCGCTACTATGCCGCACCAGTATTCCTAAAAGATAATCAATTGTTTCGGTGGGGTCGGATTCAATGTCAAAATAAATCTCGTTCTCAACTGCCGGAAATTCGCCTTTTTTTAAAATCATCGGCTCGCCGGAAACCAAAACCTGGGCCTGATTGTAAATGCGGAGAACTTTATCAAACGGCCAATCTTCTAATCTTGAACGCAAATTGTCCAAATCAGCCGCTGCCAATTCTTTTACCGTATGAATGCCGATTTCATAAAGCCGCCGTTGGTCGTTCTGACTTAAGCGGTAAATAAGCGAAACGTCGTCACAACCCTTCGTATCTTCAACGCAAAGTGAATACCAGGGCGAATGCTTGCACCCGCTTTTAAGGAACGGGGGCGGTTTTTCGCCTTCCAAAATTTGTTCAATCCTTTGCCGTGTCAGGTGGAACTGCTCCACAAAATCATCAACCATAAAGGACCGCTCCTCGCCGTCGGCATTTATTATATAGGCATCGCGAGGAAGAACGCCCTGTAATCTTTCCAAGATCAAACTGTAAAAAACGAGCTGGAATTTGTATTCGTCGCGTATATCTCTGCCGCTTTTGACATCGTAAACAACGTAATAATGATCGCCCAGATTGGACTTCCCTTCCCGCGCCTCAAGCAAGTCCGGGATACCGACCCAATCGCCCTCCATCAAAACGCCATGGTATATGTTCTTCCCCTGCTTCATCAGTTCCATTGTTGCCAAGAACGCTTCGTCCAAATCACGGAAAAGCTCCGGTTTAATTTCTTCAAACTTCCGCGACTTTATCATCTCTTTTTCGTGCTTGAGCCCGTTCTGATGGATCATCTCAATGAGGGGCGGGATTTTGCCTTTTTTTGTCTGGTCACCATAAACGTCGTACCAAATCCAATGCGGGCATTGGAAAAACTTGTAGAAATGTTCACCGGTCAATTTGTATTTTTTGTCAGCCATAGTTTAGAGATAGTTTAAAACCCGGGCTCAAGCTCCTTGTGATGGCCGGCCCAGAGACAGTATTCGCAATCGCTGTGAGATTTCGGCGGAGTATCCGATCTGGCCAGATCAACAGCTTGGGCAAAAAGGTCATGAACATAGCTGGAATCGGTATCCACTTCGCGTATCTCTCCCCTAAAAGGCAACCTCCCCTTAAAGCCGTCGTTTTTCTGCACTTGATAAAAAACAAAATAGCCCTTTTTGGCGGTTTTATGACCAATTTGCTCCAAAATATGGGTATAGACGTCCATCTGCATCTTATAATCATCGTAAACCGTAATTTCTTTCGCGCCCGATGACTTATAATCTATGACGGCAAGCGAACCGTCGGGGAATTCCAGCATATCGTCAATGGCGCCGAAAAGCGTGGCATCCAAGCCTTCGTCGTGATATTTCAGACCTTCAAAGTTGTTGCGCCACTTCTGGAGTTGTGCTTGGTCTGAAAAAAGTTTGGCTTCTTCCAGGCCTTTGAATCCAACCAGAGCCGGGTGCATCTCTCCCCTTTCCCGATACTGGTCAAATTCGGCCTTGAGCAATTGGTCAACGGCAATTGACAAAGTATAGGGATAGCCCTGAGGGCGCCTTATGTCCTTGTGCTTATAAAGCCAAAAGCACCTCGGGCATTCTTTAAAGAGCTGGAGGTTAGCCCGGGATATTTTAAGAGGTTTTGAGGTTTTAATGTAAGTCACGGTTACTCTGTTATCTTAACCTGTCGCAGAACATCGCCTTGTTTGATTTTCAAAACGACATCCATGCCCGAAATAACTTTGCCAAATACCGTGTGCTTGCCGTAGAGTTGCTGTTGGGGTTTAGTCGTCACGATAAAGAATTGGCTGCCGTTGGTATTGGGACCAGCATTGGCCATAGCGATATAGCCCGGGTCAACCGGCAAAGATTGAAGAGAGAAATCATATTTATAGCCCTGCGCTTCGTATTGGGCGATTACATCATCAGGAACGCCAAGAGATCTCGGATTAATTTCATCTTCAAAAGCGTAGCCGGGACCACCAGTTCCCACCCCTGGGTCATCTGTTTTAGACAACGGGTCACCGCCCTGAACTACGAAGTCGGCTATTACCCGATGGAATTTCGTGCCATCGTAAAACTTGTCCTGGGTCAATTTTATAAAATTTGCAACTGTTTTCGGGGCCACCTTCGGATATAGTTCTAAAACAATGTCGCCCTCGGCCGTAATCATAGTGACTTTGATGGTGTCCGGCGAAGGAGTTGCGGCCGCGGTTGGACTTGATTGATTTTGATTCAGAGATAGATTCCCCTTGTCTTTTTGTAATAAATAATAGCCGCCAACAGCGACAATAATTACAATCAGCAGGAGTAAATAAACTAACGGCACTTTCATTATATTTAAACTATATGATACTTTCCAGCTCCTGTAAAATTTCGTCCGGAATCGGGATTTTTTTACCCACCGGACTGATGCCGGGATAACGCCATGCCGAAATTACTCTTGTCTTCGGCTCCGACGCTACGGCCTTGCCGTAGGTGGTGCTGAACCCCGACTTCTTTGGGTGTCGGAGTTGGTACATCACCCATATCTCTTGGGGTGTTTTCGCACTGCCTCGGGGTTGCATTACGGCAGTCGTCCCGGGAGCGACACCCTCTTCCTTCCGCTTCGGGAACCGAACGATTCTCTTTATTAAAGACACGGAAATTCTATAATAAACCATCTTTTCCTTTACATGGTTCGTCCACTCATATTTATTGTCGTTTTCAGGAAGTTTAAAATTTAACATTGCTCATTTTCGCGTAAAGTTCCAGTGTGTGACGGGCGTTTAGCTCAATATCTAATTTGGCCAGAGCTTCGCTTGGCAAAATCCAGACATAATCCTCGGCCTCATCGTTAAGTTTGACCTTTTGGCTATTTGCACGCGCTATCTTGTCAACAAAAATATGATTAACTGCGGATTTGTAGTAGCCGGAATTTTTTATCTGGTCAAAGGCGCAGATGTCTTCTCCGACATCGGCCCCAAGACCGGTTTCTTCTTTTATTTCCCGCATCCATGCGTCCGCCAATCGCTCGTTCCTTCTGACTTTCCCGCCAACGATTGAATATCTTCCTCCCCATTTGTGGGTTTTGACCAGTAAAACTTCTTTCTCGCCGGACTGTGTCGGTTTAGCATATTCAATAATCCCGCCAACCGCCACAATTGAACCGGGTACCATTAAGTCAAGCCATAGCTGATGAATTGCCTTTTCGTTGCGTTTTATCTTAGGGTCGGGCAAATTGCCCGTGGTTTTTATAAATTCAATTAAATCCTCGGGTTCCCAAACGGAATTTTTATGCAAATAAGCTGGATGGTCTTCTGGTTTTTCCGCAAAAAAGCACTTCACATTTGATATCTGGGCGATGCCGAGTTCATACGATGCGCTCTTGCCTATATACCCATTGGGATTCACAAAATAGCTGAATCCATCGGTGCCAAGATGTTTAAGGTGGTGAAGATACATAAGCTCAATCATTCTGGGGTCTTTCTCCTTGTCGCTTTCCAACATAGCAAAGCCATCTTCAACGGCTGTTATCTCTGAATCTGCCGGGGCCAAAACCTCAATGCCGGCTTGGGTAAAAAGCTTGTGAATCCGTTTTATTTCGCCGTAATGCTTTCGGTAGCTCCCGTGAAGCACGCAGCGGAATGAGGGTTTTGTTTTTTTGCTCATTTTAATTCCAGGGCAATTAGGCCGAACTTCTTAATTTTTTCCCGATAATCAGGAAAACTATAGTATATATCAATAAGCTCCGATTCGGTGGAGACCCTCGGATTGATTTCTTTGGGTTTGTGCGAACGGAGCAATGCCCTGATTGTTTTATAAATATGCGCTGAACGAACTATTTTTTCAAATCTCTGCGCCCCGCACGTTAAAATAACGACGTCCTCTTCTTTTATGTTGCGATACCTTTTTGTAGCAGCCCTGGTCTCAATTTTTTTCTTACCCTCTTTAATCGCGTCAAAAATATCCTTATTGACTGCCCGGAATCTCAGGACGTACTTTTTAGGTTTCTTATTTTCCATTGAAAAATTGCTCCATTTTATCCAGGCCTTCGATTGTGGCTGGATCAGTGACTATTTTTCTCGCTTCTTCAATCGTAACCCATTTTGTTTCATAAAACTCGCTAAGATCGATTTTAAAATCCAGCCCATCCGACTCAAAACGAAACCAAATACACAGATGCTCTCTGCAAGGATGAGGAGGCCGATCTATCAAGGTTATGGTCAGGAGAAATGGCCTTACGCTATCTTGAATTTTATTCATTACCCCAAGCTCTTCGTTAATTTCTCTGTTAAGAGTTTGCAGCAAGGTTTCATTCTTATCAATATGCCCACCTGGCGCTAGCCACAAACCTGATTTTTTATGGTCAACAATAAAAATTTTGTTAGTCGCTGAGTTGTAAGGCAAAAAATAAACACAGAAATGGCTTTCTCCGTTTTCGTCTCTTGAAAACTTGCCCCGCTCGATCCTCTCAAGATAACGATTAAAAACAGCTTCATTCTTGCAAATTGAGGCATCTATAACTGACTTTACTTGTTCGTAAATTGTACTCATGTTTACGGGTCCAGTTCGCCGGCTATTTGTTTTAACGCCCCCGCAATTCCAGTGCTTCTTTTTGAAGCATAGCAATAATTGAATCCTGCTCTTCTTCTTTAAGGTCGTCAAAAATCGTCTGCCAAAATGATAATTCTCTCGCGTCTTCCCCTAAAGAAACGAGCTCTTTAATCAATTCTTCCAACTTTTTTGTTTTTTCAACTTTTTCCATGGCCGAATCGCTAACTGATAAAATCATGCGTTCAAATTCAAAGAAATGAAGGTTGAGTTAAAAACATTCAATGCCTGCTGAATGTTTTGCGCCAAGAAGGCCGGGGCCTTTTCCAAAATAGCGGCAAAACCTGGAGTGATAGGGGCAATTTTTGAAATAATATCCTTAAAAATCTGGGGTACCATCAGGGCATCGAACATTGCTGAAGCACCCGCGCGCAGGCGCAAATCGCCGGTCAAATAAAAACCCAGAATTGCCGCCGAAGAAAGGATAAACAATGTCCTTTCTGTCGCCGAGAGCTCTCGTTTACTTAATGTCTTTCCCAGTACGGCTTCTATGGTCATTTTTACAACATCAATACCAGGAACATAATTTCCGGCCACATCGGCCGTTCTTGAAAACAAAATTTCTTTCAACTTCTCCGCCCTTTTTCCCTGCCACTCCCTTATTTTTTCTTTTTTCTCGGGATTTACTTCACCTTCTGGCTCGGGTGGTTTTCTTTCTTCTTTTTTTCTGAAAAATTCCATTTTTTCCATAAAATTTATTTCCCGTGACACTTCTTGTACTTCTTGCCCGACCCGCAGGGGCATGGGTCATTCCTGCCAACTTTGGAACCATGCGTTGCTGGTTCTTGGCGGGTCGCTTCTTGCTGCATTTGAGAGGAAACTGACTCATCTCCCGACGCCGCCGGCCAATTTTCCTTTTTTTCTTCAACGCTTATCGGCATCGGCCTTTGGATAAAACTGACTTTGAAAATCAGATTAGCGACTTGGGAATTAATTGCGGCTTGCAGTTGATTGAACATTTTCTGCCCCTCAATTTTATACTCCACCAGCGGGTCGCGCTGACCGTAGGCACGCAGACGCACCGAATCGCGTAGATATTCCATCTGCTCCAAGTGGTCAACCCACAATTCGTCAACGACCCGCAAAAAGAGCATTCTTTCAAGATTACGCATGGCTTCCTCCCCCACTTGTTTTTCTCTCTGGACATATGCGCCATCGGCAATTTCCTTCAAAAAGTCATTAAGGTGCTGGACATTCCGCGAATCGGAAATTTCCTTCAATTTCGGATGTAAATCTTCTTCCATGGGAATCATGGCCTTCATGCTTTCAGCGATTTCCTCAATATTCCACTCCCCAGTTTCAGTTGAGGTGTGGGCACCGGCCAGTCTTTCTATCTCTCCATAAACAGAATCTACGATTTTATCTTTTATTTCCTCCCCGTCCAAAATTTCCCTTCTTAATTTGTAAATCGCCGTCCTGTGCTTATTCATTACGTCGTCATACTCCAAGACGTATTTTCGGATGTCAAAATTATTGCCCTCTATTTTGGACTGGGCTTGTTCTATCGCCTTGGAAACGAGCCGGTTTTCAATAACATCGTCATCGCCTACGCCAAGACGCTCCATAAGATTCTTAAGACGGTCGCCGCCGAAAACTCTGACCAAATCGTCTTCAGTTGAAACAAAAAACTGCGAAGAGCCCGGGTCGCCTTGCCGGCCTGAACGGCCGCGCAGTTGATTGTCAATGCGTCTTGCCTCGTGTCTTTCCGTGCCGATAACATGCAACCCGCCCAATTCCACGACTTTTTGCGCCTCGGCGGGATCGGGCGGATTACCGCCAAGGATTATATCAACACCGCGACCGGCCATATTTGTTGCCACCGTTACGGCGCCGGCTCGCCCCGCCTGGGCGATTATCTCTCCTTCCTGTTCGTGGTTTTTCGCGTTCAACACTTTATGGGGTATGCCTTCACCCTCCAAAAGTGCGGATAGTATCTCGTTTTTGGTAATAGAGACGGTGCCAACCAGTACCGGCTGTCCTTTTTCGTGGCGCTCTTTAATCTCGCGTGCCAGCGCCCTGAATTTACCCGCTTCCACCTTGTAAATCCTGTCGGGGGAATCGGCGCGTATCATCGGCTTATTTGTCGGAACGGATATTACATCAATGCCGTAGACCTTATGGAATTCCTCGGCTGATGTCTGGGCAGTACCGGTCATGCCGGCAAGTTTTTTATACAAACGGAAATAATTCTGAAAAGTTATCGTCGCCAAAGTCCGCGATTCTTTCTGGACAAAAACTCCTTCTTTGGCTTCAACCGCCTGGTGCAATCCTTCCGACCAGCGCCGCCCCGGCATCAAGCGGCCCGTGAATTCATCAACAATTATTATTTCGCCATCTTTTACGACGTAGTCCTTGTCGCGATGGAATAAAATCTGGGCTTTCAGCGCCTGCTCCAGATGATGGACATAACGCGTGCCGCCCTCCTCATAAATATTTTTCAGATCGAGTATACTTTCAACCTTTTCTATGCCCCCTTCGGTTATGGACACCGCTTTTAGTTTTTCGTCCACGTTGTAGTCCTCGTTTTCTTTCAGGCGTGGAACGATTTTGGAAAATGTTTCATAAAGTTTCGTGGAGTCGGTGTCTGGAGCGGAAATAATCAAAGGGGTGCGCGCCTCGTCTATTAAGATTGAATCAACCTCATCAACGATCGCGAAATTGTGGCCTTTCGCCTGTACCATCTGGCTAAGATCGTAAGCCATATTGTCGCGAAGATAGTCAAAGCCAAATTCGTTGTTCGTCCCATAGGTTATATCTGTTTCGTAGGCCTCGCGCCGACCGGCAGGCCGTAAAAATTCGTGAACAACTTTAAATGCCCCGGTGGTATCTCGTTCTTTATCCAATTTGTCTTCCCCGTTTTGGTCATTGGTGCTTTGTCTGTGTGCGGGGTCATAAACGTAAGAGGCCTCGTGGTTTAGGCAACCAACCGTCAGTCCGAGAGCGTCGTATATTTGCCCCATCCACACGGTATCACGCCGGGAAAGATAATCATTAACGGTGACAATATGCACGCCGTGGCCGGAAAGAGCATTAAGATAAACGGGTAGAGTTGCCACAAGCGTTTTGCCCTCTCCGGTTTTCATCTCGGCAACCTTCCCCTGATGCAAAACAACGCCGCCGATCAACTGGACATCAAAGTGCCTCTGGCCGAGAGTTCTCTTTGACGCCTCGCGAACAGCGGCAAATGCCTCCGGCAAAATATCATCTAAGGATTCCCCTTCGGCCAATCTTTTTTTAAACTCCTGCGTCTTCGTCTTTAACTCCCCGAGCGAAAAACGCCCGAATTGTGATTCGAGCCCGTTGATGCTTTCAACAAGAGGTTTTATGTTTTCTACCGCCTTCTTGTTGGCGTCACCGAATATCTTACTAAAAATTCCCATAAAAATTCGTCGTTTAAATATTTTTTTCAGTCCTGCGCGCTTCACGACTTCTTTCTTTATACTCTTTGATCTGTCTCTCTATCTCATCGCGGGCAAGATCTATGGCAGTATGCAAATCCAGATGTTCGGCCACCGCTCTGAAAAGCCGGCTGCCGATTTTTAAATTTACTTCCGCATAATAGACAAAGCCGGACCGGTGATGCTTTGACGGCTTGGCAACCTCTACTCGTGCCTCGGCCAAATCGTTTTCCGCCGGCCGCAAAAACTTGGAGATAGAGCCGATTTTCTCTTCAACAAAAGCCTTAATACTCGGGGTTAAATCCAGGTTTTTGGCGTGTAAAGTAAGCTTCATAATACCTTTATATAATAACATGTTTTTGAAACAAAAAAAATCCCCCCGTCAAGGGGAGATTTTTTCCCGACAAATCGGGAGAGAAACTATATTCTCTTCTTTTTCTTTGCCTTCTTTTTCTTTGCCATTGTATCGAGCAGCAATGAGACAACATGCTAGCAACCAGTTTCTGGTTTCTAGTTTCCAGTTGCCTCACCCTCCTAATGTGACAGTCGACCAAACTGCCAGAAGAAAATTTTTAACAGCGGGTATCTTTTCAAAAACTTTTCTACTCTTATTATATAACACAAGAAAAAAATTGTAGAGAAAAAAAGTGGATAACTATTCGCCCAAAAGATATGCTCGCTCAGAAGAAAATAAAAACCGCCATTGTCGGCAGTTGATTAAACCTTCTTTAGGTTACGACGGCAGGTAAATTCGAGTTTTTCTTCGATGATCAAACGCCACACTACACTCTTTATTTCCATTTCCTGCTCATCAGTTTTGGGGTGCTTCTTCGCCATATGGCGAAGAAGGCCATTTATACTTAGCCACCTATGTTCTCCCATAATTTCCAGAATCCATTTATCCACTTGCTCCCTAACAAGATCTTTAACATCTTGAGAACTGGGCATTAGACCCCTCCGACCTTATTTCTCAAACAACTACTCACTGATGTTAGCACCTGTTACGTAAAGATTCAACTCTTGCGAGTTTATTATAAATATTGAATCCCAGGCGCGACCGGAATTGGAAAATTGCCCGGCGGATATATTAAGCCAGTGTTTTTCCCCGGATTCGTCTATGCTATAAACTTTTGTACCGGCTTGATAGCGTATAAGGTCGCTCTCCCGATATTGGGCCAGAACTGAAGATGAAATAATTTTAACTTTATCAAAGCCAAACTGCGGGTAAAAACTGAAAATCTTGGAGCTGATAATATGTCTGCGCCAGCCGCCATTGACTACGTAAACTTTATAGTCGCCGTTAGCTCTGATCAGCGAGCCATCTGGAATATTTGCAAGCGGAAAATTTACGGTATTAATCGTCGGGGAAGGTGTTGAGAGCAGGGGCGTAGGCGTAGCTGTCGCTTCCTGAGGAATGGCCCCAATTCTCTCAACCGATAAAGTAAGTGGTATAGCAACCTCATCAGATGTAAATCCAGAAATTTTATCCCTTTTAATCGGCATAAAAACGACTTCCTTTACATCCGTGCCGATACCGCTAACGTATAAAGCGCTGGAATCAATGGCAGGATTAAATACGGAAAGGATTTGGCTCCCGTCATTTTTCAAAACCAGATAAGAAACGTAAAAACTGGCCACCGAGGGCGATGAAAAGTTTATCTTTAAAACACCCTTGCCGCCGTTCGCGAATTGCGAAACGTCATACCATCTACCCTGCCAATCCTTGATTGTATCGGACGCGGCAAGGGTAATATCATCGCCCAGATTGCTGAAAGTTCTGGTCGGGGCAATATGAAAAGTTCTTAAACCATCGCGAGTATAACCAAATTTTGGATTAACGGACGTGTCGTTTAAAATATTTGCCGCCGTCCATTGGCTGAAAACATCAAGGAAAGAATCCGAAAACCCGTTTTGTTTGAGAGTGTCATTTATGCTCACTATCCCGACCGAAGAGGTTTTCAAGGTGTCGGTAATCACTTTAGGCGACCAGTGCTCGGCAAGGTATTCTCCAAACAAGCTAATCTGTCCGTAATCGGCGGGAAGATTTTTCCATTCTGTTAAACTATCCGAGGAGCTCCCGATAAATGCCTGCAGTCTTTTCTCTAAATCAGAACCGGTAAAATCGTCATCGTAACCAAGCAGTGTTACGGCATATTGCGACCGCAGTTCGTTAAGCCAAGTGTCATCCATAACATTGCGCAATTTTTCTCTTTGATTAAAAGAGATTAGGTGCTGAAACTCGTGACCTAAAAAACCGTCCATTCTCTTTTGGTCATTTAGAGCCATTACATTAAGATAGATCATTTCGCGGCTGTTTGTGCCGGGCGCCTGTTCTTTATTATATTCGTTCGCAGTATCAAAATAGCCGCCGGCATTCTCAATAAGCGGTGAAAGCAAAATTGTTATCCGCGAGTCGTTGTCAACTCCCGGGTTCGGTTCCGACCCAAAAAACTGCGTTTCTATCGGGTATATACGGCTATCAAACTCCCGCCCGAGCGAAGTAATCCTATTGAGAACTTGGCTGCGCATATTAGGGCTGATACTGTTCCAATAGCCGTCCTCAACATAAAAATAGGCGTGGTCGGAAGTAGCTATCAACGTGGCCGAAACCAAAGTTCGCGATTGAGCATCATATTGCGGACTGATAAAAAATTGCTGGTTTTGCCCCAGTGTATCGGCACTAACTGACGCCGCAAGTAATAAAAAAATAGTCGCAAAAAAAAGATACCGAAGATATTTCATAGCTCTAATTATACACGATGCAAGGCATGGTTTTAAGTGACCCTCCCCTAATTTCCCCTATATGGGCGAGCAGGAACAAATAAATTGAGATTTTTGATATTTCCCGTGATAAATAAATTGGGACGTAGCGAAGCCCCGCCAGAGGCGGGGCGGAGCGGAAGGGGTACGATTTTTTATCTAGGGAAATGAGAAAATCGAAATATTATTTGTCTGCGAGAACATCGGAGGGGAAATTGGGGAGGGGTCACGGTTATTTCAACAGCGCCGCTAGCCCCTCTTCCAAAGAAATCGTCGGCTTCCAGCCGAGAAGCTGGCGGGCCTTACTGGTATTGGCGAGGGAACAGCGGGTTTCACCGGGACGAGAAGGTATATAAGAAATTCTGTTTTCTCTCACGGCCGAAGCTAGCACCGTTTCCGGTTTAACATTGGGGACAACTCCTCCGGTCAAACGAGGATTATTAAAATCCCTCGCTGGTAGCATATATCCTCGCTCCGGCGGGGTCAGGATCATTGAAGCCACTTCGTTGATTGAATAATTTTTGCCGGTTCCGATGTTAATTACTTCCCCCTTGCCCACCTTAATGGATTGAACAGCTAAAATATTTGCCCTCACCACATCAAACACATGCGTAAAATCGCGCTGGACACTCCCGTCGCCGACAATGGTCAGCGGTTTGCCATCTTTAAACTGTTTAAGGAAGACTCCCACTACTGCGGCATAAGCCCCGGTTGCAATTTGTCTCGGGCCGTAAACATTAAAGTATCGCAACGAAACGGATTCAAGGCCGTATAAGTTACTGAACAACCTGCACAGCTCCTCGCCAACATACTTTGATAAAGAGTACGGGCTTTTAAAGCGAGGGGTCATTTCTTCATGAAGCGGCAAGGTGTCCTGGTCGCCATAAGAAGAAGACGATGCTGAATAAACCACTCTTTTAACGCCGGCATCGCGCGACGCAAGCAAAACATTCAGAGTACCTGTGATATTGTGGTCAAACGTGGATACTGGATCTTTGATTGATGGCTGAATGCTGGTTCGGGCCGCCAAATGGAAAACTAAATTTACCCCCTTAAAACACGGTTTGATCTTCTTGAGATTGCGGATATCGGCCTTGATAAATTTCGCCTTTTTGTTTACCTGTGACTTCTTGCCCGTTGAAAGATTATCAATAACAACGACGGAATGGCCCTCTTCCACAAGGGCGTCCACAAGGTGGGAGCCGATGAACCCAGCACCACCGGTTACAAGGACTTTTTTTGTATCGGTTTTAGCACTCATAAAAATTGTGTAAGTATTGTTTAGGATTTAGGATTTCGTGCTTAGGATTTCGCTTTACGTATCAGCTTACGCTTATTAACAACCACCTCTTTATCATGCCGCGAAACATCCTCAATTGTCAATCCCTGCCAGCCAAGAAGAGTTTCATTGTAAGCCACCACGGCTTTCAAAACCTCAATCCCTTTTTTCAACGACTTAATGAGACCCGCATTGTTTGTTTTCTTTCCGCCGGACAGTTCTCCCGCTAAATTCTCGGCAAACTTTATGAAAGCGTTCATATCCTTGGGGAAGCAATAACCGCCGGCTCCGCAGTAATTACCGCGTTCTACATTTAACCAAGCGGGGCCGATGCGAGGATCGGCAGAGATAACTTCTCTTACATTCTCGTAATCAACCGGGGCATTAATCTTACGTCTACTCAAACTTAATGTTACGGCATGACAAAGGTCAGCTAAAATATTGCCGTAAATAACCTTGATATAGCCGAAAACATTGGCAGCGTATTTCGCCACTTCAGCTTCCGTCGCATTGATTTCCTTCTTCGTATAGTCGCTTGACCAGGGTCTTTCAAAACAAGCCCGGGGAAGCAATGCGAGTATCTCTCTTGTATCTCCGTAACTTTTGCGAGTATGAGCAACGAGCTGGCGGTCTGGCTTGATAAAATCCAGCCACGCCTGGGACTCAGTCAAAAATTCTGGGTTGAAGACGAATCTTTTCTTGGGATATTTTCTCTGCAAACCCTCAACTGTTCCCGGCGGTACCGTTGATTTTACAACTATAATTTTCCC
Source organism: Candidatus Yanofskyibacteriota bacterium (assembly GCA_903897805.1). Classification (GTDB taxonomy): domain Bacteria; phylum Patescibacteriota; class Minisyncoccia; order 2-02-FULL-40-12; family IGHO2-01-FULL-4-A; genus CAIUCV01. Next base: position 37,614 of record CAIUCV010000019.1, on the reverse strand, counting down.
GTCGCTAACTTTGTCCACCGCGCTCTCTACTGCCGAAAGATCGCAGCTGCCGTTGGGGTTCGCCGGCGTGGGCACGGCTACAAAAATGATGTCGGCTTTATTTATATCGTCGTTGAAGCCCTTCTTGGGGTTGGTATCGCAACAAAACAATTCTTTATTTCGTCTATACCCAAGGCACTTTTCAAACCAGCGTTTTATCGGTTCGCCGACCATTCCGATACCGATAACGCCTACTCTTATCTTTTTGTCTTTTGTATTGGACATCTGTGAGAAATTGTTGTATTATCTAACTAAATGAGAAAGTTTCTATTACTTCTGGGTGATATCGCCGTACTCTACTTGGCGCTTTTTTTGACCCTCCTCGTCAGATACGGGAAGGGTTTTGATAACAAATTAGATGTCCATATCCTACCGTTCAGTTTCATCTTTATTATCTGGATCCTCGTTTTTTATATCACCAATCTCTATGAATTGGGCCTTTCAAAAAATAATCTGGAGTTTTTCTCCACATTTCTTTACTCGGTGGCCGCGAACTCTGCGATCTCAATAGCTTTCTTCTATTTAGTCCCCTTCTTCGGCATAACGCCCAAAACTAATCTTCTCATCTTCGTCGCCCTAATTATCATTCTCGGGTCTTTGTGGCGTTATGGTTTCAATAAACTTATAGCACAAAGCGGCTATAAAAACAATACTCTGATCATCGGGGTAAGCCCGCAGTCGCAAGATTTGTACGACTTCCTGCTTGCCAACCCCCAACTGGGTTACGGGGTTTTGGGGATCATTGATGTTGAAGACAGCACCGTCCCGAATATTCTGGAAAATCTGATAAGGCAAAAAAGGGTCAGTACTCTGGTGTTAGAACCATCGACTTATAAGATCCCTCAGATAATAGACGTATTTTACCGCCTTCTTGGTTTCAAAATTAACTTTTACAATCTATCTGATTTTTACGAACGCGTAACCGGGAAGGTCCCTTTGGGAGCGATTGACCAAACTTGGTTTCTTGGAAATTTATCCGAGGGCAGCAAACGCGGCTACGAAACGGCGAAGAAAATTTTTGACTTAATTTTCTCCTCTATCTTCGGGGTAATTTCTCTCACGCTTTATCCCTTTATAATTTTGGCCATAAAATTGGATTCGCCCGGGTCTGTTTTTTACAGGCAATTGAGAAGGGGTAGAGCCGGAAAAAATTTCATAATGTTGAAGTTCCGCACCATGATCAAGGACGCCGAGAGTTCCAACGGCGCGGTTTGGGCTCAGCAGAACGATAATCGCATAACCAGAGTCGGGAAATTCCTGCGCAAAACCCGATTGGATGAATTGCCGCAATTGTGGAACATACTGCACGGGGAAATGTCATTTGTTGGTCCCCGCGCCGAAAGGCCAGAATTTCACAAAGAACTGGAAGAAAAAATACCATTCTACGACGAACGCTACTTAATCAAGCCGGGGCTTTCCGGTTGGGCTCAGATTAAGTTTCGTTATGGGGCGTCTATAAAAGATGCCGCCGAAAAACTGCAGTACGATCTTTATTACATCAAAAACCGCTCATTCCTTCTTGATTTAGGCATAGTTCTCAAAACTATAACCATCGTTCTAAGAAAAGAAGGGAGATAAGAACCGAGACGTCTTAAAAGGGCTTGCACGCTGCTACAAGGGTGATATATTTAAAAAATGGCAAACACAAATAAAAAAGCACTTATAACCGGAATAACCGGACAAGATGGCAGTTACCTTGCCGAGTTTTTATTGGCCAAGGGCTATCAAGTTCACGGCATGGTCAGGAGGGTCGCCATAGAAGACCAAGCGGATAGGTTATCAAGAATCAATCACCTAGTTAAGGGGGGAAAGGTTAAACTGCACGGAGCTACCTTGGAAAATTATCCAAGCATTTGTCAAATTCTGGCCAAAGTAAGGCCCGATGAAATTTATCATCTCGCCGCTCAAAGTTTTGTTTCATATTCGTTTGAAGATGAACATTCCACAATGCAAACCAACATAGGTGGTACTCATTTTCTGCTATCCGCCGTGAGTCAGATTGTGCCCAAGGCCAAATTTTATTTTGCTGCTTCAAGCGAAATGTTCGGTAACGTTCTAGAGGTACCGCAAACCGAGAAGACCCCGTTTAATCCACGCTCTCCCTATGGCGTCTCCAAAGTTACCGGCTACCATCTCGTTCATTATTATAGAGACCATCCCGATATAAAATTATTCGGCGTTTGCGGCATCCTGTTTAATCATGAGTCCCCCAGGCGCGGCATGGAATTTGTAACCAGAAAAATTACTCATACTGCTGCCCTTATTAAACAAGGGCTTGCCGATAAACTTCTACTGGGTAATCCGGAGGCCAAACGGGACTGGGGTTATGCCGGAGATTATGTCAGGGCCATGTGGCTGATGATGCAACAGCCGAAACCAGATGACTTCGTTATTGCAACTGGCGAAACTCATTCTATAAGAGAGTTCGCCGAGGAAACATTCAAGATGGCAGGGCTTGATTCTAAAAAATATGTAGTCTGGAATAACCCGGAAGACATAAGACCGTCCGAAGTGCATTTGCTGATCGGGGATGCAAGCAAAGCCAAAAAATTACTTGGCTGGGAAGCAAAAACTAAATTCAATGATTTGGTTAAAATTATGGTGGAAGCCGATTTGAAGGAATATGGAGTTAAAAAATAAAAAAATCTTGATCACCGGCGGAGCCGGATTTCTGGGAAGTTTTGTTGTAAAGAAATTATTAAAACTAGGGGTGCCAAAAGAGAATATTGTCATACCACGTTCTAAAGATTCCGATTTACGAAAATGGGGAAACTGCCTGGAGGTGACCAAGAACCAAAATGTCGTGGTTCACTTAGCGGCTAAAGTCGGCGGCATCGGATTTAATAGAGAAAAGCCCGGGGAAATGTTTTACGATAATATAATGATGGGCGCTCAACTTATGGAAGCTGCCAGGCAAACCGGGGTAGAAAAATTTGTAGCAGTGGGAACTGTTTGCGCTTACCCCAAATTTACCTCGGTGCCGTTCAAAGAAGACAGGCTATGGGACGGTTACCCCGAGGAAACCAACGCACCCTACGGCTTGGCAAAAAAAATGCTTCTTGTCCAGGCCCAAGCCTACCGTCAACAGTACGGTTTTAATGCGATTTATTTATTGCCGGTTAATCTTTATGGTCCGGGAGATAATTTTAATCCCAAGTTTTCCCACGTGATCCCGGCCTTGATCCGCAAAGTAGCCGGAGCCAAAAAGGAGGGGAAAAACTTTATTGAAGTATGGGGTACCGGCAAGGCCACCAGAGAGTTTCTTTATGTTGAAGATGCGGCCGAAGGAATTATTTTAGCAACTAAAAAATACGACAAACCCGAGCCGGTGAACATAGGTTCGGGAAAAGAAATTTCTATAAAAAACTTAATCAAATTGATTTGCCGGTTTATGAATTTCAAAGGAGAAATTCGTTGGGACACTACAAAACCGGATGGACAACCGCGAAGGCGCCTTGACGTCAACCGGGCAAAGAAAGAGTTTGGCTTTCTGGCTAAAACCGACTTTGAAACCGGACTTAAAAAAACAATTAAATGGTATTTGTCTAACCTCAATAATTAATCGGCCAGTTCGTTCCCAAGTGTGTTCCGCACAGACAAAAGACCCATCTAGACAGGTCTTTTTGATTTTTCAAAAATTTCTCTGTAAAAAGTGTCGGGACTAATCCCCCGCCGAAGAAGACTTTTCTTTCTCAGCCAGTATTCAATCACCGAATAAGCCCTGAGGAAGGGTTTTTTATGATAGGTTAAATCAACCACATCCCAGAACAAATGGAAAAACATTCCCCAAAGAATGGGCATAAAGAAGCTACCGCTCCACAACCTAGCCAGAATATATACTAATAAAAAGATTTCAACTGTGTGCAGTAAACTGAAAGCAAGATATCTTTTGTCGTCGTAATTGTTTTTGAGCCAGTCAGAAAACCTGAACATCCGCCAGCCGCTCCAATCGGCAAACTTGCTACGCCACAAATAATCCCAATAGTGGTCGGCGTCAATCATAACTGTCGCGGCAAAAAACAGGGTCGTTTTCCATAACGCCCAGTCGTAATAAAAATAAAGGGCGAGAGCGGCAGCTCCGCCAATTATTAAATGTTGCCTTAATCTCATTCTTGTTAAAACTTTCTGCCCAAACTCTCAATAAATGCCCTCGCCTCCGCCTCAAAACTTTTATCCAGCTGGGCGGCAATTCTAGCCTGCTCAACGGCTTGGTCTATTTTGCCAATTTTTGCGTAAGCAACCGCTGAAGAGGCGTGGTATTGGGGACTATTGGGGTTGATCTTAATCAACGACTCGTAAAGTTCGCTGATTTTAGCAAAATTGCCCAGTTTCAAATAAATATTGATTAAACGTAGATAGTCTGACTCAGACAACGCGTAACCGACTTTCATTGCTTCGTCTATGGCCACTAGCCCCTTTTGGGTCTCCCCCACTTCCAGATAAGTAGCGCCCAGATACCAATACGACATGCCCACCTCCGGATTAAGTTCGGCGGCCTCGCCAAAATATTTTATGGCATTGTTATAATCCTTCTTGTCTAAATACGCCTGGGCGATCTCATAATAGGTTCTGACAAAAGTTGGAGAAATCTCCAGTGCTTTCATTGAATTCTGAAGGGCCATATCGTTATATGGCGATTTGGGGTCGTTCTTGCCCAAAAATATGTAAAGACGGGAAAGATAAAGGTAGGGTAGATAATCTTGTTTGGACTCGGAGACATTTTTCTGAACTTCGGAGATCGCAAATTGTATCGCGGATATTTCCTTATCGCCTAGTTGTTTCCCGTTTGTATATTCTAAAATCCATTGGGCATAGCGATGTCGGTAATCGTATTTGCCCGGGACATCATACGCTAATGCCTCCTTGTATTTAGCTACGGCACCGTCAAAATCATTGGCCCAGCCCTTCACAATCGCGCGAGTAGTCGCGTAGTTTGCTTTCGCGGGCAAAATATTGGTTTTATAAATTAAAATTGCAGTCCCAATTAGGAGAATGGGCATTAGAGTTCTAAGGCCAATGTTTAATCTGGGATTTGAAATTTGGAGTTTGGGGTTTGGGGCTTGGTTGGGATTTGGGATTTGGGATTTGGGATTTAAGGCCTGGGGCATGGCAGCCGTCACGGGTTTTGCGGTTAAGAAGGTGATAAAGCCCAGCACCGTAAAGAAAACCAAAAAGTTGGCTGAGGTATCAAAAATAAAACAGTTATGAATAATATAGGCGGTTATCAAAGAAATCAAACCGATGCCAACCATTCTATCAATTCTGTGTTCTTTAAAAGTAAATTTCCATAACAAGCGGTATGTGGCAACAAACATCGCAACATAAATCAGAAATGTTAAAAGCCCCATGGTGACCAAAATTTCCACAAACATATTGTGGGCACGGTCAAAAAGAGTTTCAGAGCCGGGCCCCCTGAAAAATTTCGGGTTGAAATGTTTTGAAAATGGAACGTTAAAATTCTCCGGCCCCCAACCGAGCAAAATAGTTTTGGCTGATTCTTTCCACCCCTCAAGACCCGCTTGCCATGCCCAGAGACGCGTCTGAACAGTATAGGTACTTAAAGAAAAGTCCGTTATGCGTTGCAAGTAACTGGAGTTCTGAACAAATTTGGAGTTCTTAAAAGCAAAAGAAAAAACAACAAAGAGGACTGCAAGAACAAGAAGGGCAATTAATAACCGTTTTGCGGTTTTAGATTTTGAAGAAAAGAAATAGAGGCAAACAAATACCAAAAATCCCACCCCTGTGCCGAGAATGGAACCTCTTACTACCGTCATTAACACGGCAACAGTATTTATAATGGCCGCTATGAAAAAATAAGGTTTTTGCCTTTGCGAAACTTGGGACGAAAAAGCTAAAATTAGAGCCAAAAACAGATTTACGATTTGATAACCGGCAAACAGAGCGGCATTGCCTATGGTGCCGAAAATTCTTTCTCTTCCTCCCGACCCGATAAAAAAACTGATATTGGTTTTCTGCCCGAAACCATAAAGGGCCGAGAGTACGCCCACAAAAACCACGACTTTTAGCAACCTAAACCAGTCTTCTTTTGTCCTGAACACAGAGATTAGGATTACGAAATAAACCAAATAGTGCAGGAACGTCCATAGCCCGCCCATCCTTTCTAATGAGCCCCAGAAACTCAAATAAGGATTAACACTGGTTACTGTTGTAATACCAAAAAACAAAGTCCAGCCGGCAAATAGGTAAAGGAGTATATGCCACGGCGGCAAATAGCTCTTGTCTCTCAAAATCAAGATAAAATAAAAAGCCGCCATTATTTCAACTAGCGACCGGAAAACCACCACTTTCCCGAAATGAAATGGCGAGATAAACTGCGAAAAAATAATTAGCGGCACAAAAGCTGCGATATATATGGCGTAGCGCAAAAATTTGGCTATCCAATGGGAGTCAACTGTTTTTTGCATAGTTAGATATTAACAGATAGGCCGGAAAAAATCAAAATTAAAGAAAAAGTAAAAACTTTGGAAAAGATAAAAAATTGTGCTAGATTTAGGTCGTGTAAATGACGATGGGAATAAAACAAAAAACAAAGGAGTTTTTCCTTTGGACGCAAAAATATGTCAAGACAGATATGCTCTATTTGGTGAGAGGCGGTTTTTGGCTGGCCTCCGGCAATATCATAAGCGCGGCTCTTGCATTCGTATTGGCAGTAGCAACGGCCCACTATTTACCAAAAGAAATATTCGGCACATACAAATATGTGCTTTCTATGGCCAGTATTTTGCTGGTTTTTTCTTTAAGTGGAATGGGGACATCATTAACAAGATCGGTTGCCAGAGGATATGACGGCTCCTTGGTTCCTGCAACCAAGGCCAGTGTGGGGTGGGGAACCATAAGCGGGTTGGCCAGCATTGCAGTTTCGTTTTATTATTTTCTCCATCAAAATACCGTTCTTGGGTGCGCCTTCTTGGTTATTGCCGGTTTTTTGCCGCTCAAAGATAATTTATCGCTTTATTTAAGTTGGCTGGCTGGAAAAAAGAATTTCGCCAGATTTTCTGTTTATAACATTGTAAACCAAATTCTTACAACCGTAATTTTAATACTGGCAATCGTTTTTACCCGGAACTTATTTTTAATTTTACTCGCTTATTTTGCCCCCAGAGTCGTAGTTCACGCTATTCTTTTAATAAAAACAAAAAGAGAAATACCTAGGGATTCAAAACAAGATCCGGATGTCATTTCTTATGGGATGCACCTAAGTGCCATTGGAATATTAACTGAATTAGCGGGACAACTTGATAATATTTTGGTCTGGAACTCGCTTGGAGCCGTACCGCTGGCTATATATTCTTTCGCCACGGCCCCCACAAATCAGATGAGAAGTTTTCTGAAGAGTGTATTCCCGCTGTCATTTCCTAAGTTGGCTCAAAGGACAGTCGGTGAGCTTAAAAAGACGTTACCCCACAAGTTGTTTATTATGTTAGGATGCATAGTTGCCATAGTAGCCGCCTATATTTTTGCGGCGCCGTACCTTTTTAAAATTTTCTTTCCCAAATACATGGGCTCCGTTTTCTTCTCGCAGATTTTTGCCCTAACATTGCTCTTTATTCCAAGAGGCATCCTGACTGACGCAATTACTATTCATGCCTCCACGAAAAAAATCTATTTTTTGAATTTGTCCAGTGCGGTTATTCAAATAGTAGCTTTGGTAATTCTAGTAAGCTTATTTGGGATTCTGGGAGCAATTTTTGCCCGTATAGCCACCGAGTTATATGTAACCACCCTCTCAATAGCCTTCTTCTTTAGAGAAATAAAGAATTTTTAGAAACTACGGCTTGAAAATATACATAAGTTATTTTTTATAAAGATTGAGGTATTTCTCTATTTGTTGCTTCAGGGTAAAATTTTTCGCGACTCTTTCGCGACCCTTCTGCCCCATCATTTGCGCCCTGGCCTCGTCTTTCAATAAACCCAATATTTTTTCAGCAAACGAATCAATATTGTTGGGATTAACAATATAACCCGTCTCTCCGTCAACGACAATTTCGTGGGCCCCGCCGTAGCAGGTGGCTACCACGGGTTTTTGGGCCGCCATCGCTTCAATGACGACCAAACCGAATGGATCAAGATAGACCGAGGGGAAAACAACAACATTAGAACCTCGATAGGTCACGACCATTTCCTTATGATCAAGCCAACCGGTAAAAACCAGGCGGTTTAAGATATTCTCTTTTTTAGCAATATCTTTAATAACGCTGGCATAGCCATCTTCTCGGCCAGCGATTAAAAGAACAGCCTTGGGACATCTCCTCGCCACCACCGCCATTGCTTTTACAATACTTTCTCCACCCTTTGCCCCGCTTAGTCTCCCGCCAAATAAAACGATCTTCTTGTCTTCTAAGTCATGTTTTCTTTTAAAATCGGCTACCGACTCATCTGATGTTGTCCAGCTGTTAAGGTCTATGCCGTTGTGAATTGTTACCACATTTTTTATGCCGTTATTCACAAGCGCACGCCGCAATATATCGGAAACGGCAATTATTCCATCTACATATTTTAAATAACGTCTAATTATTAAATTCCTTATGGGATTATATCTCAACCAATATTTTTTCAGTTCTTGCGCCCAAGAAATTTTAAATTCATCGGCAACTTTGCCATAGCTGTAAAGCATGGCATCGTGGGCGGTAAGGAAAATTTCCGCGCCGGCAGCCTTCGCTAATTTCAGGCAATGATAAGATAGATAATAATGTACGTTGTGAGCGTGGACTATCTCCGGATTAATCTTTCTTATTATTTTCTTCACCTTTTTTATGGTCTGTGGGTTGTATAAACTTAAATAAGCGCGCCATCTTTCGTGATAATTTGCATATATCTTAAAAACCTTTAAACCCTCGTAGTCCGTTTCCCCCTCCTCTGATTTTTCTCTGACCGTAGTAACAATAAAGGCCTCGTGGCCGGCATTTTTTAATCCCTTGGCCAGATTGAATGCCACAAGCCCCGCCCCTCCAAAGCTTTGAGGAGGAAAATCATCCGATAAAATTAAAATTTTCACAAAATCAGGAAAAATCTTTAGAAATATTTATCCAGCCCCAAAAATGGCTAGTAGCTCTTTTAGTTCTTCCAAATAATTTTTTCCAACCCTCTTTGGTCGCCAGCGATTTAACTAAAAATTTGGTAAAATGCCAATAACCGCTGACAAAGCGGAAAACCAACATATCATAGTATTTTTTAATTTCCTCCGCTGACATCTCGTTGGTATGATGAATAACCGTGAAGTAGCTGTCATATTTATAATATTCGTCAGTCTCGAGTAAATTATTTTCTTCCAAATATTTTCTCAGTTCAGAACCAGGATAAGGACTTAGAATATGTATTCTAACGACGTCGGGTTTAGCTTTTTTAATTATTTTGGCAGTGAGGCCGATGTCGGCCGGCGTCTCACCCGGGAAACCAACCATGATAAACATCAAATTTTTAATGCCCGCTTTTTTTGCCAAAGAAAAATTGCGCACCACATTCTCTAGCTTAATGTCTTTTTTAATGCTGTCTAAAATTTTCTGCGAACCGGATTCCACCCCCCACCAAATCCAAGCAATGCTCGCCTGCCTCATTTTTTTTAAGGTCTCCAGCTCAACATATTCACTACAACGACCCTGGACCACAATAATTAGATGTTCTTGCAATCCCCTTTTTATTATTTCCTCGCAAATTTCTTCAATCCATTTATTTTGTTGATAACTCATACCGACAAATTCATCATCATAAAGCTGAATAGCCCGCACACCAAATTTATTCCGATAAAATTCCATTTCTGCCACCACGTCCTTGGGGCTCCGTTGACGATACATCTTGGAGCCAAGACTGCAAAAAGCGCAACGATGAGGGCAACCGCGGGAAGCAAACATGGTAGCCGAAGGATTTCTTTCTTCTTTCAAAAAAGTCATGCCGTGATATTTGCTAAAATCGGGAAAAAGCAAATGATAAGCCGGCCAGGGAACGGAATCTAAATCCTTAATATATTCCCGGGAAGGAGTGACGACCAAATTTTTATTTTTATCCAGATAGGCCAATCCCCTAATATCGCTGAAATTCCCGACTTTATTATTATCCAGACGCTTGATTAATTCCAAAAAGGTTATTTCTCCTTCGCCAAGCACAACAAAATTAATGGCTTGATTAACAGTTCTTAAAATCTTTTCCGGCTCTTTGGTTGGTCCATAACCACCAGTAACAATAATTGAATCCGGCAATACGCGCCGCGCAATCTCCGCCACTCTGAACATGGCTGGTAAAATAAAAGAAGAGGCGGTAATGCCCACCACCTCCGGCCTTTCTTTAACCAATAAATTTTCCAAATCCAGCCAGCTTAACTTCGCCACATCGGCATCAATAACCTTGACGTTGGTATAACTGTTTTTTTCCAAGTAAGCTGCCAAATACATAAGGCCGAGGGGCGGCGTAATGGTTAAAACACGGCCAATGTCATTAAAAACTGGCGGATTAATAAGTAGAATCTTCATAAATTTAATTTAAACAAATCGGAAATTTTTAAATATCTTCTTGCGCGCAAACATTTTCGGCAAGAAGGAAAATCATCATAATTCAATTTCGAAAATTTATCTCTGACACCTTTTAATTTTTCTCCATTCCAAATATCGCTTAAGTCGCAATTTTTGCCGAGCCGACCCAATGAAAGATCGTCAGCCAGCATGGCCTCACAGCAAATTTTTACCTCTCCGTCATAATCAACGGCTAAACTTGAAAAACAAGAATGACACGGCTTACGCACATAAATTTTGAATGTATCCGCCAGCGGAAAAAAACCCGCCCAATTGCCTAATTCTTTTGGCCATTGGCGCTCAAAATTTAAACCAGGATAACGATCGTAAAATTCTTTTTCATATTCCGCTTGTTCGTCGGAATAAATTTTAAATGGTCTCAAACGAATTCTACCATGATAATTTTTTTCCACAGCTGTCTTAAGAAAATTATGAACATTATTGAAAACAACTTCAAAAGTGTTTTTGCCTACCATTTTTTCATATCTTTCCTTTCTGATTGAATACAGAGAAATTTCAAACAGGGCCATTTTTGAAGTAACAATGGCTTCGGCCGCCTCTTTATTTAAATTAACGCAATTACTGGCCATTTTAGTTTTTACTCCCCGCTGATCAGCGTAAGCTAAAAGTTCTTTAAATTGGGGATGTAATAACGGTTCGCCCCAGGCACCTAAACCTAAAAGTGTCTTCGCTTCAAATTTATCGCGGACGCAATCCACAAGCGATTTGAAAAGTTCGGCAGAAATAAAACCCTTATTTTTTTTAATCTTGTCGTTGGGACACATGTTGCAGTTTAGATTGCACCAAGTCGTTAAACTGCCATCAATGTCGGTTGGGTACTTAGTCGGCTTAACGTCTATTTTCCTGAGCCGACTATAAAATTTGTAAATAATATCTGGTAATCTCATGGGGTTTTAAATTTTAATCGATATTTAATTATTTTTCAACCCCGCATCTGAAAATCATCGTATCCGACCAACTGGTTTTTAAAATGGACAGGCGTTCAATCAGTTTTATCAACCAACCCCTGCGACGATTATTGAGGCGGGTCATCTTTATCTGTTTAACGACGTAGCCGTTCTCAACCAACAAGTCCACGGCTTGCTGTAAATTCAATTCAAAACGGTGATAACTGTAAACATTTTTATGCCCCCGTTGAATATTGGCAGAATGCAAAAAGTGAATATAATAAGGGGTCGCGCCCCGAAGATGACTGTATCTGGCAAACAGGCTCACTGAATTTGGGGTTGAAATAATGACCTCTCCCCCGGGTCTTACGACTCTTTTTATTTCCGCTAAAATTTTTAACGGGTTGGCCAGATGTTCAATCGTTTCGAGAAAGAGAACCACATCAAAATAATTATCGGTAAAGGGCAAATTCTCTTTCTCAATATCAGCCTTAAAGACTTTTATGCCTCTTGTCTTGGCCATTGATATTCTTTTATCGTCAATTTCCACCGCCAATAAATCAATCCCGGGAAACTTTTCCATCATAATAGCCGAAAAAAGACCGGAATAACAACCAACATCCAACACCCTTTGACCCGGCTTTAAATCTAAAATTTTCAGAGTTTCCTTAATCCTACAGTGGCTGGTTTCCAAATATTCTTCTTCCGCGGCGTCTAAAATGGAAATTTCCATATTCATAAGGTATAAATTAATGGCATTAATTCGTCTATTTTTTTAATCATTCCAACGGGCGTATTTATAACTGTTTTATAATCTCTTCCACTTTTTCAATTACCATTTCCGGCGTAATTTCCTCAACTTGTCGCCGAGCTTCTTGGTAATTAAATATCCTGGCATTTAAGATCGAAAGTTCTGGCCGAACGGTGTCGGTGTGGAGGCTGACTATTTTGTGTTTTGGCCCTATCGGAGGCTGTTCTCGTTCGTCTATTGGACCGACAATATCAACCGTCGGCACCCCAAATGCTTCTGCAATATAGATTGGGCCAGTATCGGTAGAAATAAACAGATCGAGGTTTGAGGTTAGGGCCTTCAATTCATCAATAGTAAAAAGCTCTGAACAGTTTGTAACTTCAGTGTGTGGATCAAGGTTGGCAATCGTTCGCGCTGCCTCTTCTTTATCCATCGGGCCGCCAAGCAGAAAAAGTTTTGCCCGATACTTCTGAAAAAGATAGTCGGCTACTTTCGCAAAATTACTTGCTGGCCAAACTTTTATTTTATTGCCAGCCGAAGACGAAAAGCCAATTAATAAATTTTGGCCTTTGACGATATTACGATCAGCCAAGAATTGATTAATCGTCGTTCGGGCAGATTCAGAGAATCCCAAATGTTTAGTCGTGTCTTCGGCAACGATACCGATCGGCTCAAGTAACCGCAGATATTGTCGGGCAAAATAATGACCTTCATAATACGGAGTGGTAATAACAAACTTTTTGAGGAGATTATAGAAACGAGTCGAACCGGTACTCACGCCTTGCCTGACGTCCGGCGCACTAATTGCCTTAATACCGGCCAAATACAAGACTGCCAAACCGAAAAAGTCCGGCCCTACCAAACAACCGTAATCTGGCCGGCGTGATCGGATTTGCCTAACTAAGCTCCATAAATCGGTCTTTATTATACGCTCATCAATGTCGTGATTGTCCTGTAACACTTCCAGACTGGGCCGATTACTGACAACAATTACGCGAGCTTGCGGCCGAGCCGATTTTATCGCACGAAAGAGCGGAGTTGTACAGACCATATCGCCCAGATGGGCCATCTGTATAAAAACAATGCTATTAATCTTTCTGGGAATTTTTTTGGCACGGCCGCTCACAAAGAACCGAACCGAACAAACGCCAAAAATAAAGAAATTTCTTAGCTTTTTTGATAAAATCATGCCATAAAGTATAGTGATTCAGTTTTACCATAATTTTTACCGAAAAACAATTTCCAAACAACTGTCTTTCATGGCACACTACGGCATTGTGAATAGAGGTCGCCCTGTTATTTGATCTTGAATTCTGGTATAACGGCGAGTTCCTGAAATCTGTTTTAATAAAACGACTCCGTGTGAATGTTGTGCCTACCTATGCCCTCACCTAGAATAATCCTCCTAATATCGGAAACGAAATCCATGGAGCCACATATGAAATAATCTTTATTTTCAAGATGGCCCAATTTATTTTTAATGCTTTTTACGTCTATTCTCTTAAATTCTTTTATGCGGCTGTCTTTTATTTTTTGTCTTGTTAAATAATAAAATATCCTCGGGTCCTTATTCTTGTCGGATATCCTGTTTAACTCGTCAAAGAAAGCTATATCTTTTTTGGTTTTGTTACTGTAAAAAAGATGGATTTTTTTGTTTCTAAGGAGCCGTCTCTTCGCGTAATTTCTGATGATGCTGAAAAAAGGAGCTATTCCGATACCGGCAGCAATAAAAACAAGTTCCCCGTTTTTTTCTTCTGGAAAAAAGCGTCCCATTGGCCCTTCTATTGCAACGCTTGTTCCCGTCATTAAATTATGCAGTGCCGTTGAAAATTCCCCCACCTTTTTTACGGTAATAGATAAAAATTCGTCATCGGGAATACTTGAAATCGTATAGGGTTTTCCTTTTGAGCCCAATCCGTTTTTTAAATAGATGATTATAAACTGCCCCGGGATAAATGAAATCTTACCGGCCCTTTTGGGTTTAAATTTAAGGGTAATGACGCCTTCGGCTTCTTTCTTTTTTGATACCAAAACGCAGTCAAATTTACGCTTTTTTCCCGGCATGGCTATTCCACAATCTTAATGGCCTCAACGGGGCAACCCGCCTCAATCATCCTCAAATCATTAATTAACTTCTCATCAACCTTTTCACCGGTCTGGCCTCCCACCTTTTTAATAATTTCTATATCGTCTCCACTCAAAACAAAAACGTCCGAACGCAAGCTCGTGCAAAGACCGCACCTGATGCACTTTTTCTTATCGTATAAAATTTTCATCGTAATGTAGACGTATTATCATAATGGTTTTATAAACCAACAAATTAGCCCAAATAAAACCTCGAATAAAGACATTAAAAGAATCAAAGCGGAAAAAACGATAATTTGTTCTCTTAGAATTAGAAGGGGGGAAAGAAAAATGATCAAAGCCGCGTCTCTGGTGCCAATCCCAGAAATCGAGGCAGGAATGATGGTAACAAGGCCGACGATAGTAGCCACGATTGATAAATAATAGGGAGAAATATGAATGCCGACTCCCTGGGCCAGTATATACATTTGAAAAAAATAGACAAACCAGGAGAGGGCAGTGATAGACATTATAACTGAATAACTTTTGAGATTGTAAATTTTGAGATCATTAATGAAATCTTGAAAATTTATTTTGCAGGATTGTTGATATTTAGCCGGAACGAAGACTACAAAAATTTTATTTAAAAACCATCTTGCCAATTTAGTTTTTATGGCAATAATTAACAAGCCGGTCAAAATAACTAAACCTAAAACCAAAATCAAAAACTGTTTTTCTAGAAGGGTGAGAAAAAAGAGCGAGCCTAGGCATGCAAATACTAACAGAAACACTAAATCGGAAAGCCGGTCCAAAAAAATACTGGTTAATGATTTACCTAATGAATGGCCGTCTTTTTTTAAATAAAAAGCCTTAACCACTTCGCCAACTCTACCCGGCGTAAGCAAGCCGATATAAAGACCGCTGCAATACATTAAAAAGGAATCTTTTAAACTGTAATTTATCCCCTGTTTACGTTTAATATAATTCCAGCAGTATGTTTTTAAAATAAGCGCTGGGAAAAGCAGTAAACTTGCTAGGAGCAAGAACCATAGGTTAATTTCTCTGATGTTTTTAAAAATTTCGGCAGGATTCAGCTTTGATACAATAAGCACAAATAAAATTAAACCCAAAAAAAAGGAATATTTTTTTAAACAATTAATAAATGGCCTCATGCTTTCAAAAGTATCCTATAAAAAACGTGCTTTGACTATTTATTTTTTCTGCCAGCCAAAAAACAAATCGGAATAAATGTTCCAAACGTCGCATTGGCCGCAAATCAGCATTTGGTCATATTTTTCTTGCAGATGGAGTTTCCTATAATGCTGAATTTCGGGTCCTGTCCAAATTTGGTGGATAGTTTGATTTTTAACATTGCCTAAGACTAATTTTCTCCCATAATCATTGCAACAGACGGAAACATCGCCATTCCAGTGAATTGCCGGGGAAAGCCAGAGATGATAGCAGGGATATCTCTTTTTATTCTTTTTGACCCGACTTTTTTTAATGTTCCCACCATAATTATGCATGTCTCTGATTTCGAGAATAACATCTTTATTTCTCCATTTATTTACAAACTCGCCGGTTTGGCTTTCTGTTTCCTGGTCAACAATCATTCTTACGAAAATTAAGGGCCTTTTGGATTTATTCTTTTTTTTGATAGCTATCAGTTGTTCTATATTTTTTTCCGTTTCTTCCAGTTTATCCATTCCTGTTTTTTCAAAATAAGTTTTTGGATCCGGGCTGGTAAAGCTGATGGAAATTTTATCCAGCCGGTGCTTAACCAAGGCCTCCGATTTCTCCGGCGTCATGAGGGCGCCGTTAGTGGTCAAAAGAATGGTGTTGAGAGGATCACTTTCTTTAATATACTCGACCATCTCTATAATCTTAGGCGCCAGTAACGGTTCGCCGAAAAGATGCAGGCAAAAATTTCGGGGTCCGTATTGTTTGGCCTCGTCAATTATTTTTCTGAACAAAGAAAAATCCATGTTGCCGAGCAGAGTATCACCGTGTGTCCTAGGACACATTTGGCAACGAAAGTTGCAGATGCTGGTTGATTCTATAAAAAGATGGGTGGGGAAATCATAATTAATGGTCTTTTGGGCAAAAAACTTATAAATAATATTGATAAGGGGAATTTTGGAAATAGCTTTATCAAATTTCCCTATATTGATTTTTGCTATCAACCAAGAAACAATTTTGTTTTTTAATTTAATCATTTTTATATTTTGAGCAACTTTAAAGCGGCTAAACTTTTTTGAAAAAACTCTTGAGGTGATTTGAGCTGAAGAATTCTTTTTAAAATATATTTCGGACGAAAATAGAAAGATTGATAAGCTTTTTTCAATAAAAAGAATAATTCTGCCCGCGGCAATTCTTTTTCCCAAATCGGAGGAATAAAACCAGGTTGAGGATTTCTTGCAAAATCCCGCCAAACATCACTGGCTATTACCCTTTCTCCGAGAGCCATTTCATATAAATCAGTAGCCGGGAAGGGCGTGGTAATTGTAATATGAACATAATCAGGATTAATTTTTTTCATAAATTCAATTGTCTGGAGAATATCCTCTTTGGTTTCTGTCGGAGAGCCGATCATAAAGTAGGCGGCAGTTTGGATACCAATTTCTTTTGTTATTCTGAAAGCTTTTTCAACTTGTTCCAGAGTAATCCCCTTTCTTAAAACATTTAATATTTTTTGAGTGCCGGCCTCCACGCCATAATGAATCCTTTGGCAGCCAGCTTGCTTAAGCGCCCTTAAAATTTCTTCGTCAACGGTATTGACCCGCGTTCGAATGTCCCAGGCAATATCAATATTTCGTTTAATAATTTCCAAACAAATGTCCAAAACCCTCTGGCGGTCAACGCCGAAAGTGTCATCGTAAATAAAAATTTCTTTGATGCCCATTCTTCGGCAAATTTCTATTTCGTCCACAACATTTTTGGCCGAACGGGCCCGGAAATTTTTCCCCAATTGAGGCCGGTCGCAGAATAAGCATCTATATGGGCAACCGCGGCTGGTAAACATGGTTGTCACTGGCTTGCGGGGCGAAAGTATGGAAAAATATTTTTTATATGGCGTGAGAAGGCGGGCGGGAAAGGGCAAGTCATCAAGATTTTCTATAAGACCGGCCCGGCCGGTATTAATTATTTTTCCATTGTCCTTAAATACCAGGCCTTCTATATTTTTTAATTCTCTTGGATTATCAATATTTTCCAGCAGCGGCTTGATCACCCCCTCTCCTTCCCCTAAAACCAAAAAGTCGATTTCGTGATTTTTTATTGTTTCTTCCGGAAAAATTATAACATGGGGTCCGCCTAAAATGACTTTAGTTTCAGGGTTTATTTCTTTTACTGCCTTTGCCGCCTTCATTACGTCTATCAGAGTAAAAGTCATGGCCGTAATACCAACTGCTTCGGGATTTCTTTTTTTAATTTCTTCTCTTAATTGTTCGTGACTTATTCCCTCTACGGGGCAGTCAAGAATTTCAACCTCATGAGGGGTTTCTTTTTCCAAATAAGCGGCGACGTACATCAACCCCAAGGGAGGAAGGAAATCTAGGCCCTCTTCAAGTTCTTTGGGCATGACACTGGCAATGGTATTTTCAGTCGGCGGACTGATTAATAAAATTCTCATAAGATATAAAACGAAATCCCCCCATTAATTTTTCAAATTTTTTCCAGGCGGTTTTTGTGCCCCAGTATTTTATTTTTCTTTTGTACCAAGGTCCGGCATCTATTTTAGGCGAAGATTCAAACAATTCATAGGGATGGAAATATAAAACTGGCGGTTTTTGTTTAGAAAGAAGGTTCGCCAGAAATAAATATAATTTTAACGGCAAAATCCTGAAGTAAATGCCTCCTAAAGACGGGGCGATTTCAGGAACCGGCATAGATAATTTTGAAAAACTTAAAGGGTTAAGGCTTGAGTCGTATTGAAAATGTTTTTTTATGATTTTTAACGCCCATTTTGTTTTTTCACCCAGCGAAAAATTCGGCGCTCGGAAACCCTTCGGATTTTTCCCCGTTATCTTTTTAAGAATAGTGTTAGTGATTTCAATTTCTTTTTCAAGTTTTTCCTCGTTTAGTTCAAAGAAGGAGCAGTGGGAATAGCCGTGGGAGCCAATTTCGTGGCCGGAATTATTTATTTTTTTTATTAATTCCGGATATTTTTCCGCCACTCTCCCCAAAACAAAAAAAGTCGCCTTGTGGCCGTATTTATTTAACAGATCAAGAATTGGTTCAGTCGATTCGATGATATAATCCTTGGAAAAATTTTTATCTTTCGGGAGGTATTTTTTCAGAAAACCGCTGTTATGCCAAAACTCTAAATCAAAAGTCAAAATAAATTTCTCTTTCATTTTATCTTTTAATTTCTCTTCTAATGGCAGCTATTTGATCTGCCAATAAACCGAAAAGGAAGACCAACAGCGAAGCGACGAAGAGGAAGCCGCTGGATTTAGAAATCGCGTGGAAATTACTGTTTATTAAATCGTAAATTGCCCAACCCATAGAAATTACAAACCCGACGGCAGAAACAGGCAGGAAGATTTTTAACGGCGAAAAAAGCATTATTAATCTTACAATTAACATCAGGGTTCTGGGACCATCCGAAACTTTCACCGAACTTTTTCCGCATCTTTTGTTTATTGTGATGGGTACATATTTTACATTGAGCCCCTCTTTAAAAAAGGTTAAAGTTGAAGTGGTGCTAAGAGAAAAGCCATTCGGGAAAAGATGTTCGTACTGGAGAAATAATTTCTTCTTTAATAATCTTAAGCCGCAATTTAAATCGGGGATTTTTCTTTCGGCCAAATAATCGGCGACAATGTGAAGCAATTTTTTACCGGGTTGGCGAAGGGCCGGACCCTGGTACCCCTGGCGCCAGCCAATAATCGCGTCGTATTCATTTGTATATTTTAAAAGTTCTTTAGTACATTCCGGTTTGTGCTGGCCATCTCCGTCAAAAAATAAAAGCCAGTCAAACTTTGCGTTTCTGGCACCGGTTTTTAAACTAGCGCCATAGCCCTTGTTGTAGGGATGATTAACTAATTTTACTTCCTTAATATTTTCTAAAATTTCTTTGCTATTGTCGGATGACCCGTCATTAACGGCAATAATTTCATAATCCAAATCAAGTTTGCTTAGTTCGTTTTTTAAACCGTTAACAACTTGAGCGATTGTTTCTTCTTCATTATAAACTGGGATTATGATTGATAGTTTAATTTTTTCGCCGCTCGTTTTCATGAATATTTAAATAAGGGGGGGTCGTCTAATTCTTATTGTATGGGCTTATCGTATGGGAAAACCGGGATCTTGAGAGCTGATTTTATTTGAGAAGACAGATCAGAAGAATAGCCGAAGGCTGCTTTTATCCCATAAATAGAGAAAATATTTTTTAATTTGCCGGCCGCGAGGTTGTCTTTTACCGTCTGGCTGTCAAAATAAACGATGTCCCGATCCGAGTAATAGTTCAGGGCAAATGCAACGTCTGGATGAATATAAACGGCTACCGGGCCTTTGATATTTTTGAAGTCAGGAGAGTTGACTAGGTTAATGACGGGCGCAACTCTGGATGAACGGTAATCGTCAAAAAGTCTCCATTTATCCGATTGACTAAGATGCAAAATAAATAACAAGAAAAGTCCCATCGCGGCACACTGACCAGTCTTCGAGCCGATTGCATTTTTAACTGTTTTAATCAATTCAAAAAGGCCAAGTGAACATAAAGTTGCAATCGGAAATATCAGTTCCATGTAATGATCCCCATTACCAGTTTCCTCATAAACCAAACATAAAAACCAAATAATGAACCAAAGGCAAAAGAATGTCAGCAACTGCGGATTTCTTTTACGCAAAAGCCAAGCACCATAAAATATCAGAGCGAGCACCAGCGGACCGCCAAGACTGATTATGGGAAAAAAGGTTTTTACATAAAATTTCGCTGATTCAAAATATGCCCCTATTCTACTTTTTAGGTTTATTTTTGCAGAAAATCCATACTTTCCCAAAAATTGGGTTTCGTATCTGTTAAGGTCCTTGCCCTGAGGAAAATTCGAGGCGACATAGGCATCTTTTTCAAAATGGTACGTATAGGGGTCTGGGAATAAATGGCCCACTTCGCTAAAGGGAGGGTTTGTTGAGCCATATCCATTGGGGGCTCCTAGCCAAGAATAGGGGGTAAGCGTTGAGCCAAATATGATGAGAAATGGCAAAAAGAACAAGAGTCCTCTTTTTACGGACCTAAAAAGATAAAAATCATAAAGAAAAAACGGGATAAAGGATATGGCAAAAGCGTTTCTGGCCAGCGCGCTTAAGGCAAAGAGTATGCTTGCAAAAAAGATCCTGACAAGTCCGGCCTTGAACGGGCCGTTTTTTGAACCAAGGAAAAGCCAAAGCGCTCCGATGAAAAACAACATCGCCCATTCATAAAATCCGGCAGTAATCGCACCAACTACCATTACGGGGATAAGGGCGCTCGAAATCCCGGCGATAAACCCAACTTCAATGGAAAGCAGACGCGAGATGAGTAAAAACAGTAAAACATTAAAAATTGAAAAAAGAACAATTGACACATAGAGGGGGAGGTTGATATTAAAGCCGAGATACTTGAAAATCTGGCCATATATTATCGGCGTTAGCGGATTGGGAATGCCCGTAATCACTCCGTGCAACCTGGCATTTTGAGAAGAAAGATAAGCCCCATTGGCATCCTCAGTCATATATGTACCGGAAGAGGCATAATTTCTGGCCTCCATTAAATTCAAATAATCCGCACTCGCAGAATACCCCTTCTTGTGGATGGGATAATAATAAGCGCCGGCCGAAACGCAGAAAATGATGACTGCCAATATAATCTTAACCAAAGTTTTGTTCATAATGATTGCGGGCTGCGCTTGAATAAAACTAAAAATACCACACGAAAATCAGGTTTGCAAATTTTTCGTTCCCAAAAATTTATCAAAATAAATAAAATTAGGCGTCCGAATCTGTCTAATCTTGAACATGGTTTTTTAGAACTTAAGGGGCGATGTTAAACGATCAAACAAAACGACTGACCAATTCAATCTTGCCAAAAATTGAATATTATTATCACAAGATGAATCAACTGTATTCCTCTTCAGCATAAAGATGTCGTCTCCAGTTTTAACCAATCCCTTTTTTATCGTAACTGCCGTTTCAAAACCGCGTCTTTTTACCAGACCCGCCAGGTCTTGATTGCACCCGCCCCGCGGAAAGGCGAAAGAAAAACATTTTTTATTCAATCTCTGCTCAATCTCATTTTTTGATTCAATGATTTCGCGCTCTGCCTCCAGCAAAGGAATCTTGCTAAAATCTTTATGGCTAACACCGTGCGGCTCAATATCAATTAACGGTGACTGCGACATCTCTTTGATCTGTTCCCAGGTCATAGTCGACTGGGGCAATCCCTGACTATTATTCATACTGCCCCCCACTAAACCGGTACTGACAAAAAAGGTCGCCGGAAAATTGTATTTTTTTAAAATAGGGAAAACTTTTTCGTAATGGGAAAGAAAGCCATCGTCAAAAGTTAAGACAACCGTCTTAGGCTGAATTTCCTTTTTTGTTCTAATAATTCCGGCCAATTCTTTTAAACTAATAACGCGATAATCGTTTTCCTTTAAGTACTGCGCTTGTTTTTCAAAAATCTCCGGTTTCACGGTCAGGTAAACGTCATTATCGTCAATGGAATGGTAAAGCAAAACCGCACTCCTGTGCCTAGGCAAAAAGGTTGATATTGCGTTCAAGCAGAAGAATATTGCTGTTTTTACAGTATCTTTAAATGCCATACTATTTTTCTAAAAAATAATGCCCATTAATCATAGGGGGGGTCATCAAAAATTTTAGCAGATATTTAAAAATAATATAATTCCATAGTGAAACTGGATAGATAATACAGCATTCCTGAGGTATTGTAAAAATTTGTGAGTTTCTGACAGCAAAAACTCCTGTCTTTGGCAGGAGTGTTTTTGGAAGCTTCTTCGTCTAAACGAAGTCGAGGTGTTGATATTCGGCCAGTAAACCCGATAGGGCAGTATTGTAATTGTCATAATAACATCTGACGCATCTTGAGCCATCAAAACATTTTTGTTCTTGTATGATGGCGGGCAGTTCCGTAAAATGCCCCATGCGCATTTCGACCGGAAATGTTCTTTGTTTGTCGGCATCCGGCAAAGCGTATTGCACGCCGCAACAAGGATATAAATAGCCATCAGAGGCAATCATGGGTTTGAGCAAGGAAATCCAGCATTCCCGGACACCAACTGTCCACTGAGAGCGGCCTTGAAAAATACATCGGCTAGTGTCAATACCAAGGTTTTCCAGCGCGCCCTGAAGTGCATTCATGTCCACGAGCTCAGTTTGGTACAAGTCAGGAACCAGTCGGATATGAGTGAATTGATGGCGATTGGCATAGCAAATTATTTCAGCGATTTTTTCAAGCCGATAATGGGGAGACACAACATAACTGAATGCTAAGTCAATCCCATTACCTGCTTCGCACAGGGTTTCTAATTGACAAATAAATGCCGAGTCAAACTCACGATTATCATCAAAGGAAATTCTCAACCACGTAAGCAGAGAGGCAATGGTTTTGTCCAAGCAGTCCAACATCGATCCGTTGGTAACCAGCCCCAGTTTGATGCCGTGGTCTAGGGCGTATTCAAGAAACTGATTAATCTTCGGGTGAAGCAATGGCTCGCCATCGCCGGTTATCGTAAAACCTGCAACCTTGAGACGTATGCTGAGGTCAACAATTGCCCTGAGCGCATCTATGGAGAGTACGGTTCTTGCTCGGTTCTTGCTCGGTTCTTGCATGAGCAAAAAGAGCAGTTTAAATTGCAGGCACTCGTCGGGCCAACCTGTAGATGTCGGGGAAGTATGATTTTATTGGAAGTAATGCTGCGTATTAGTTCTGTATCCTGAAAAAGCTTCCAGGGCAAGGTATTTGCTGATTGGAAGCTAGCCAAGTTTCTTTGGTCTGACATTTGATCTCCCTCCTTAATTTTCAAAATCCTTCTTTTGGAAGGATAGTACTAACTAGATGTTATCGATTTGCAGTGTTTTTGTCAACTAGGCTCACCGACTTTGTCAATCCCGGTTTTATTCGCCGAATTTATTAACAATGTCCATCATCTCTCTCATTCTAACATTGTAAGTATGTCTGGTAATTGTTTTTTGCGAATTATCTGTTTGCATTTTCATAGAAGTTATCGATCTTCCATGCTAATAAATTCATTGTAACGACTGTGCTTAAAGAAATGACATATCCATATTCGATGATGCCAGGACTCCACAACCCTTCTTGCTAATAGATGGTAAGGAAGTCCCAGTTTAATGTCCCCGTGGACTTGATTAAACTCGTTTATTGCCAACCTCTCTCCGGTGAAATCGTTGTATAACTCAACTTCAGTTCCAACAGTATCGTCAAAGTAGCAGAATACACGAGGCAAATAGTATTTTTCGCCAGCCTCAAGCATGCTCAGCGCAACGACTGTTGATGAATAGAAATCAAGGTCTTGCATTATTGCTCCGATTGGCGCTGGATTATACTTTTCGAAAAAGTTTTTGGACGTTTCTTTAATGTCTCCCAATACCAATTTTGCCCTTCTCAATTGTGCTTGGAGTTTGGGAATGTCCATTTTGTAGAATCCCCCTTTAAAGTGATACGGGAGATCTCTATAATCCAAAGGTTCTGGAAGTCCTTCGCCCGTATCAAAGCCGTAAATGTCAATGTCTATCGAAAGCAGTTTTGAGATTTCTTGGGCGTGCCATTCAAGATTTTTGAGTCCATCTCCCTTAGCTACCCCGAACTCCAAAACACTTATCCGCTTATACCCAAGTTTCCTCGCTAAAATAGCAGCGTTATAAACGCAGTAACCGTAGTACGGATAGTCTGTAGCTCCTATTCTTATGCGCTGCTCATAACTACCAAACTTTTGAATAATTTTCTTAGCTATTGCGCGCAATGGATTAGGATCAAGAATCAAGTTTTTTAGTTTTTTATACATTTAAGAAATGTCCGAAGATTTATTAAATCAAGCAAATATAATCTGGTTATCTTAAATGGATTTTTGACATTATAATATTCCATAATGTCATCACCCGTTCCGGGATAGTGCGGCCTTTTTGGGATTACCAGCTCGCAAAATAGATTTTCATACTTTCTTTCTGCTAACCACATCTATCATTTCTTTCATCCGCGTGTTATAGGTATGTTTTGCTATGATTTTTTTATAACCGTTTTTAGCGATTCTGAGACGCTCATCCTCGTGTTCTAAATAATACTTGACTTTTTTTCTGAAATCATTGGCATCCCCATCAGGGAAAGAAACAAACTCCTCGCCATCCTTAAAAAGATTGAATATATCACTCCTCACATCATCGGATATGAGCATTGCTCCAGAGCCCATCGTTTCAAACGGCCTGAGAGAAATACCCTCGGCAATTTCTTTGCTATAATGGATGTTCGGAACGATTTTGGTTTCTCTATATATATCAAATACTTTATCCGGCGTTATTGTGCCCCTATAGTAGTGCTTCAGAGGACTGCCTAACCAACTTGGTGGACCCCAAATGTTAAGCCCCAAATCCTTTACGGCTTCGATGTATTTGGCCCTTTCGGAATATACAGATCCCGAATAGGTGGCAATCATAGCTATATTATAATTGTCGGTTCTATTTATAAACGGATCTGGATTATTTTCATTTAAATCAGCGGCCGAAGGTAGATAGTGACAATTGTTAAATCCTCTTTCCTTTAGCAATCGCAGGACATAGGAATCCTGACTAAAGAAAAAATCATAAACCGGCACCAGTTTTTGGATTGTATCCCAGTCCCAAATAAAATCGGGGTACCAATTAATTGTGATGATACCTTTTTTTCTTGCATACTGCACCGTTTCGGGATAAATCGTATCCGCTTTTAAACAAAAAAGGGCGTCAGGCTGAGAAATATCAATCGCCCTTTTAAACCGCCGATTGGTATTTTTATTTACAACTCTCTTGATAAATGGGAGTTTCCTGGATATCCTGCGCATCGTCTTGCTGTGAAAATATATGCTGCTGCGATAATCAAAATCCGTAATCTCAAAACCCAACTTGATCAGAGCTTTTCGGCAGGGGTCTTTGAACGCGCAAGGCCCGGCTGCAACCAGAAGGATTCTGTTCTTGCCACAGGCAAGAAGATGGTCATTTAAGTTTTTGGGGCACGTATCGCTTTTCATAATTATCGCGGGTTGTATCTATAAATCTTATTATTTTTGCCGCTCTCTTCCCCCAAGTATATCCTCTTGCGTTTTCAAAAGCGGTTTGACTTACTCGGTCTGAAAGCGCAATGTTTTCCAGCGTTTTTTTAATGCCGCCTGCAAGGGCTTCAGGATCATCCGGCTTAACTAAAATAGAATTTCCCTCGTTAAGCACCTCCCTGATAGAAGGTAAATCAGACGCGATAATCGGCCGCCCAGATGCCATATATTCAAACATTTTTAAGGGGGACATGTAACAGGCATAATGAGGCTTGTCGGGAAATGGCATCACCAGAACATCAGAAGCCTTAAGGTAAAAAGGAATCTCATTGTGGGCTCTCTGTCCCGTAAATGACACCTCATCCTTTAGGCCGGTCTCTCGCGCAAAAAATCTGTAATACTCCATATCCACATTGCTGCCGCCGACGATTAGAAGCAATACATCGGGGAATTCGCCGCGTAAAATCTTAAATGCTTCAATCAAACTCTTTATGCCCTTCTCCATCCCCATGGTTCTAAGCTGGCCGACATATCCGATAATCTTTTTATTTTGGGGGAGATTAAGTTTCTCTCGGCAATCTTCTTTGCTTTCCGAGATATTAAATTCCTCCAAATCAACCCCGTCATGAGCAATTAAAATATTCTCCGGCTTAAAACCAAATTCAACAAATTTTTCTTTTAGCCCGCGGGAAATTACGACGATTTTAAAATTCTTTTTCTTAAATCGTCTGTAGAAAAATAGCCTTGAATTAGAAAATTTGTGAGCCTCAAAAACCAGCTTCTGCGGTTTTTTTAAAAAAGAGAGGAGGAAAAGAACCAGCTCGTCACGAGAATAAAAAATATCTGCCTCCTCGGCAAATGTCCAAACCGACATAATCACTGCCGAAATGAAATTTTTCAATACGACCGCAACTTTGTCCGATCGCCCCGAGAAATAGAAATCCGGTGCCCAGATTTTCTTAAACTTAAAATTCTCTTTGATATCATAGTATTCAAACGGCGCTTCCTTAATCTTATTTTTTCTAAATGGCACCAGTAAAATTACCGAAACTCCGGAATAAGCAAAGGCTTCGCACATTTTACTGACTTGAACGCCGTAGGCTTTTTCTGTCGGCATGCGCTGATTTGTTATATAGGTTATCCTCATTTAAATTTCTTAAAAAAATCGTAAAAACTTCGGGCTACTTTTTGGTAACTAAAATTTTCCATAATATATTGCCGCCCGGCCGTCCCTAGGTTCTTTCGTAAATTTTCATCCTTTCCTAATCTTATCATCGCATCTTTTAATTTATCTTTATCCCCGGGTTTTACTAAAATGCCCGTCTTCCCATCTACAACCACTTCTTCTATTGAACCGGATGTTGTGGAAATAACCGGAAGCTCCATAAGCGACGCCTCAGCCATTGAATAACCGAATTGCTCCTCCCAACCTTTATATGGCAGGCTAGGATACAAAAATATCTCCGAAATGGATAAAAGGTGGCGCAGTTGCTCTTGATTCAGCCAGGGTATCCTGATTATACTGTTTCTCAAGTCAAGACTGTCAATTAACTGATCAATCTCCCGTTCATATTCCCCGCTCCCGGCAATTATTAAAACAGAGTTCGGGATTTGCTCCAAAACCCCGGGGAAAACTTTTACTAAAAGATGGATGCCTTTTCTAAAACCTATGGCACCGGCAAAGGAAAAAATAATTTTCCCTTCCAGATTTATGCCCTCTAATTCTTTCGTAATTTTAATCCCCAGAGGTTTAAAAAATTTCTCATTCAAACCACTCATCGGAATCACTTCGAGGGGTTTTGACGTTAGTTTTTCGAAAATTGCTTTGCACTTTTTATTACCGCACACTATGCCGTCGCAAAAAAATAAATTCAACTTCAAAATAAACTTTTGTATCATTGAACCAAACCCCATGAATTTGGTTTCGTAAGGGACGTTCTCCCAAGAGAACAAAATATTTTTAAACCCGAAAAGTTTAGCCCAAAAACTATTATAAAAAGAGCTCAAAAGGATCGGCTCGTTGCAGTTAAAAACAATGCTTACTCGGCTTTTAAACTTTGAGCGCAATAAGGCCAGCGGGAAGAAGGGCATCCACCCCTTCAATGATCCACCTATTAATGGGTAGCCGGAATGGTGAAAAATCGCCGGCGTCGTAAGAACATTCTTCTCTTTTGGAGGATAAAAAACGACTTTTCCTCCTTTGGCCATCCATTTCCTGGGCAATAAAAAAAATGCTCCGTCTTTTTCCGGATAAAAATTAAACGTATCAAAGTAAGTTCGTCTGATAAATGAGTATCCGGCAATTAAAATTTTCATATTTTTATTTTTTAAATTCGGCTACGATTTTTACTAGATCTTGACCGATTTTCTTGGGAGTTAATTTTTCCAAAAATAGTTTGTATCCTTCTTCGGCGATTTTATTTTTAAGTTCGGGGTTATTTTTAAGCATTAGTATCTTAGCGGCCAAATCCTCCGGATTATTTTTTTCACACAACAGAACCCCCTGACCATCATTTAATAATTCCCTAAGTGCCGTTGTTTTAACTGTAATGATGGGCTTTTTTGAGGCCATCGATTCAAAAATTTTATTCTGAATGGTAATGTCGGCTTTCTGGCCGCTGCTAAAAACGCCGAGGCAGACATCAGATTTGCTAATATATTCTATTAAAGCTTGGTCCGGCAAATGCCCTAAAAAATTAACTTTTGTAAGCCCCAGGTCTCGAGCCAGATTTTTATTTGGTTCTTGTGTCTGGCCCCTACCTATTAAGTTAAAAATGATCGGTTCGTTTCGAAGTATCTCAGCTGTTTTAACAATGACCTCTGCTCCTTGAAGGGGTATAAAGTTGCCCCAGAATAAAACAGAAAATAAATCATTATTCTTTAAAACCTCCCTCGGTCTGTGTAAATCAGGATTTGCTCCAAGCCATATCCTTTTAAACTTTTTATGATCTAGGCCAAATTCCCTTACAAAAAAGTTTATATGGGCTTGGGTATCTAAAATAACGACATCGGCTAACTTACAAGACCAGCGGTCAAGAAAACGGTAATATTTTGCCCGAAAACTTTGCGATGAGAAATATTTCCTATCAAGTATATAGCCCATAAAATGGGAGGTAAATATATCGAAAATAATCGGTTTTCTTGTTAAAAACTTCGCCAAAAACATTGCTTCCTGTCCGGGAAATCCAACTATCATTGCGTCGTGCTTAGGCCTCATTTTCAAGTATTTCCAGACGAGCTTAGGGTATCTCCACATTGATACGTCCCACTCATTACACTCAATGATTTCAACTCCATTTTGTCTAAGCCCATCAATCAAAACATGATTTCTTGGGTATTCTGGGTTATAGAAACCAAAATATAAAACTTTCATAGTACTGACTCAACCAAAAAATTACTTATATTTTTTATTCACTGCCATGTTTAAGGTTTCAAACGATATTTAATCATATTAGCAAGTCTGACGATTTTTTTCACCTTCCAGTAAAAATTCTCGTTTTTCCAATCAAAAATAGTCGGGAGCAAATGTTTTTTTATAACGCCAAAGATGGTGCGTTTTTTTGTCAGCCAGATTCTATCGACTTCCTTCAAAAAAACATTTCTAATAAATTCCGGGGTTAAATGCTCGAAATAAAGCGGAATTGAAATATCCGTTCTCAAAGTTTTATTTTCCAGATTTTCCCAGGGCTTAAACCACGAAAAACCGGTCGGTAATTTACCCTCCATTCTGCATACTTCGTATATCTCTGTTCCCGGGAATAAATTCAAAACTCCAAGTGAAAAACTGTCGATGTAGGGTGTCAATTTTTCGAACACATTCAAAGTCATTTTGGCGTCTTCCTCCGTTTCGCCAGGCAAACTGACCATAATAAAAGTGTGGTTGTGGATTCCCAATTCGTGGCATTTTTGAGCGAAAGATAAGGCCTGTTCGATGACAATTCCTTTTTTGATGTTTTTCAAAACTTTCGGCGAACCGGATTCCAGCCCGAAATCAACAGAAATACAGCCGGCTTCCCGCATCAATTCCAGAATTTTCAAATTGATATTTACCCGACTTTCGCAATACCATTTAATATTCAGGTTGTTTTCAATAATAGCACGACACAATTTCTCGATATATAAAGCATCCAGAGTCAAAGACGGATCGTAGAAAAACACATAAGAAGTTTTAAAATACGCCGTTTTTATTTTGATGTCTTCAATGACTTTTTCAACCGGGATAAAACGCCTCTGCTTGTTCCCCTGAACACAAAAAACGCAACGGTTAGGACAGCCGCGTCCGGTCAGAACCAAAACCGCTCTTCCTCCCTTTCCCCTGCGAAAAGGCACTAGAAATTCATAATTTCCTCGCGGCAAATTTTCAATGGAAATATTAAAATCAAAAACATTTTCATGAAGCGGCCTATCGGGGCTAGAAATAATTTTTCCGTTTTTTCTAAAAGTTATTCCTAAAATATCATTAAATAATTTTCCTTCCTGTCTGGCGCGGACTAATTCTAAAAAAGTAATTTCGCCTTCGCCTCTCACAACGCAATCCAATTCCGCAATACTAATCAACGCCTCTTCGGCCAGCCAGGTAAAATGGTAACCGCCCGCCACAATAAGCGCATCTGGAAAAAGCCATTTCGCTTTTTTTATCGTTTCATACACCTGAAAACGAGTATGGGTATAACCGGTGACACCGATAATATCGGGGTTTTCGCCCTTCAAAAGTTCTTCCATTTTTTCAACCGGTACATTTTCAGCGTCAAAATCCAAAATCCGGCTCTCAAAACCGTTTTTCTTCAGATAAGCGGCGAGGTATACAAGGCTTAAAGGCGGAAGAATTGCTCTCTTATTATCTCTTGCAGGATTAGGTGGATTTATTAAAATAATTTTCATTTCAGAATTCGCTTAATCTTTTTAATAAAATTAACCAAAAATTTTTCGGGGAATAAAAGCCAAAATATAAAATTGTTAGATTTCTATTCATTTATTACGTTGGTAATCTTGTTGATCAATCGGCCTAAATTATGATTTTCCAATACACATTCTCTTAAGTCCGGGTCTGCTTCTTTCACTAATATTTCCATAATTTTTTCTGCTAATTCTTTTGGGTCGTCCTCGTCAAAAATTAAATCCGAAGACAAAAAAGCCCGAGCCGAGTCATTGCAGCTTACCACCTTCATGCCGCAGGCCATTGCTTCAAGCAGAGTTTTGTCCACGCTCCCCGTTTTGCTCAAATGCACAAAAATATCTTGTGATTGATAATATGGCGCAAGGTCTTTATTAACTATCTTACCCAAAAATCTGAAATATTTTTCCAGCCCCAAATTTTTAATCTTATCCTTTAATCGCCTCTCGTATAATTCATCCTTTTTCAGGGCCGGTTCCCCTACTATAGCAACGGAGAAATTGAATTGCCGACCATCCAGAATTTTAGCTGCATCCACTAATGTCTCGTAGTTTTTCACCGGCGCGATACGGCCGACACTTAAAATCCTAGTGATTCCATCGTATTTTTTACGGCTTGGATCCGGCCTGAAAAGATTCGTATCAATCCCGTGGCCCGTGATAATCACCTTGCACGATGGCAAACGAAAACTTTCTTTAGAAGCCGTGAAAATAACGTCGGCAAATTGCTCGGCCAGTTTAAGTTTAAAAGTGACAGCTTTATGGGTATACCAAAAGAAAACTTTTTTGGACAGCCGATGCCACCAGAAACCCCCCAAAACAACCCATATCGGGTTCATATGCACAAAAACGGCGTTATAATCTTTGCGTAATAGCCAAGTATATTTATAAAAATTGAAAAGTTGACACGCCTTTGACTCGCCACGATTTTTGCCCAAACTAATAACCCGGACATTCTCGGGTAGAGAAAATCTGCCTTGCACGAGACATAAAATAATTATTGATTCAAATTTATTCGCGAAAATCTTTATCCAATCAATAAAGAATCCCAGCAACTGGTCTTCGGGATCTACTTTTTGAGTAACAATGAGGAGCTTCATATTATTTGCCTTAAATTCTCTGCGTAATTTCTAATAGCCGTCTTTTTCTCAAACTGCATAATTAAATCACGACCGGCTAGAGAAAACTTATTCTGCAGGCTAATGTTATTATGCAATCGGATAATTTTGTCTGCTAGTTCGGCTGGTTCCCAATCGCTAAATAAACCGTTTTCCCCGTCATTTATTATATCGAGCATCAAGCCAACTTTCGTCGTGATGACCGGCAAACCGCAAGCCATTGCTTCAAGCACGACTCTGGGCCCTCCTTCGTTTAGCGAGGGGTTAATAAAAATCTTAGCACTATTGTAGGCCCGAGCAACATCATTTAATGTTTCTAGCCAGCCTGAAAAAAATACATTATGTTCCAAATTGTTTCTCTCCACATAATCCTGAAGTTTTTCTTTCAATGGACCACTGCCTATAATTAACAGCTTTACATTTGGTATTTGGATTTTTACATTTGAAATTGCTTGTAAAAGCAAAGTGATGCCCTTGTTTTTTTCAAGTCTGGCGGCAAAAACAAGGTCATATTTTTTCTCCAAACCCAACGGTTTAAAAACATCTATGTCGATATAAAATGCCGGAATATATTTTAACTTCTTTTTGGGTACTCCGTATTTAACAAGAAAGTTTGGAACTTGAATTTTATTTATTACCCTTACTGCTTTTACTTTCTTTACATTGAATCGAATAAATAATTTCGTATAATTTTTATAAAACCACTCCTTAAAATTGGCTGACCTAGGATAGCCCGGAATATGCATTACCTCTAAAACATACGGCACTTTTATTTTGCTCCAAAGCAATCGCGCGCCGATGCCGTTATAGAAGGGGGGATATTCGTGGACGGTCATTAAATTAAATTTTTGCTCTGCGTAAATTTGTCTTCCTTTTTTCAAAATCCAGAGCGGTTGCGCTATCAGCGGCCAAGGCGCTGGATGGACAAAAACGTTATTGAAGTAGGGTATGGGGCATGGGGTATGGGGTATAAGTTTTGAATTCGGGCAAATTATGTCAATTCTGCCCCAGTACTTATGAAATTCTTCAAGAGTATTATAAAAAGCGCCGCGCTTTCCCTCGGCCAACGACCTGTCTCCCGAAATCATTAAAAGTTTGCTCATTTCAGCTAGTTAAAACTTGAGCCGTCTCTTGCAACATTTTCTCGACATTGAAATGTTCAACCGTTTTCTTGCCCTCTTCAATGAAACGGGTACGGAGTTCTTCTGCCTGCCATACGGTTTTTATTGCTTCCACCAAATTGAATTCATCATTATACTTGACCATAAATCCGTTCTCGCCTTGTCTTATTACTTCTTTATTGCCACCGACGGCCGTGGTAATTACCGGCACGCCCGCTGTCATGGCCTCTAATATCTGATGGGAAAATCCTTCTTGGGCCGTATTTAAAACAAAAATATCCGCAGCAGCCAAAAAAGTTGCCAATTCCTCTTTAGACTTGCTGCCTACGAGATAAACCTTATTTTCCAAATGCATATTTTTCACAATTAACTCCAGGGTCTTCTTCTCCGGCCCATCGCCGATTATAACCAGCCGGAAGAATTGGTTTATCTCAAAAAGTTTGGGCATTATTTTGATGAGCATCTTAAAGCCCTTGAGCGGTATGAGTCGCCCGATGGAAAGGAGGATATTTCCGGCAATACCTATCTTTTTTCTTGCCTCTTCTTTGCTTATTTCTAGCGGCTTAAAATCCACGCCATTATAAATAACCCTTATCTTCTCTTCCGCGATGCCCCAGTTCTTAACCATGTTTGCTATATAGTTAGACGGGGTGATAACTATGTCAGCGCCTTTACAAACTTTGACTTGAAGCTTGTGCAATCTGCCTATACGGCCATGTTTTTTAGACCTTTGAAAGTCATCGGCCAATAAAAATGTTTTCCCGCTATTAATAGCGGTTTCCCAGGCGTAATCCGCGACGATCCTCACTAAAAACTTCTTCTTCCTGATTTTGGCCACCCACAGCGCAGGCAAGCCAGCGCTAACGGCGTTCAAAGAAAGGATAATATCGGCCTTCTTGGCCAAAGAAAGTGCTTTCAGGAAATAAATTAAATGTCTCAAAATTTTGGGAATGCCCTTCCAGACCCTAACAACCTTGAAGGGCTGGACACTATCGGCTTTATATTTTAAGACGGAAGAATAAGTAAGTACGGTGGCGGAGATGTCCCTTTTAGACAATTCCCGCCCCAAAAGTCCTGCGTAAGACGCGGGACCGCCGATGTCAGGAGGAAAAATCCCTGTTGTAATCAAAATTCTCATTTTTTAGGAAAGCTGGTTATATAATTCTGCGTATTCTTTCGCTATAGTTTTCCAATTATATTTTTCCTTCACCAATTTGCGGCCGTTGCTGATTATTTTTTTCCTTAAGGAATCGTCAAAAACAAGTTTTTCAATTTTTTGCGCGATGTCTTCCGGATTGCCGACTTTGCAAAACAAGCCGGTCTCTTCATCTTTGAGAAAATCCGGTATCCCTCCGACCGGAGTCCCGACCACCGGTATTGACGCCGCCATCGCCTCTAAAAAAGCATTGCCCAATCCCTCGGACAAAGAAGGCCGTACGAACACATCGGAAATTTTCAAATATTTCGGGAGGTCGGAATGATCTATCCGGCCGATAAAAACTACTTTGTCTTCTATTTTTAAATTACCAGCCAGTTTCAACAGGTCGCTCTTCTGTTCCCCCTCGCCAAGCAGTAACAACTTAAAAACTGGCTCTTTTCTTTTTTCGCTTAGTACCGCCGTTGCCTTTATTAAATCGCTTACGCCGTTTTTGGGAACGAGGCGCGAGATAGTGATAATTACTCTTTCTCCCGGCCTAATTCCGACTTGGTCTTGAAGCACTGAAAGTTCGCCGTAACTGAAGTCCCTGCAAAAATTATCAATATCAACCCCATTTGGTATGACTACTACAGGGGCGTTCCTCCTGATCCTTGAAACATACTTCCTCAAATAATCACTGATGGCAGTAATTTTGTCCGCCTTCTTTATTAACAATTTCCGGGTAAATTTAACAAACGAACCCTGACTGTTCAAATCCTTGCCCTCCTGCAAAGTTAAAATCAGGGGAATGCGGGGATGGAAAAATTTTAACAGCCACGCCGCCCCGCCCGCTTGCGACGCCTGAAAGACATGGAAAAAATTATAATCGTTTTCCTTAACCAGTTTCCGCGCATGCAAAAATCCCGAAACCGGAAAGATAAACTTATCCAAGGGCCAACCCCAACCGACCCGGTGAATACGGAAATTGTCGCCGGACTCCAGTTGCGGCAGATTCCGTCCGAATCTCGGTGTAACAATATCAAAAAAAACATCCGGCAGGTGCTTAACAACCTCTTCTATCGCGACCTCCGAACCACCAACAAACGGTCTGTAGGCCGTAGAAAATAGCAGGATTCTCTTTGAAAAATCCATTGTTTATGCTAGTATCATGCCATAAATGGAGGCCAAAAGCAATCCTAACGAAATTTCGGGAATAAGCCCCAAAAAACGGGTCCTTTTCGTTGTCACCCAGTCAGAACTCGGCGGAGCTCAGCGGTTTTTATGCGAGCTCATGCCCCGGCTGGACCGCAATAAGTATGAGATCCTCGTAGCAGCCGGAAAAGACGGTGACGGCGAGTTTTTGGGGATTTTAAGGAATATGGATGTTTCTACCCTTTCCCTTCGCTTTTTAAGGCGCAAAATTGGTCTCTACGGCGACTTTAGGGGCTATTTAGAGGTAAGGGGCTTAATAAGGGACTTTAGGCCCGATACGCTGTTTTTAAGCAGCTCTAAGGCGGGCGTCCTCGGCTCGCTGGCAGCCAAGAAATTCCCACGTTTTCACCCAGTCAAATCCGGCAGAATCGGTGCCGCAAAGCGGCAATTTGACGGGGTAAAAGTAATTTATCGCATCGGCGGCTGGTCGTTTAACGACCCGATGCCGTGGCTTGTGCGCCGTTTTTACATTCTTGCGGAGAAATGCACGGCGCGATTTAAAGACATAATTATAGTTAACAACCGCCACGACCTTGAGCAAGCCGAAAGGTTGAAAATAAGACCGAAGCAAAGCGTTGAACTGATCCACAACGGCATTGACCCCTACAAGCTGGAAATTTTCGGCAAAGATGAAGCAAAAATAAAATTGTTTGAAAAACTTTCTCAAAGGCAAAGAGGTTTTCTCCACGCAAAAATAGTAGTGGGCACAGTCGCCAATTTTTACAAAACCAAGGGGCTTGAATATTTTATTGAAGCGATAAGATTGCTCCGCACCGAGCCGGCCATCGCGCATGCCGCATTTGTTATAGTCGGCAACGGACCGGAAAAAGAAAAACTGGAATTGCAGATAAAAGAATCGGGGATGAAAAATAAGATTTTCCTTACGGGCAAATTACCCGATGCCCGCAAGTATCTTGCGGCTTTTGATATTTTCGTCCTGCCATCAGTGAAAGAGGGTTTCCCGTGGGTATTGCTTGAAGCGATGACAGCAAAACTGCCGGTGATAGCCACAAATGTCGGTGCAGTGCCGGAAATCATAGAAGACGGCAAAAACGGGTTTATGGTTGAGTCCCGTAAGCCGTCACTGATCGCTCAAAAAATAAAAGAATTAATCGGCGACGAACGTCTACGGCAAGAACTCGGTATTCAGGCCCACCAGACGGTAGTGTTAAAATTTGATTTGAACAAAATGGTTCAACAAGTTGAAGACTTGTTGTAAAATCCTAAGCACCATTGGCCATTGGTATTTATGGACCAATTAGGATTTAGATATTAGAATTTAGGATTTGGGCCTATGAAATATTTTCGTCTCGTTGCAATAGTTCTTTTATTCTTATTCGTAGGTTTAGTTTGTGTCCACAGTTTGAATTCTATAAATCAGGACATCGGGCGGCATTTGAAGCTCGGGCAAATTATTTGGGAAACTAAGAGCGTTCCCAAAACAAATCTTTTCTCATTCACCGAACCCAATTACCCCTTTATAAATCACCACTGGTTAAGCGAGGTGGTTTTTTATCTTCTTTCCGGCATCATCGGCCTCAAGGGGCTGATAATATTTAAAGCGGTGGTCGTCGCGGTTTCTTTTTGGCTGATCTATAAAGCCACAGATAAAAAAACGGGGCTTTGGCCGTTTTTGGTTTCCGCCCCTTTGGGCATTCTCGTCTTCTTAAACCGAAGCGATGTTCGGCCGGAGATTTTCAGTTATCTTTTTCTTGCATTCTTCGTCTTTGCCATTTTGCGGGCAAGGTTCTTCGGCCAATACCGTTGGCTCTATGCCTTACCCTTTGTCCAGGTTTTGTGGAGCAATGCCCATATCTATTTCGTCCTAGGACCCGCTCTCCTGCTATTTTTCCTAGTTGACGTTGCGCTTGATAAAGAAAGAAAAGTTGCGCTCTCCAAAATATTTTGGATTTTCCTTGCAACTTCGGCCGCCACGCTTTTAAATCCCAATTTCATTAAAGGAGCATTGGCACCTCTTTTAATCTTGAGAAATTACGGCTATACCATCGTTGAAAACCAATCCATCTTTTTCTTAAAAGATTACGGGATCCAACTGGCGACTATTAATATCTTTGAAATTTCTCTGATTGTCCTAATAATCAGCTTCGTCATCGCCCTGAAAAACGGCGGTAGAAAAATCGTTTTTGAATTTCTGGCAGGTCTGGCCTTTTCAATACTGGCCGTAAAAATGATAAGGAACACGGGGATTTACGCCACGATCTTTACGTCCGTAACCACTTTGAATTTGAGCGCTATAAAACCGGCGGCGAAATTTTTAAAACGGCCGGTCAAAATAATTTTTTATCTGGCCCTTTCGGCAGTCTTCGCATTCCTTATAATAAATGTTTTAAACAATAATCTCCGCACATGGATGGAAGATGGCGGAAAATTCGGATTAGAAATCCCATCGGGTGCGGCGCAAGGCGTTGAGTTTGTCAAACAAAATAACATAAAAGGACCTGTGTTTAATAACTTTGACGTGGGAAGTTTCTTAATATGGAAACTCTACCCCGAACAGAAAGTTTTTGTTGACGGCCGGCCGGAAGCGTACAGCGTAGAGTTTTTTGAAAAAATTTACAAGCCGAT
>CAIUCV010000018.1 GCA_903897805.1 Candidatus Yanofskyibacteriota bacterium | reverse complement strand
TTAATTTTTTCATAATCTTCGGCATTTTTTACTCCCACCCGACCGTATTCAAATGTCTGATATAACATTCTTTTTAAAACCCCGATTTTCTGAGTCAAGAAATTCTTTAACTGCCCAATCACTTCCGGATTTTGGTAACGCGCTAAAATCTGGTCAACAATTTCCCGGGGATCGCTAATTTCGCCAGACTGCATTAGCGACCCGGCGGCCGAAAAAGTCAGATCATACAAATCACTGGCTAACTGTTCGACCTGGGGCACGCCCTGGTCAAAAACCATCTCCGGATCGCAAATTACCACATTTTGATCTTTAGTAATGATCATATTGTGAATGATCGATTCGCCCCAGGCGCCTTTTTGTTGATGAACATCCCTTAAACAGTCAACCGTTTTATCGACAATTGCTTTTTCCCCTTCCAGGTCAATGCCATCGGCCCAGCCGCATTCGCCAAAGTCCTTCATTTCCCCGCTGCGGGCAAAAAGATCGCGGAGGTTGATATTGGGAATATAGGGCATTAAAACGGTCCGCTTGTCCGGATTTTCGATTAAGGGAATATTACTCTTTTTCTCAAAGGTTTCTTTCCACTTGCCGATTGAAGCTTTGGCAAATCGATGACCGACCAGATGACGGCCAATTCCGTCCCACAAACGGTGCAATTGAGATGACGGATAGCAGTCAACGGCAAAAACGCGTTTACCCGTACCGGTTTGCAAAATATTTGTCCGAGTACTAAAGTTTGATATCTCGCTATCATATTCGGTTGCGGTTTTAATACCGCTAAAAATCGAAGGGAGCTGAAAATTATCTTGACTTCTGATTCTGGCCAATTGCGGCCGCAAACTGGTTTCGTCCGCTTCTGACAAATGAACCAAACCATCGCTAATTTCGGCGCCAGAAAAGTCACCCAGCAATTCTTGATTAATGGCTGAGGTTGACGCCGGGTTACCAACCGGGGCCAAGCGTTCTTGAATTTCGGCTAATCTCCTTTCTCGCAGTTGGTCATCGGACTCGACCGGTTGCTCAGCTGATAACCGTCGAGTTTCTGGTCTAGTTACCTGCTCGGTTTTAGGTAAATCGCTTAATTCCCTCCTGGATAATCCTTCTTTTTTAGACATACTTTTAAATTAATTATCTTTGGAAAACATAAATCTGCCGCCAAACTTTTTGCGTGTCGCGGCTATAAACCAATTTATCTTTATTAATCTGGGTAAAGCCCAGTTTTTTTATTTCCGTTGAAATCGGTAATTCCAAAATTTCTTTGCCATAACGAAAGGCCGGAAAGATAATTACCACTTTAGCGCCCGGGTCCAAGATTCGGCGGAACTCAGAGAAAGCGTCGTCATAAAGTTTTGACAGTTCAAAAATAATTTGTTTAATCTGTTGCAAACTCTCATTGCCTTTCAGCGCCGGCCCCAAATATGGTTCCGTCACAATCGCATCAGCTCGATTGACTTGTTTTGACAAGCCTTTCACCTCGGATTTGATTAACCGATAATTGGCTGTCGGCAGCTGGTATAAATTTTTAAACCATTGCAAATTTTTAGCCGTGTCTTTAATGGCTTTATCAGAAATATCGCTGCCAATGGCTTTATAACCAAGCAAAATGGCTTCCTGCAAAACCGTGCCTGAGCCGCAAAACGGATCT
>CAIUCV010000017.1 GCA_903897805.1 Candidatus Yanofskyibacteriota bacterium | reverse complement strand
GGGGTCTGCATCGGCGCTTCCACCAGCTGCTCAAGAGGCGATTGATGCGTCTAATAAGATGATTAAAGCGTTAAATAATCCCGATGGGAAAAATATTTTTTACAACGAATTCACTAAGGCCTTAGAATATGCAAATAATGCGCTGCCGTCTTATGTTTGGCAAGATAAAAACTACAGAAGGAGATTTGCCCTTTCGTATAATAACTGCCCAACAATAAGAGAATACTATAAAGAATTTCAGCAATTCTTCCCCGTCTGGCAATATACCATGGGTCAAGGAGAAACAAGGATAGGACTAAACAGAAAAAATGGCAATGGTAATCATATAAAAGAATCTCATGAAATGATTATTTTTTGCCCGCCTAAAAATTAGGTCTATCTTTTGCTTAGCCTCTTCTGATGATATAAATTATGTTTTCTTGCTAACTCTGGAGGATATGGCTCGTGATTTTCCTGAAAATTCCAATCAGGATATTTTTCCTCTTTTGAATAATAATCAGATTTACACAAGTTCTCCATCTCCTTAAAACTCGCAATTTCTACTTTCTTATAGCCAAACAGGCCACTAACTTTAGCCAATGTCCTAGGAGAAGTTATCATAAACAATTCTACCTTTGAATTGTTGATTAGGGCTTTTTCAACAAGTAAATGGATTACAAATCTAGGCACGCCTGGGCTTCCTGTCATGGCGGAGATGTAAGGATTCATAGTTGATCTAATTCCCCCCTTGGAAGTAGAACCACCGATTTTCTTAATAACTTCATCCTGGATTATTAAGTAAATTCTTGCCGAATTATCGGTAAGTATTTTTTTGTCTATATTGGGCGGGTATTTGATGTCTATTTTATTTCTATGATTTTTTCTCAGCACAAAATCGCCAATCTTAATCGCCGTTTTTACATCTTTTATATTCATGGGGTTTTATTTCAAAAAAGATTAATATCTTTTTTATAAACTTTTACACTCCCGGTTTATTACATTTTGGTAATTAGCTACATCATCCCACCCTCCTTCGCTTGAGTCAAGCTACGGACGGGCGCGGCCCTCCTTCGCTTTTGTAAATAGGCCCTCCTTCGTCCTTCGACTTCGCTCAGGACGAGTCCGGTGATAAAAACAAAAAACCGCCATTGCTGGCGGATGTAAATTTGACACTGTGTTAGGGAATAGAAACTTCGTCCATGGCACTGTGCCCCTCATAGAGCTTCTCCTGCTCATGTACCGTCTGACGCAGGTAGGCGCTGTGGATGTCCGATAGCCCCGCTTCCGTGAACTTGGTGAGCAGCCGGGCAAGGAGTTCATGCTCCTCTTCCGGGGTACGGCAGAAATCCTTAACCCTTGCCTTGAGTCTGTTACAGTAGCTCGCGATGAGCTTGTCGCCGATCAAGTAGGTCGAAGTACCCTCTCCTCGTTGCGCGAATCGTTCATCGATGAAAATTCCTATCATCTCCGCCCCAAGTGCCAGAAAGAACATGTCGTGATCTCCGTCTTCGATTAAACGGAGGGCATCCCTCATAATTCCTTCCAGCAATTCTTGTTGTTCAAATTCCCGCTTTTGCCATGCTTCAGCCATGTGGTCTCCCTTCCTTTAAAGAACAATAAAATAATAGCACCTCTTTATACTGTTGTCAAATCCAGTTCCGGGGGCAGGACTCCGCTTCTTGGGGCAAACCCTCCTTCGTTCTTCCGAAGCCTTTGGCGTAGGGGAACTATGGACGGGCAAGAATCAATCCGGCCGCAAAAAAGAAAGGGGTAAAAGAAAACCGCCGAAGCGGCGGGAAATAATCTACCAGTGCTCAATTGTGATAACTGCGGATGGATGCTGGACGGTCCATTGGGTACTAAGGTCAATAAAATCCCAATCCCATTTTTTGTTTAAAAATGCCATCCCGACAATATAGCGTACTCCGTCGGAATCCTTAAAAATAGTGCCGTCAAAAAAGATATATAAAGGTTCGCCATTCTTTTGCTTCCAGCTTTCCGGAATAAGTTTTTTATTACTCAACAGGGTCTGCATTACTTTGGCATCAAGGCGGATATAGTCAGCGGCTTCCTTCAATCTTTTCAGCTTTTCTTCGCCATCGATATTGACCTCGCCGTCTTTGAGGCAGGTTTCAAATCTGACCTTAGACAGATCTATTGTGGTAAGGGACAACGAACGCTCATCTTGTTCTTCAATGGTCCAGCCTTTCCCGATGAATTTAGCAGGATTTAAGGGCTTGGAGCGATCAATTGTAATAGTTTGCCCGGAGGCAATTGAAACCAGCGTAACCAATAAAATGGGGAGGAAAACCTTCAATGTGCGCATTTCAGTCTCCTTTGTTATTTTGTTGTTAAGGTAAAACTAAATGCACTCTACTCTGAATTCGTTTTTTTGTAAATATCAGAAAAGTAATGCATGACATCGTAAACCGCATATTTTTTAATGCCGCAAAAAACAAAACCGCAGATTGTGCGGTTATTCAAAGATTTTGGTTATTTCGTCCCTTGCAGAAAACTCTAAATCTTCTATCTTCCGGCCGGTTGTTATTTTAATCCCAAAACTCTGCTCCTTAACTTCTCCTATCAGAGAGGCGTTGATCCCATTTTCTCTCAAAAGAGAAACAATTCTCCTGGAGTTTCTTGGGGGAACAACGATTAACAAAGCCCCCGAGGCAATTGTTCTTAAGGGGTCCAGATCATATTCTTTGCAAAGCACTGATGATTCTTCCAGGATAGGAATACTTTCTTTTCTTATCAAAAGACCTACTTGTGAAGCCAGGGCAATTTCATAAAGGCCGGCAGCCAGACCTCCTTCTGTAGGATCGTGCATAGAGTGAACTTCCAATTGGTTTGCCGTTAGGGCGTCTTTTACTACCGAAAGGCCCGGACTATAAAGAAAGTTCTGGCATCTTTGAATAAAACCTTCTTGATACCCTCTCATTTTTAACTTAGCTGCTTTTTCTCTCGCAATTATGGAGGTTCCCTCTATGGCGATTCCTTTTGTCAGAATAACCACATCGCCCGGTTTTGCTCCGGAAGTGGAAACCAGTTTCTCTTTCTTAACCTCGCCCAGCATGCAACCCACAATAATCGGCCGGTTCAGACCGTAACTAATCTCCGTATGGCCTCCAATTACAGCTATGTTCAATTCGTCGCAGGCCCGGGATATCTGGGCAAAAATTCTTTCAACAAGTTCTTCTGTTGTCTTATCCTCCGGCAAAAGAATGGCAGCTTGAAACCATTTTGGGGTGGCTCCTCTGGTAGCGATATCGTTAGCATTGACTTGAACGGCATACCAACCTATTTCCTCCGTTGCAAAAGTTACTGGGTCGGTTTTAACAACGAGATACCGATCGGGATAATCAATTATGGCCGCGTCTTCTCCGAGTTTAGGGCCAATTATCACCCTGGGATCTGTCTTGCTTTGATATTTTTTAAGTAACTTCTCGAGGAGGCAAAAGTCTAACTTTCCCAGCGGTAATATTTCCTTTTCCATCACTCCCCCTTTTCTTAAAATTACCTTCCGCTATAAAACGTTTTAGCAAATTACATAGAAAAAATCAATACTTGTGGCATGAAAATGTTCAATGTGATATGGTAATATTATGGGCACTATAGAAACCCCCTCTACCCCCTCTCCTGAAAAACTCCTCCAGAAAATAGCTACGTTGGAGGAAGAAAACAGGCGACTTAAAGAGGAAAAAGCGCAGTTGGATCGTCTCGCCACGACTGACACCCTGACTGGTCTCATGAACCGGCGGGGATTGGAAAGATTTTTTAAGATCCTGCAACCGGAACCTTCGGGGCAAAGCAAAGACGAGCGCCGAAGTGAATCATTCCCTCGCTATAGCATCATTGCTCTTGACCTGGATAATTTCAAGATAATAAATGATCTCTATAGCCACGCCGTAGGAGACACTGTTTTAAAAGAAGTGGGTTCCTATCTTGAACAGAACGTCCGGAAAACAGATGTGGTAGCCAGGGTGGGAGGCGACGAGTTCGTGATACTCATAAAAAGTGACCCCGACAAGATACTGGAGAAATTTAGCAACCAAGATCCTCGCACCCCTCGCGCAATTTTAAATATCAAGCTTCATATCCGCCCCGCCGAAGCGTCTCCCGAAAAACACGAGGGGAAGGTGGAGATAACAAAACCCTATCAACGCGGAGATACTGCGGTTTCTGTGATCACCCTTTACTCAAAAGCCCTAAGTCCCAAAGACATAGAGCTCACCACCAATATTACTTTTAGCGGAGGGATAACCGCTTTATCCCCTAAAGACACTCTCGAGACCGCATACGAACGGGCCGACACCGCGGCAAAGGTCGCCAAAGCGGAAGGGAGAGATAGATTTCTTCCTTATCAAGAAGGCATGATCGCGCCAAAAATAGAGGATGTGGGCCGTTAGGTGCTGACTAATAAATGAACAGGTAAAAAATGACCGACGTAGTCGGTCTATTTTTGTTATTTTTATGGCCGCAAAAAATAATTTTAAACAAGCTAGACCCTGATTGCAGAGAAAGAATAGATATATTCATATTTCTGACCCGGGATCAATCGTTTAAACTTTAGGCAGGCTTTTTGTTGTACCAGTTCCAGACATAGGCGAAAATCCAACCCATAATATACGCGCCTGCGTATAATCCGACTACCAAAGCTACCATTTTCCAAAAATTAAACGGCAAAATTGTAAACGGATTATTCAAAAACAAAAGGTGCATTTTTTTATCAATCATCCACTGGCCCAATCCCAATGCCACCACAATAGACCAGATGAAGCCAAAAAATGCGCATATCATGCCGAGCGCCATGCCTACTTTGTGCTTATTCACTTCCCAACACCTCCTTTCATATCTTTATTATATACCCGACTAGTAACTGTAGCTGCACTGCTTGGCGACTCCAAACGACGGATCGCCAAAAACGGAGTTTGAGCACAGGATTCCGTTCGTAGGCGTTTGATAGCGGTAGCTGCCGTTGGCTCCGTACCTGACGGTCTTTGTTCCCGAAAAACTGCAGTATTGGTCTTCATTGGCGCAGAAGTTCCAATTTTGGCCGTTCCCGGACGTTCCGGTCTGGCCCACCGTTACCGTTAAAGCTCCGCAGCTATTTGCCGAGGCGCATACGACAATCACCGTTATGCTGTTTGATTGGCCGGTCAATGTCAGGGTACTGCCGTTTAAACTTGTCTGAACTGAACTTGAGTTTGAATTGTATCCGACGTAATAGCTGCCGCTATAATAAC
This sequence comes from Candidatus Yanofskyibacteriota bacterium, assembly GCA_903897805.1. GTDB lineage: Bacteria > Patescibacteriota > Minisyncoccia > 2-02-FULL-40-12 > IGHO2-01-FULL-4-A > CAIUCV01. The sequence goes on along the minus strand of CAIUCV010000017.1, from coordinate 79,542 downwards.
TCCCGTTTCCGTTAGAACCCCCGTATATTGATACGGTCGTGCTCTGGCCTATAGATAGGTTCGGACCGGATTGGCTGAAGGTCACGGCCGTTGGTGTGTATCCGTTGGTATTCCCGTAACCGACGGAAACATATAAAGTCCCGCACTGCCCGCCATATTGACCACTGCCGCTCTGGCAAACCGTGATACTATCGCTGCCGTAACTACTTCCGTAGACGGTCAGGGTTGAGCCATTAATGGTTGCCGAGGCGACGCTTGAGTTAGAATTATTTGAAACGTAGTAGCCGTAGTAGTAACTGCCGCCATTGTTAGAAACCGTTACCGTTGTGCTGTTTCCCGTATTAATGGAAATATTATTCTGGCTGAAAGAAACCGCACCGTAAATGACGGGGTTATTGATGTAGCCGTTGTTGGATACCGTCACATAGACAGTGGCGCACCCCCCGCCGGAAGAGCAGACGCTAAGCGTGCCCGAACCAACGGCCTTACCAATGATCGTCAACGTATTGCCGCCGATTATTGCCTGAAAAATATCGGGTGAACCCGCATTCATATTATAGGGCCAATTGCCCCCGTAAATAGTAACGTCCTGCGAGCCGCCAACATTCAGCGTAACATTAGTCTGGCTCAGCGAAAGAGAGCCCCCGCCATTATTGTTATTGTAATTGTAGCTATACGGCCACGTTACATTCTGTGATTGCTGATTATTAACCATGGTGTAAACGGAAGCACCGGAGCTGATACCATAAGCGGAAGTGCTGACAGCCGTGGAGAAAGACCCGTAGGCATTGGTTGTGCCGATATACTGCGACTGAAAACCATAATTAACTTTTTGATAATACAAATATACGGCGGAGTTCGTGTCACCATTTACCGTTATCTGAACCGAATCCCCATTGCCTGAAACCGACAATGTCGGAGTCATGGCCTTGGCAGCCGGCATCGCCCAGAGTGAGATGCCCGAAACAAATACGACCAAAATTGACACTAACAAAATTTTTCTCATGTTTTTCATATTAACCTATTGATAGCACTATTCTGCTTTTGAGTAAAGAAAACCGACATTCAGTCGGCTGTTTATTTAAGACCTGTTCCGCCATGTGTTTCTATATCTAGCTGCCCACAGTAAGTTGCTATTACTGCACACGCGTTGTCAAATCTATCCACATCAAATGACTTATACTGTTTAGCCAGTTCTAGGGAAAGATCATAAGTTTTAACCTCGCCCCTAGTTAGTACCTCTCTAAGCACTGTGGACTTAAATAAGGCGTCTCTATAATGATGGTCTATCATATAAGCCAATTCTGGATGTCTCATCCCCTGTGCTTTTTCAACTCTTTTCTCATATTCAACTAGTTTTCTTCCTAATTTTGCCAACAATTCTGGATCTTTTGGTTTGGTTATCACTGGGCCGGTCTTGGTGTCTGACATCTTGGACTCCTGAAATTATTAAGTTGCAGCTGCTCAGAGTTTATAGCTCTTAAATGTTTTATGTCAATATCCGGCCGCAAAAAACAAAAAGCCAGAAGATGTAGTCATTCTGGCGTGCACATTTTTATGAAAAATGGGTGCGGGCTATTTACGCGTTCACTTCGCCGGTTTTCGGATCAAACAATGCTTTCAGCCCCGCTTCCTTAATTCTGAACCGGACAAGAGCGGCTTCTCCGCCCTTGCGAATAATTTCCTGCCGAAGTTCTTCTTCGCCCCAACTTTTCGTATCCAACATGCCACAGAGATACGGCGCCCTGAGTTTATAGAGGCATCCTCCAAACGCGCCGCAAGGGATCTGGCTCCCCAAAGAAATCATTCTCTCTACTCCCTCGCTGAAGGGGCAGGCGGAACAGATTATTTTTTCGTAATCAATTGAGTAGGCCAATTTTTTCATTTTCTTATACCAATCCCAATAGTATTTTTTCCCTTTTGGTGCCTTGGGTGGTTTTTGCCCAAGTTCAACTTTTGGGCAATCCTGTGGCGGAATAACCCCGAACTTCTCGCCTAATTCAGAGACGAGTCGCGTCGATATTTGTCTTGCGTCTTGGATGTCACGGTCCATTCCGCCTGAAGGATCTTGGATCCTCCCATCGGCTAAGTCATGATTCGTGCTCCAAATAAACCCCCCGAGTCCTTCAATTGCCTGCCAATACTCCATTTCTGTTTCTGGCTGTTTTTGAAGCTCCACTGCTGTCCTCCCCAAAATAAATTGTGAAATAACACAAGAATAAAATAGCATTATTAGCACCACCCTGTCAATAGTAGATTGGCTAAAAATAAAAAATAGGGCTTCTGCCCTATTTACAACCCTTTTCGTCGTTATCGCCCAAAATCAGTTTCCAAAAACTATTTCTCAAAAACATCAGCAACCAGAATGGCCGTCCTTCAATTAAGTCCTCATAGTCATTCGCTGTGGCCCCCGGCATGATGTCAGCCAGCCGTTCCATCTGCTTGATTCTTTGTAGGCGCGCTATTTGCCTTAGCATTTCACTCTCCACCCTCAATTCGGCCGTCTCCAGTCTTAAGAACGCGTCCAACGAAAGGCCTCTTCTGTGTGCCTTTATCTTTAAAGAAACCGCCTTCATCATAATTATTGGCATAAAAAGGAGTTTAAAGAACAAACTTTCCTCCTCATAAATCTTCCTACATTGGAATCTGAAAAATGCCGCTAGCGTGGCCTGGACGCGATAACGAAGACGAGCAGGAATTGAGCTGATATCAACAAGCGCCAATGTGCTAGTTGTCCTAATCCAATCGGCCGCTGTCATTTCTTCTCACCCCCGATGCACATATTTTTTAAGAGCTGGGGGAAAAATAACACAGTGGAGTCGCCATGTCAATGGTCTGACGCCCCGCCGAATAAAAAACAAAAAGCGCCGTTTTTCGACGCTTGTTCGGATAAGCTATAGATTTACGCTTCGGCCAATCGGCTTTCGCCGCCTATTCCTGCTCCTGTTTTTGCCGTGGAGAGGACAGTCGGGGTCACCGCAGTCACCGGGTGCACCAGCAAGGGCACCAAGAGGAATTCCCAACAACTCAAGAATCCGTAGTTCCGGCGGCATCGGCTGTTCGTCTTTTTTCCTTACGATTGTCCACCCCTTCCGGAGTCCCACCGTGCCACCGAAGACACCGAAGTGGAGACGGAGCTCGGTCCACGTTATCTCACGGAGAGTACTCAATTCTTCAGAAACCCTAGCGGCTTCATCTTCTGTCATCTGGGAAATTTTATCCTTTAAGGCCTCAACCCGATTTTTGAATGCCGTGTAAAGCGCCAGAAGGAAGGGGTCGGTAATGTGTCCAACCACTTCTTCTCCATCGGCCTCGGCAACTTCTTCGTTAATAGGGTCACTAAATACTCCCGCCGCCTCAATAGCGGCAACTTCTTCCATGAACTCTTTGAGCACTCTTCCCTCCTCTGTTGTTAAGCCGGAGCCTGTCCGGTTCCGGTTACTGACTTATATATAGCATAATTGACATATGGCAGTCAAGAACGCTCCCGTAGCGAATTGATAAGAGCAATCCTATTTCAATAGGGCATCTATCGCCTGCTTAAAGGTTTCGTAGGGTTGAGCGCCAATAATAAACATGTTGCCGTTAGCTAATTTAATCACGTTCTGCCCGGCCTGCATTTGAGCACTGATATAGACAACGTCAAAGGACGTGTCTTTGCCTTTTATCATCAACAGAGTCGGAGTCCCGGTTATGCCGACGGCTTTGCCGGAAGCCGAGTCGTCGGTAACACGCTTTACATACTTATCGGAATTAAGGCAGGAAGCAAATTGAGTGGTGCTGAGGCCAACTGTGCCGGCATATTTGGTGAGGTTAGCCTTGGAGTAGTAATTCAAATCGGATTCCGGCGCCTGATTACTGAATAACCAGTTGTAATACTCCCAATACTTACCCTGCTCGTTGGCGCATTCGGCCGCTTCAGATGCCCAGGTGGATTGCGTGCCTAGGAAAGCGAAATTCCTAAAGATAAAGCGGACTTTGCCGGTATTTACGTAATCGGTAACCAATTGTTTTTCGGTTTGCGTATAAAGTCTCTCGCAAAACGGGCAACGGAAATCGGCATATACAACGATTGTAACTTTGGCATCCTTATTGCCCAAAACATGGTCATCGGAGTTGATCTTGATATCCACGAGCTTGCTCCCTCCAGGCTGGGCGGCTCCTAAGCTGTTTTGGCTTCTGGTAAAGAGCAGAGTCCCGGAAATAATCAACGCGGCAAGTAAAATCGCCCCTGGCAAAAGGAATTGTATATAGTTTGGTTTAGTCGTTGTCTTGGGGACCTCTTCGATTTTTGTATTTTGTCCTTCCATAATAATTTGTTCGGATTGTTAGATTATTATAATAACGTAAAGAAGTCAAATTTAAAATCTGTTTCTCGCCGCGGGCCATAAAAAGACTGCAATCAATCCACCGATAAGACCGATGTCTCTAATTACTGTATCTCCCGAACCGACAAAAATGGCCGCGCCAACAAGGAACAGTATCGCGAAGGCCGAAAAGAATTTGGAAAATATCCCCGTTGCCAAACTGACACCGGTCAGAATTTCAAAAATGCCGCAGAGATAAATAAACTGGCTTGTAGTCATCCAGGCATTCAGCCAATAAGAAGGGTGGATTATCTTATCAATTCCAAACCAGAGAAAAACGGCCGCCAAGCCTAATCTTAGGGCTAAAGATGAGTATTTGGCAGAGTTGAACATAGGGGGTTGACAAACGTCTAAATTAAGCGTATAATTAAAATGCTGGATACTGGGGAGTTTGTGGCTTTGCGGCTACACTTTGCCCCCGCCAACGGCGGGGGCTTCTGAAGACCGTATATATAATAAACCGGTCTTTAACCAGCTGCAAGGGAAAAACTGTGGGTATCCTACAGCAAACCGGCTTTCTGGTAGCCACGAAGTTAGCAAGAAAAACCAAAACCCCGCCATTGGTGGGGTTTTGGTTTTTCTTGAAAAGGTTTAGGCGGTTACGTTCTTTTTTTCCAAAAATTCAAACACTTTTTCGTTCAATAGCGTGTCCCGAATTTTACTTTTCAGTTTTTCGGGGTCAATGTTTTGAAGCGCCTCCGAACCGGTTCCCCCTTGCCCGCTCATAATATATTGCTGCAAAACAATTTGCAGTTCTTGGTTCACCTCTTCTTCGCCGACCGACAAATCCTCTTTTTTCGCTATCGCCCTTGCTATCAACCCCATCTTGGCTTGCAGTTCGGCTTTCGGCCGCCACTCGCGCCTCAGTTCGTCCTGCGTCTTTTTTATATGAGCCAGATAAAGCCCGAGCTCCATTCTCTTTTGGTGCAATTCGTTATCCAAATCGCGGAGCATGGCGTCAAGTCGGTTTTCAATAAGCTCCGGCGGTACCTTAACTTCCGTCGCCGAGGCTATTTTTTCTAAAATGGCAAGGTGGACCCTATCTTTTTCTTTCGTTTCCTTTTCTGTGGTCAGTCCCTGATTTATACTCGCTTCCAGCTCTTTGAGAGAATGAAAATTTCCCAAACTCTTCGCGAACTCATCGTCCAATTTTGGTACTGTTCTGTCTTCCACCTTTTTTACGGCAACTTCAAAATCCAGCTCTTTGCCGGCAATGGTTTTTTGATAATAATCGGCCGGGATTTTTAGCGAGAAATGTTTCGTCCCGCTCTTTTCCATGCCGACGATCTGCTCTTCAAATCCGGGTACGAACTGGCCGTCGCCGAGGATAACCGGATGGTTCTCGCTCCTGCCTCCTTCAATGACTGTGCCGTTGTCTTTAATCGTGAAGTCAACTTCCACCCGGTCTCCCATCTGTGCCGGCCTTTTAATTTCGTTGAATACCGTCCGCGATCTCAGCACTTCATCTAAGATTTTTTTAACTTCCGCATCGCTTACGGCCACCGTATTTCTCTTTATGCCCAGTCCCTCATATTCTCCTAAAACAAGCTCCGGAAAAATCAAAAAAGTGGCCCAATAAACCAATTTTTCAGGAGAGTTTTCTTTTATCTCAAAACCAACCCGGTCAAGGACCTCAAGTTTCTCGTCGGCCATTGCTTTCGTAAGGCTAGATTCTACCGCCAGTTGTAGGGCCTCTTCGCGGATTTTTTCTTCCCCCACGGCTTTTCTCACCATGTCCTTGGGAGCTTTGCCCGGACGAAAACCTCTCAGTTTCACATCGCGAGCCAGCCGTTTTTCTGCTTCTTCAACGCACGAAAGCAGGTCTTTTTTATCAAGACTGACTACCAGCTTAACTTTAGAATCCGGGAGTTTTTCAGCTGTAAAAGTCATTATTCCGCGTCTTCTTTTTTCTTCCTCTTTTTCTTAGGTTTGGTTTCCTCTTCCGCGGGTGCTTCTTCTGCTTTTGGGGTTTCGGCGGCGATTGGACTTGCTGATTGGTCGCCCTCCGCGCCGGCCTTGGCCTCTTCAGGCACGAGCGCTTCGTCGGCAGACATTTGCGATTGAGGCGCGCGAACGTCTATCTTCCAGCCGGTGAGCTTGGCGGCTAATCTCACGTTTTGTCCCCTTTTACCGATGGCAAGAGAAAATTGGTCATCAGCGACTTCAACCAGGGCATGGCGTCTTTCTGCGTCCAAAATTTTAACATTAATAATTCTCGCGGGAGACATGGCGTTGGCTACAAACTTTTCCGGGCTTTCGTTCCATTCAATAATGTCGATTTTTTCCCCGCCCAATTCATTTATAACCGTCTGTACTCTCACGCCTTTCTGGCCGACAAGCGAACCTATCGGATCAACTCCTTCTTCGTTTGAGGCAACGGCCACTTTGGACCTTGAGCCGGCTTCCCGAGCGACAGCTTTGACTACAACGCTGCCGGTATCTATCTCTGGAACTTCAAATTGAAACAATTTAAGAACGAGCTTCGGGTGTGAACGGGATAACAAAACAACCGGGCCTTTGTTGGTTTCCTCTACCCGCAATATCAAAAACCTTAGACGCTGGCCCATTCTATAGCTTTCGCTAAAGAGCTGCTCGGCAGGGACAAGCAAACCATTGGTCCGGCCCAGGTCAATAAAAACTAAATGGCCTTCGCTTCTCTGCACGATGCCCGAGACCACCTCTCCTTCCTTGTTTTTAAATTCAGCAAAAACTGCCTCTCGCTCAATCTCGCGCAGCCGCTGAATAATAACTTGCTTCGCCGTCTGGGCGGCAATTCTGCCGAAATCGGTTTTGGATTCAAGCTTGACTACCAGTTCGTCGTTGATATTCAGTTTCTTGTCTATCTTCTTGGCCTCTTCCAGGGTAATGTATTTTTCCGGATTAAACTTAAATTTAGCCTCTTCCGGGCCTGTTTCCGCGAGTTCTCCTTCCGAAACAACGGCGTGCTTATTTTCTGCGACTTCGTGCTCAGCAAACTCCGGCTCGGCACCCGGCCGGTTTAGCAACTCGCCGATAATATTCCCTTCCTCGTCAACCCCTTCAACCACAAACTTAACCTGGGTAATTGTTATATCGCCCGTTTCCTGATTTAATTTCGCCCTGATAACTTGGCCCTTTTCTCCATAGTCCTTCTTATAGGCCGCGGCAATAGCGGCTTCTATGGTTTCTACGACCTTGTCTTCGGGTATCCCTTTTTCCTCGGCAATTTGCTTAATGGCCGAAACGAATTGTTTTACATCTAGCATAATAAAAATTTCTAATTACTAATTCCTAATTTCTAAATAAAGAGCCCGCTTTCTCGCGGACATAGTCAACAATATCAGCCTTCAAATTCCATTATATTCCCCCTGCCCAGTACTGTCAATCCCCACACTCATGCATGAGTGTGGGGGTCAACCCCGCTAGAGATGGCCGGTCCATTGCCCACATTTTCATAACAAAAAACTATCAACAGCTTATCCCCATTTGGGGCGATTGACCCCTTCGGGCATTACTGCTAAACCGAAGCTTGGTCTCCTAAAGTCGGCCTCCTTGCATAACCTCGGGCGGGTGTTGAGAACAAAAAAATTAAAAAGTGATAAGATAAAGGTAGCCGCTCGCATAAACATGGCCCAAACAACCGTAAAAACCGAGGCTTTGGAGAAAGAACTTGAAAAAAAGCTGTCAACTATTCAGATACAGAAAACAGAAGATGACGCAAAAGCTTTAGCTAAAAAGTTGGGCTTGCCGTATGTAAACTTGAAAGCGTTCCCCGTTGACGCCAACGCCGTTTTGCTGGTTGACGAAAAAGGTGCGCGGGAAGGAAAGCTGATCGTTATTTCCAAAAGCGGTCAGAATCTCCGCGTTGCCGTTTTAGACCCTCAGAATCAGCAAACCCAACTCGTATTAAATAAACTAAAGGAAAGAGATTTTACCTTTAGTTTAATTATAGTTTCAGAATTAAGCCTCCAGACAGGCTGGCAGAGATATCAATTAAAGAAAGGGCGTGCCGAAACGGCCCTGGGGTCAGTCACTATTGAGGGAGCGGAATTATATGATTTGAGCAAACAAATTAAAGATATCTCCGACTTGAAGGACCGCCTTACGTCGCTGCCCATAACCAAAGTTCTGAATATCCTCATCGCCGGAGCGCTTAAGGTTAAGGCGTCAGACATACATTTTGAACCAGAAGAAAAATCAATTCGCCTCAGATACAGGCTGGATGGCATGCTTAATGACGTTGTTGAATTCTCGCCCACAGGCTATCCGGGTCTTCTTTCCAGAATCAAACTGCTGTCGGGATTAAAAATCAACATTCACGATTCGCCGCAAGACGGCCGTTTCACAATAAAACAAGAGGGCGGAGATATCGAAGTGCGCGTTTCTATTTTGCCGGGTGCTTACGGTGAAAACATAGTAATGCGTATTCTGGATCCCGCCACTATCCAACAAAAACTGGAAGACCTCGGCATGCGTGAGGATATGTTGGTTACTATTAAAAAACTGCTGAGCAAAACTACGGGCGCGATTCTGACTACGGGCCCCACGGGTTCCGGTAAAACAACGACCCTCTACGCCTTCATAAAGTATGTCAACAGCCCGGACATTAAAATAATAACTATCGAAGACCCGGTTGAATATCACATAGAGGGAATATCCCAAACGCAGGTTGACCCTCACGCGGGTTATACTTTCGCCGACGGCCTGCGTTCAATAGTCAGACAGGATCCTGACGTTATCCTTGTCGGCGAAATCCGCGATGTTGAAACAGCGGAAATCGCCATGCAGGCCGCCCTTACGGGACATCTGGTCCTTTCAACGCTTCATACCAACAACGCCGCCGGCACGATCCCCCGTTTGATTGATTTGGGCGTACGGCCGGTTACCATTGCCCCCGCCGTTAACGCGGCCATGGCCCAACGATTGGTCAGGCGTCTTTGCAAGAGCTGCAAGAAAAAACAAAAGATTAAGAGCGAAGACCTGGCAACGCTCAAAAAATATCTGACGGGTCTAATTAAAACCATTAAACTTCCTGAACTGAACGAGTCGCTGGAAATTTATTACCCGCAAAAATGCAAAGAGTGCAATTCCACCGGTTACACCGGACGAATCGGCGTATATGAACTTTTTGAAATTGACGCCGAGATGGAAAAGTTAATATTAAAATCGCCCCCGATCTCGGAGGTGCAGGAATTGGCAATAAAAAAGGGGATGGTAACCCTTCTGCAGGACAGCCTCTTGAGAGTCGTGGACGGCACGACTGCGATTGAAGAAGTATTGAGAGTCGTCGGGGAGTAGTTTCAAATTTAAAACCCCTATAATCTGTAGGCAATAGCCCAGACCTTAAAGGCCCGGGGCAGAGTAATACCGAGGCATAACCCAGTCGGAACCAAGTTACCCGTCTGCGAGAATACTCCGATTGAGCCACTAAGTATTAACGAAATGCCTCAATTGCCTACAGGTTATAGAGGTCTTAAATTAAAATCCCTATCAAGGGATGCTGATAGTATTGTATACAAAAAAACTGCGCCTGTCAAGCCCCTTTGATCATGGTTTTACCCAACGAAACTAAGAAAAAAAGCGCTTTATTGCAGGGACCAGACGATCAGGTTTTAGACCTTGCTTTAAGGCCGACCACTTTTAATGATTTTATAGGCCAAGAGAACGTAAAGGGAAACTTAGCCATACTGATCGGTGCCGCAAAAAAACGCAATGAACCGCTGGAGCATATACTGATTCACGGCCCGTCGGGGCTGGGCAAGACCACCCTGGCCTATCTTATCGCCAAAGAAAGCGGGGCAGGTATCAGGATAACTTCCGGCGCGGCAATGGAGAAGGCGGGAGATATCGGTTCTATCTTAACGGGCCTGTCTGATGGTGATTTTCTATTCATTGACGAAGTTCACCGGCTTAATAAAACGGTGGAAGAAACTCTTTACCCGGCAATGGAAAATTACTGTCTTGACATCATAATCGGCAAAGGCACTTCCGCCAAAACATTACAGGTTAAACTTCCCCGTTTCACCCTGATTGCCGCCACTACCAGAATTTCACTGCTTTCCAACCCGTTTCGTTCGCGATTCGGCGCTCATTACAAGCTTGATTTCTACAACCAAAAAGAGATTGAAAAGATCCTGCAGCGTTCCGCCCAATTGTTGAAAGTTAAAACGGGAGATGGGGCCCTGGCTAAAATTGCTGCCTCGTCGCGTTTTACTCCAAGAATTGCCAACCGTCTGCTTAAGCGCACCAGGGATTACGCTCAAGTTAAAAACTCCCCCATTCTTACCGAACCTCTCGCAACCGAGGCCTTGTCGCTTCTTGGCATAGACGAACTGGGGCTGGATGCGACAGACCGAAAAATACTTGACGTGATTTCCAAAAACTTCAACGGCGGACCGGCGGGGCTTAAATCAATCGCCGCGGCCATCGCCGAAGAAGAAGAAACCATAGAAGACGTCTACGAACCTTATCTCATGCAAATCGGCTTTTTGGCCCGTACCTCGCGAGGCCGGGTACTTACCGACCTTGCCGCCAAACATCTTGGTCTGAAAAAGACCGACCAGCAATCTCTTATTTGAAAGGAATCAAAAAACCGTCCCGCCTAGGCGGGACGGTTTTTTGCGATGGTTATTCGCGCTTTACGTTTTTGGCGGCTGGGCCTTTTTCGCCCATAACTTCATCAAAGGAGACCTTGTCGCCTTCGTTCAATTCCTCAAATGTCACGCCACTCAAGTCCTCGGAATGAAAGAACAGATCCTTTGTTCCGTCTGCCTGACCTTCACGAACAATGAATCCGAATTTTCTATCCTTAACGAGGGTTTTGATAGTTCCGGTCATATGATTGTTTTTATGACTATTTATGACGAGAAACTCGACTATGTTTCCGTATCTTATAAGTATAGCTGATAAATTATCTCTTGTCAATACAATTATTGAAAGAGGGGGCTGGTCCCCTTCTGCCTCCCCCTAAGGTCTTTGCTTTTGAGGTCTCAAAAAACAAAAACCCCGCGTAAAATGCTACGCAGGGCACATAGGTGGTATAAATGGCCTAGGGACGCCAGACTATTGCGGTCGCATTATCCTGTAGGCCCTCGTGGCTAGCCCATTCAATCAGGTCGCTGGCATCCTTTCCATTATTAAGCATATCGGCGATCTGCTCTACATTTCCCGTTCCTTGATGGCTTGGGTCTATAAGCCCGTCAGATGCAACAAGAACCCAACTATCTTGGTCAACTGGCTGTCTATATATCTCGGGCTCCCTACTTATAATTGACCCCATCTCGCAATCTCCAAGAGCACGGCTTAACTGTAGTCCATACCCGCCAAGGGACTTGCAGATATAACCGTTATCATATACTCCGCCGCGTTTTTCTGCGGCTAATCTTTCTGCATCGTTGCTGCGTACATTATGTTCGGGACTGATATCAATTTTCCCTCCAGCAGTTCGTATAATTACCGGGGAATCTCCAAGAAAGGCGATGTGCGCCCAGTGATTAGTAGCGCTGACGATCGAAATGGTTGATCCTACTTCATAATGACGAGGGGTTGCTTCAGCGAGTTTTCTGATAACTTCATTCAGACGATCGGCTATCTTGCCTCGTGTATCTTGAAATATCTTCTTTAAATTACAAGAGCAAAATTCAGCCACTTCTCTTCCGCCATGTCCGTCCATCACGGCAATTATTGTTTGGGGTTTTCTAATGCTAAAAAAACAGTACCGGTCTTCTTGATACGGCCGCGGGCCTTGGGCTGTCGCGTGAGTAATTCTCATAAACACCCCCCCCTAAACATTTTTCAAAGAATATAAATAAGATATCAGAGGTTTTTTATTCTGTCAATTTTGACGTACGGCTTGCATCGCCTCAAAAACCGTTATACCATCCTTGAATATGAAACTTTTGATTGCGGCTATAACTTTTGTGGCAACCCTCGGAATGCTGTTTTTAATTGAAACCGGCAAATCTCCCAAAGAAGATTCCGCTCGCATTATAGAGGCGCTAAAGGAAGGGAACGCAAGCGCCGTGGCTTCGGTAATGCCGTCTCCGATTAAAGCTCGGACACCGACTCCAACCCCGATATCAACACCAGTCCATGCCACCACTCCTACACCCTCGCCTACCACACAAAGCAGCTCTACCGCGAGGCAAACATCAACACCTGCCCCAACTCAAGCTCCTAGCCCGTCTTCAACGCCTATGCCAGTTCAAACATCTACCCCTCAACCTTCTCCCACGCCAACACCAGCTCCCTCTTCTCAAAGTTCTCAACAGGAACTTATAAACGTCTTCTCTCTCACTTCGCCGATAAAACGAGGACTCACAGCTGGACTCAGTATAACAACTCTGCCTGACGCCCAGTGCTTAATAAGAGTAACACTACCGAGTGGCAGCGAATCCAGCGCTTCAGGGCTTAAAACACCGCTCACCGATGCCCCGGGAAATATAAGGTGGTCATGGAAAATAGGCGGAAGTACCACGCCCGGTACCGCAACTATCGATTTGAACTGCTCCAAAGACAGCCAAAGTTTCTCAAAATCTTTACAAATGGTCATTACGGAATAAAATGAGGATATGTCAGGCCATAGTAAATGGGCGCAGATAAAACATAAAAAAGGAATTAGCGACCAGAAGAAGGGTCGGGTTTTCAGCAAACTTGCGAACAAAATAACGATTGCGGCGCGAAGCGGTACTGATCCTTTGGCCAATTACAAACTTCAATCAACCATAGAAGAAGCGCGGGCGGTAAATATGCCCAAAGAGAACATTGAGCGCGCGATCAAAAGGGCCACCGAGAAAGAAGCTGCTTCTTTGAACGAGATTACGGTTCAGGCAATGGGGCCTGGCTCTGTGGCGGTGGTTATTGAAGCAATCACCGACAACAAAAACCGCACAATAGCCGAGGTAAAAAACATTCTGGCAAAAAACGGGTTTAAGATGGTCCCCGAAGGCTCGCTAAACTGGATGTTTGACGCAAGCTGGGCGCCAAAAAACCCACTGGAAAACAGCGACCCTACAATGCGCCAAAAATTTAATCAACTCCTGGAAGAACTTGCCACTAATGATGATGTCGAAAACGTCCACTCAAATCTGAAAGACGAACAATCGTCAGGGCTTGACCATTAAACAATGCGAATATTAGGCATTGACCCCGGAACTTCCCTAATAGGTTACGGCATTATTGACGCCGATGGTAAAAGTTTTAAGGCGGTGGATTTTGGCGATTTGAGAACTGGGGTAAATATTAAAAACAGCGAACGCGTCAAAACTGTCTGCGATTTCTTTGAAAAACTGATAAAAAAATTTAAGCCCGACAAAGTGGCTCTTGAGAGCTTGTTCTTTTTTAAAAACGCCAAGACGGTGATGAAGGTAAGCGAAATAAGAGGAGTGCTGATGCTTACCGCCGCCAAAAACGGTGTTGAGATTGCCGAGTTTACCCCGTTGCAGGTAAAACAAGCGGTCTCCGGTTATGGCCGCGCCGAGAAAAGCCAAGTCCAAAAGATGGTTAAGTTGATTTTGGGCCTGAAGACCGAGCCCAAGCCGGACGATGTGGCCGATGCCTTGGCTATTGCAATTTGCTGTGCAAATACTGTAGTATATTGATTAACTCAAATTAACCAGGCTTTGCTTGTGTTTTCTCCCGGATAACTACGGTAATCCGGGAGGGTATAAGCAAAGTCGGTCTAGGTTATTATGTTAAACCAGGACTATAAACTTTCTCTTTTAGAGGAAGAAGAGCTTGGAGAGGTAGAGGAAACAGAGGCCCCTTTAGATCCATTGGCCGTAGAAGAGGGCGAAGATGAAGAAAAGTCAGCAGTAGAAGAAGGGGTGTAAAAAGGCAATATAAAAACTCCCCCAGAGACAGGGGGAGTTTTTATTTCTTTATATCGCTCTTACAAATTTCCGCGGACCAACCTTAATTACGTCCCCCTTTTTAATTTCGTAATCCCAACTTTCCACAACCTTGCCGTTTACACTCACGGCTTTTTGCTCAATCAATCGCTTTGCTTCTGACATAGAGCTCGCTAGACCGGATTCTTTCAATAATTCCGTCAGCTTCGTTGAGCCGCTTCCCATTTTAAATTCCTCAATTTTTTCCGGCAACTGGCCCTCGACAAAAACCTTCATAAATTCTTCGCGCGCCCGAATCGCTTCTTTTTCACCGTGATACATTCTGACCAGTTCGTAGGCCAACTCTTCTTTAATCACTTTGGGATTCTCGCCTTTTTCAAGCCTAGATTTCACTTCGCTAATTTTCTCATTCGAAACTTCGGTAGTGTAACTAAACAAGGACACAATCGCTGAATCGGACATAGCCATAATTTTACCAAAAATATTCCCCGGAGAATCATCTACGGCAACAAAACTCCCTTCTGTTTTGCTAATCTTTTTGCCTGTTTCTGTATCTACTAAAAGTCTGGTGGTAAATACCAGTTTGTCTTTATTTAGATATTCTTTTTCCAAATCTCTACCCACGAGCATATTGAAAGTCTGGTCATTTCCGCCGACTTCCCCATCAACCTGCATCGCAACCGAATCGTAGCCCTGCATCAAGGGGTATAAAAATTCGTGAACATATATTGGTTTTTCTTTTTCTAGCCTCTCTCTAAACATATCCCTAGCCAACATTTGCTTAACTGTTACACGACTCGCCAGTTTTATTACGTCTTCAAAGGACATTTTACTAAGCCATTTACTATTATACTCAACCTCAAAATCTGTATTTCCCAAAATCTTTTTAACCTGCTCGACATAGGTTTTCATATTCTGTTTGATTTCTGCCTCTGTAAGCGCAACTCTAGCCGCCTCCTTATCTGTTGGATCGCCGATCCTTGCGGTAAAATCACCGATTAAAAGTATGATTTGATGGCCAAGCTTGGCAATTTGTTTAAGCAAGAGGAGCGGGATGGTGTGACCTAGGTGTATCTCCGGCCCGGTCGGGTCTATGCCTAAGTAAAAAACCAGTTGATTCCCCGATCCCATTATCTCCGCCGCCCTCTCCTTGGACGGAAAAACCGCTTCAATATATCTTGAGTCCAAAAACTCCTTTATTTGATTTTCATCGGAAATAATCTGAGTCATTTCACCTATTATATACCCCGCGGGTAATCTTGTAAATTTTGCGGTTTTGTGGCAAACTTGACACAAGTGAATAGATCACGCAGAAAAAATAAGTCTCATCCTGTGAAAAATATTTTTCTCACAATTCTGGCCCTGGCCGTAATCGGCTTGGTTTTTTTGGTTATTCTTTTCATTTACTACGCGGGACAAATTCCCGATCCTTCGGCTATTGCCTCTCGCCGCATCAATGAATCAACCAAAATTTACGATCGCACCGGCACCGCCCTGTTGTATGATATCCACGGCGAAGAGAAAAGGACCGTTGTTCCGTGGGAGCAAATTTCCGACACCATCAAAAAGGCGACGTTAGCCGCGGAGGACAGCGAGTTCTACAGTCACCAAGGTATAGATTTTAAAGGAATACTTCGCGCTTTCTATCAAGATATTTTGCATCTTAGCGCCTCACAGGGCGGCTCCACCATAACCCAGCAATTAGTAAAGACATCCCTTTTGGGCAATGAAAAAACTATCGCCAGGAAAATAAAGGAGGCGGTTTTGTCCATTCAGGTTGAACGCAAATTTACAAAAGACCAGATATTTTGGATGTATCTCAATCAGATCCCCTACGGCTCAAATGCCTATGGTATAGAAGCTGCGGCCCAAACCTATTTTGGAAAGTCGGCAAAAGACATTGATCTGGCCGAGGCCGCCATTCTGGCCTCTTTGCCAAAAGCGCCCAGCTATTATTCTCCCTATGGAAACCATTATTCCGAACTGATAGCAAGAAAGGATTATGTCCTGGAAAGAATGAAAAGCTTGGACTATATCAGTCAAGCGGAATATGATCAGGCCAAGAAGGAAAAATTTCAATTCAATCAGCCCAGTGACATGTTCGCCCCCCATTTTGTTGTCATGGTCAAAGAGTATCTGGTAGCCCGATATGGGGAAGATATGGTGGAAACCGGCGGACTTAATGTAATAACCACCTTAGATACTAAATTACAGGAAGCGGCCTCGGCGTCGGTAAGTAAATATGCGACCATCAACACCGACAAATACAAGGCCAGTAACGCCGCCTTAGTCGCGGAAGACCCAAAAACGGGGCAGATACTGGCTATGGTGGGCTCAAAGAATTATTTCGGGAAATCGGAACCGGAGGGTTGCGCGCCTGGAACTACCGGAGCTAACAGCTGTAAGTTTGAAGGTAATTTTAATGTTGCCCTTGGGTTTCGCCAGCCAGGTTCATCATTTAAGCCATTCGCCTACTCCGAAGCTTTCATTAAGGGTTTTACCGATTCAACTATACTCTTTGATCTGCCTACGGAATTCAACCCCAACTGTGACTCCTCCGCAACACAAGTAAAAGATCCTAACGGCCAAGACTGCTACAATCCCCAAGATTATGACGGACTGTTTAGAGGGCCGGTAACCATGCGCCAAGCGCTTAGCCAATCCCTTAACGTGCCCTCGGTTCAAGTGCTTTATCTGGCTGGGATTGATGACACCATTGACCTCGCTCATAAAATGGGAATTACAACGCTCAACGACCGTTCTCGATACGGTCTCTCCTTGGTACTCGGCGGAGGAGAAGTCCGTCTTGTTGATATGGTTGCGGCTTACGGAGTATTCGCCAACGACGGCATAAAAGTGCCGCAGACTTTCATTCAAAAAGTTTCTACCGGCGACGGCACAATTCTTGAAGAATACAAACACGACGAGGAAAGAGTGCTTGAGCCGCAGATAGCCAGACTCGTTTCCGATGTCTTGTCGGACAATAATGCGCGCGGGCCGATATTCGGCTATAACAGCCCGCTTTACTTTCCTGGCCGGCAAGTTGCGGCCAAAACTGGAACTACCCAGGAAAACCGCGATGGTTGGTTGGTAGGATATACTCCTTCGCTGGTTGTCGGAGTTTGGACGGGAAATAATAACAACGAGTCCATGACCCAACAGGGCGCCGGTTTATCTGCCGCCGGTCCTATGTGGAATAATTTTATGTCCCGCGCGCTGGAGGGCACTGCTCCTGAGCAGTTTATTGAGCCCGATCCCATAACGACTGATAAAATAATGCTAAACGGCGATTACAACGGCCCAAATGGTATACATTCAATTCTCTATTATGCAGACAAAAAAGACCCCGCCGGCCCTCCGCCTTCAAATCCAAACGAAGATTCTCAATTTAAGAACTGGGAAGAAACAGTTCAGAGATGGCTTGCCAGAACCGGGCAAAATAACTAACTCCTTAAGGGCATTATAACGTAAGTTTGGTCTTTAAGATCGTCGCCCCGAAGCACCAATGGACTGCCCTCGCCGGTAAACTCTACGATTACATTCTCCGTTGGTATCACTTTAAGCCCGTCGAGAAGATAGTGGTAATTAACCGAAATCTCAAATGGTTTGTTTTTTAACTCGCAGGCCAGGTGCGATGTAATGTCACCGCAGTCGCTATTCTTGGCCGAAACTTCCATTGAATCTTTTGCGGTCTTTATCCTGACGTCGGATATATTTGATGAGAAAATACTGGCCAATCGGACGTTTCTTTCAAATTCCCCTTTGTTAACCTTGACGAGGGATATAAATTTTTCTGGAATTACTTTTTTGTAGTCGGGATAACGGCCATCAATCAAACGCGAGACAAATTCAAAGTCGTCATTATAAAGAAAAACTTGGTTTTCGGAAATAGCTACATTAATTTCTTCATCGGTGTTTTCCAGCATCCTTACAATCTCAACTATGGCATTGCGGGGAATAATAACTGCTTTATTTACCCCTTCTTTTAGAACGGTAATTTTTTCGGACAAACGAAAGCTGTCGGTTGCTGCAAACTCGGCTTTGTTACTTGAGATATTAACATATACACCACTCAACTCCGGTCTGGTTTCCGAAAGAGATATAGAATCCGAAACGCTGATTAATGAGGTTTTCAGCGCCTGACTGTTAATTTTAAATGACGTTTCCTTTTTGACCTTCGGGATTATCGGAAAATCTTTAGCTTCCATGCCTAGAATTTGAGTCTTGTAGTGCTCAGAATTAATTGAAATTATATTTTTATTCGTCGTAATAATTACTTTTTCATCAGTAATATTACTGATGAAATCTGAAAAAACGCGAGCCGGAACGGCAACTTCTCCATCCTCATCCACTTTTGCGCCAACCCAATAATTAATGCCGATCTCCAGATTTGTCGCTGATAGTTTTAAGCGTCCATTTTCAATCCTAAGGAGGATTGCACTTAGAATTGGCAATGATACATTTCTTGAAACGATTCTTTCTACAATCCGTAGAGCCGTCAGTAGCTTATTGTGATTTATTATTATCTTCATATTAAAGTTAATTAATAATAGTAATAAGTAATGTGCATAAGACGAAATTACTCAAATTGACCAGGTTATCTTTGTTAAAAACTATTTACTAAACTGTTTATAAACTTGCGATTACTACTGGATAAAAATCTTATAAAATATTTAGTTGACCGTTTAAACTACACTGTCTACTTTTTATAAGCCGGTTATTATAACTAATTCCACAACTATATTAACAATATTATCAACTTTCTCGAGCATTAACTTTTAAACGTTTTCAAACGTTTGATAAATCCTCTCTTTAATTAAAACCAATTCTTGTTTTATGGTCTCGTCTCCCTCTTCTTCTTTTTTAATTTTCTCATAAGCGTGAATTACGGTGGAATGGTCTCTCCCTCCGAGCTTGGAACCTATTTCAGGGAATGACGATTTTGTTTCTTCCCGCAATAAAAACATTGCTATTTGTCTCGGTTTTACTATTTCTTTCTTCCGGCTCCTTTTTACAAGGTCGCTTAAGGATATACCGTAGAAATCGGCGACCGATTTGAGTATCAATTGATGCGTCGTTTTACGATATGGGGTATTTAGATAAGCGGCCAGAAGTTTTTTTACTTCCTTGAAATCTGGAATTTTACTATACACCTGGCTGAAAGCTATTATGCGATTCAAGGCACCCTCCAGTTCGCGGATATTCTTTTGGATGTTAGACGCTATGTAAGCCAGAGAATTATTGTCAATTTCAAAATTCTTTTCTTTGCTCTTTAGTTTCAAGATCGCAAGTCTTGTTTCATAGTCCGGTGGCATTATATCGGTAATCATCCCGCCCTCAAACCTGGAGCGTAAGCGTTCCTCCAGCGCCGGTATTGCGCTTGGCGGTCGGTCAGAGGAAAGTATTATCTGCTTATTTTTACCGTAAAGCTCGTTGAACGTCGCAAAGAATATATCCTGCGTCCCCTTTTTGCCGGCGATGGACTGAATGTCGTCAATTATTAAAAGGTCCAATTTTAAATAACGTTGTTTCAAATCCTCAATTGTTCTATTTTTAAGCGACTCAATGATATCTGTTGTTAATCTCTCGGACGGAATATAGAGCACTTTTTTGTTTGACGAGCTGGCCGCGACAAGATTCCCGGTAGCTTGAAGCAAGTGTGTTTTTCCCAATCCCACCCCGCCGTAGATAAAAAGCGGATTATAGACCTTGCCCAAATTCTTAGTGATGGCGATACCAGCGGCGTACGCCAGTTCATTACTTGGGCCGACTACAAACGAATTAAAAGAGTAACGCTTGTTTAAGTTTGTTGCCTTGTCAATATCGGCATCGGAGCACTCTTCACTGATTTTGTCTGGTACGAATTGAACCAAATCTTTCTTTTGAAAAGGCAATCCGGGACGCAGGTTGCCCACGATATATTTTATTTCCCGCACTTCCGGGCTCAAGTTTCTTATAATCTGAAAAATCTGTTTTCCAAACTTGTTTTCTAGCCATTCTTTAACAAATCCATTAGGAGCACTAACCATCAAAGCCCCACTATTATTAGCCAAAAGCGACGTACCCTTGAACCAGGTAGTGAAATTAGCCCGTGAAAGGGCCAGCTCCATCTCGGTTAATACTGCCTTCCAAAGCTCTTCGTTAGTCATATACTAAAGTATAATTAAATTAAACAGGATTCAGAAATAGAATTTCGTTGATAAGGTGTTTATAAAAAGTTGATAGCCGGGCCATTCTGTTTTAAATTGACTTTGCCCTGAAAAACTGATAGATTGTATACAAATGAAAACGACACTATACCATCCCAAAAAACGGAAAAGGAAAAATAAACATGGCTTTCTCAAACGATCCAAAACAAAGAAAGGTCGCAAGGTATTGTCCCGCCGCCGCCGGAAAGGACGCTGCAGGATTTCCGTTTAGCCTAGCCACCCCACAGTAGAAGGCTACCCTTTATCGCTAATTTCAAGAAATGGCGTTAGCAAGAAAACATCGTTTAGCCAGGAAGGATTCTGAATATGTTTTCAGAAAGGGAGAAACTGTAAAAGGCAGTTTTTTCTTTATCAAATTTTCTGAAAACCAGGTCGGCTACTGCCGCCTAGCGATTTTGGTGCCGGCCAAGGTTTCAAGAAGCAGCGCCGTCCGCAATCGTTTACGGAGAACGATAGCCGAAATTTTTAAGACAGCCGGCTTAGAAGGACAACCCTTCGATGCAATTTTTGTCGCTACTCCAAGTATCGTAGGCAGACCCTTTAGAGAAATCAAGAGCGAACTAACGAGCGCAATAGGCACGATTTTTGTCAACCCAGTCAAATAGCGCCATGCGCTAACTGCGTTGCGGTTATTTGACGGGGTCAAGCAAGTTTCAGCTTCCAAAAACAGTCACGAACAATCTAATAATTGAAAACTAATCACCTAATGAAAAAAATCATTCTGAGGTTAATCAGAGTATACCAAAAAACCATTTCTCCTGACCATGGCATTGTTGTGTTTGGCGGGGCGATGCGCTGCCGTTTTTATCCATCTTGTTCCCAATATACTTATGAAGCCGTGAGCCGTTACGGTATTTTGAAAGGCGCATTGAAAGGGCTGTGGAGAATTTTAAGATGCAGCCCCTTTTCAAAAGGAGGCGTGGATTTAGCCTAGAGATAACATGGTTGAAATTTATAACCAAGTCCTTTTTCGTCCTCTGTTCAACTTCTTGGTATTTATTTACAACATAATACCCGGAGGGGATTTTGGCTTGGCCATCATATTACTGACCGTGCTGATAAGGTTCGCCTTCGTTCCCCTGTCGATCAAGTCACTGGTCTCGCAGAAAGAGATGAACCAACTGCAGCCCAAAATAAGAGAACTCCAGGAAAAATATAAGAACGACAAGCAGGCGCTGGGGCAAGCGACGATGGCTTTATATAAAGAACACAAGGTTAATCCTTTCAGCGGCTGTCTCCCCCTGTTAATTCAGCTCCCGGTACTGTTGGCGCTTTATAAAGCCCTGGGGTCTGGGTTTAAGCCGGAAACCCTGCAATTTCTTTATTCTTTTGTCCACAATCCCGGCGCCATAAAAGAAATGGCTTTTGGCCTAGTTAATCTTGCCAAAAACTCTCCCGTAATGGCCGTTATGGCCGCCGTATTGCAGTGGGTGCAGTCAAAGCAGGCAGTGTCATTTCAGGCATCAGCCGTTAAAGGTCAGCCCGAACCTCCTGCTGTAAAGGCAAGCCGCCAAATGTTGTATTTCTTCCCGGTTATGGTTATAATCATTGCTTGGAATTTACCCGCCGGGCTGGTTCTTTACTGGATTGTGGCGACTATGTTTTCTATATTTGAGCAGTTATACATCAATAAAAAATACAAAGCCCGAACCGAAACATGAACACCGATGACAAAAAAAACAAGATTGTAGAAATTGCCAAAGACCTGCTCCAAAGGGTCGGTTTTGAGGGTGAAGTAAAGTTTGCAGAAAACGGGCCGAGCGAGAGCAAGCTCTCCACTATTTCCATTGAGTCCGACAAAGACCTTAGCATGCTCATAGGGAAAAACGGACAAAATTTGGAGGCCTTTGAGCGCCTCGTCCGACTGTTGGCAAGCCGCAAATTAGCTGATCCGGAGAACGAACTGCATTTTATCATTGACGTGAATGATTACCGCAAATCCAGAACCAATTACTTGATTGGCATTGCCAGAGATGTGGCCCGGAGAGTGATACAGACACAAAGAGCCGAGGCCCTTTCGCCGATGAGCTCTTATGAAAGAAGATTAGTGCACACGGAACTCGCATCTTATAAAGAGATTCAAACCGAGAGCGTCGGGCAGGAACCCAGACGCAGAATAATCGTAAAGCCGCAGCCGGAGCAGTTCTTGAAGTAAAAACAGCAACTCTTTTGTTCCAAAAGATTTCCTACAATCTGGGCATTGCCGCTCTCTCCCGCCTTGTAATCGGGGCTATCAGTCTTGTTGTAGTCGGTCTTTTGACGCGCTCTCTGGGGCCGGCCGGCTACGGATATTACAATCTTATCTTTGCCTATCTTTACATTTTTACCTCTATTGCCGACTTAGGCCTTTATACGGTTCTGGTCAGGGAAGTTTCTAAAGTTGATACTGATAAAGAGAAACCGATTGCCAGTAAAATTTTTACCCTCCGCCTGATTTTTGTGGTCTTAATTCTAGTTCTGGCGGATTTTCTGGTTTTATTTTTTCCCTACCCGCCGCTGGTAAGGTGGGGTGTTGTTATCGCCTCCCTCTTTTCCGTGTTTTCTTCATTAACGCAGGTTTTAATGGGAGTGTTTCAGAAATACCTGCGCCTTTACCTTGTCTCTGTAGCCGATATTATCGCCAGAGCGTGCCAGCTCGTACTGTTGGCGGTTATGATTTATATCAAGGCAGGCTTACTGTCTTTTGTCTGGGCAGTCGTCTTATCTGAAGCAATCCATTTTCTTTTGACTCTCGCATTTTCCCGCTCATTGGTAAAAATAAAACTTTCCGCCGACTTTGTTTATTGGAAACAGATTTTAAAAACAGCCTTTCCTATAGCGGTTTCCCTTGTTTTTGTTTTGATTTATTTCAAACTGGATACGGTTTTGTTATCTTTAATGAAGCCGGCTTATGACGTAGGCATTTACTCCGTTGCTTACAAAATTCTTGAGGCGGCCATTTTTCTCCCGGCAATTTATGTCGGTCTTGTCATGCCCTTGTTGTCCAAGTATGCGTTTGGCAATCAGGCGGAATTTGTAAGAACCTTCCGCAAGGCCTTCAATGTATTATCGGTATTTGCCTTGCCGCTCATGGTCTACATTTTTGTTTTATCCGACAAGATCATAAGGATTATCGGCGGCAGCGGCTTTGTCCAATCCGGTCCGGTGTTGAAAATATTGAGCGTCGCGATTTTAATGATATTTTTTGGCAATCTGGGGGGTAACGCCATCGTCGCCCTCAATCTTCAGAAAAAGGGCATGTGGATTTATTTGGCAGGCGCAGTTTTTAATGTGGCGGCGAATCTGATCCTAATACCCCGCTATTCATATTTCGCCGCCGCCTGGATTACAGTAGCAACGGAGATTCTCATCACATTGTGGATGTTCCGGCTGATAAAAAAAGAAGCGGGGACCGTGGCGGACAAGACCGTAATATTCAAAGCAGCCATTGCCACAGTTGTTATGCTGGTCATTATGTGGCCGTTTCTCGGTAATTTTATTTGGGCTACTATGGCCGCCGTTTCTTATTTCCCAATTCTTTTCCTGTTAGGGGGTTTTACTAGAGAGGATCTGCGGGAGATTATTTCTCTAAAAAAAGAGCCGGCCTTGCCGGAGAGCGTTGAAAGCTAGCGCGACCCCCTATCACGAAATCAGTATTCCGACTTTGACAAATATAGCGTCGCTAGTAACGCAGGAACCCTCCTGCCTTTCCCTCAACCTCAGCTCCTGATGGAGCTGACCCCGCCAAAGGCGGGGCTAAAGGGTCTGCGGGAGCAGGTTTCCCGCTACTCGCTCGCTTATTTGTTACCAAAGTCATCATCAATAATTTCTTAGATAGGGACTCGCTCAGGCCCTACTTTCTATGCTATCTGGATAACAAAAATCAGAGAGCTTATATCGTTTTTGGGCCGGAATAGGGCTTAAAACTTATGTTTTTCTGCGATATTCAAAGCGACCCCATTTTGGGCTTGACAAGAGAGCCATATTTTGCTATAATTAAGGTATACTAAGAAACCTGAAGTAGGCCAGTAAATACGCACTTTTACATCAAATCGGCTACTCGCAAGCCATAATTGCGGGAGAAAGGAGCTAGCCATGCCGGCTATCTCTGTAATTGGTTTGATTTTGTTTGAGCTGGTGGGTTTTGTCGTGATGTTGGCCTTCGTCATGCCCGTGGTGGCGGAAGGGCCACTGGGTGGCCGGGGGCTGGTACGAACCAGCCTTTGGGTGTTGTTTGGCAGCGTTTTTGTAGCGGGGGTTGCAGTACTGCCACCGATTTACCAGTCGGTGGAGAGTTACCTCCGTTTCCAACACGCTTTCGCTGTCTGGGATTTCCCGGCGGCGGCTGTGGCGGCCCTGCTTGTGCTGTTTCTGGGAAGGGATGAGGATCCCCCCGAACGCTGCATAAAGCTGGGGACTCACGGGCTTGTGGGCCCCGCCCTAATCGGCATGGCGTACCTTTTGGTCACCGCCACCATCTTTTTGGCAAAGTAGCCGTGGGGTCAGCTCACATCACTGCCTCCTCACGGAGGTTGCCCCAAAATCCTTGGGCGTAAAAGTACGGGTAAGCAGTTTTTGTCTCCGTTTGAGCTGAAATCAAAATGGAGAGCCAGCCGCGAGGCCGGCTTTTTTTATTTTGCAAATATTACCGGAGTTGATTATCGGTTTAAGTTTAAACCGTACAGTTTTCCGTTTTGTGAATTTCTGAAGACAAGGTAATCTTCCGCGCTCGTCAGTAATAAATTGGTGGCGGTGGCGGAGCTGTCCAGGTTTTCTTTCGGAACGTTCGGGATGTTTTCAGGGATTGGACTAGCCAAAGAAGTGTCCAGAACAACAAACGAATCCTTCCCTGCGCAGTAAATCGTCTTATCATCAATGCTCCATGTGCATTTGGAAGCGTTGAGGGTAGCATTCAGCCCTACTTCCTCCCGATTAGCTAAATCCATAAAGTAAAGACCGCTTTCTTGGGCCGGGCCGATGCTATATGAATAAACTATTTTCTGACCGCTGGGCGACCAAACGACTTCAAGGTTGTTTTTCGAATCAAGAACGCCGTGCAGAGCCTTGGTTGTAGTGTCCAGAGTAAAAAGAGAAAACACAGAGTTCCCTAAAGCGGGGCGCGTGACAAGAAATAGGACATCGCTGTTTAGCCAACTAATTTGCCAGTTTTCAAATCTGGTGGACAGGAGAGTTTTGAAAATTTCTGCCGTGGGGTCGGCAATGCTTATGCTACCCTCCCCCGTTTCCGTATCAAAGTAGTTGTAAGCAAGCTTATCACCCGCCCTTGAAAGGACGGGATTTTTTATTTTGCTATCCAGTTTTTTGGAAGAGTTGGAGTTAAGGTCGTAAAAAATACTGTTGTTGGAGTAAGTGGCAACCAAAGTTTTATTTGAAGCCCAGCTTATTTGGCGAGCACCTGGCTGGATTTTTGCCGCCAGTGTTGAGCCGCCGGCCATATTTTGGGTTGACACTGACCTTATCTCTCCGCTGTCGGGATTATAATAGAAAATTTCCTTTCCGTCTGCCGAAAGCGTGGGGAAGGTGGCACGGTCTTGCGAAAGGGCGAAAAGTCCAATTGGCGAAACATGCTTCTCTGGCGATTCTTCAAAACGGGACACTAGCGAATTATTTATTAACGCTTGCTGGTTTTGCCCGCCGGTCAGCGACTTTTTGCTGATTAAATAACCGGCTAAAAACATAGCCAAGGCGGCGAGGATGAATACGAAAAAGATTGTGATTTTTTTAGCCATACGAGCCGAAGAATCAAACCGCTTTCTTAGACAAACCAGCCGATGCTACCTTAGAAACTGCCCGAAGTGTTTTACTGCGGGAGGAGGCAAATGCCCAAATCAGAAAAGCGACACGGAAGAGAGGAACCGCGGAGAGAATCGGCACTGTTTCTATCAAGGGTCCCCATATCCATTTTTTAAACTGTTTTCTTCCCGCCTTGGAAAATCCTAGCATAACGAGCAATATCAAATCAATAAACAGGCCCACAAACCAACCAAGAGTTCCTGCGGTGATAAGTTCAACCGCGTCGGCTATTAAACTTAAAATGAGGGCAACAATGAAAATCCCCCATCCCATTTTGTCTTGCGAGGACCCCTGCTGTTGTGCCAAGCTCTCCGCTTCTAGGCGCTGGCGCGCCCGATCTTCTTCAAGAGCGTATTGGTATTGTTGTTCAGAGGTTGATTCCATTGCTTGCCAAACCAAAGTTTAAGTTGCTTGTTGAGCCAATTCCTTTTTGGCCTGTTCTATCTCAAGTATCTGTCTGGGGTCGGAGGTTATTATCTGGTCTTCCGCGTAAGAGGCAACGACCCGTAATGCGACGTGATTAGCGCCAGCGAAGAACAGACCATGCCCGACACGCGATTCCATGAGGAAGAACTTTTCAGCGTCCGTGAGATTAAAGGTGCTTTTTACCAGCTCAATTGACGCCGTGGATTGCTTTAAAAGCAACTGCAGCGACGAGTTGGTAACGATCGGCTTTCCGTACGGCGAAGACATAAAGTCGGGAATGTCTTGGGAAATCGTGGTAAGACCCAAGAAGTATTTGCGGCAACGTTTGGCCATATTGAACAAAAACGCCGCACCAGCTTCATACTTCATCAACACCCAGGCCTCGTCAACCACCAATATGCGCTTCTTGAGCTCGGTCCTAACCTGGGTCCAGATGAAATTCAAGACCAGATACATTGCTATCGGTCTTAATTCCTCTTCCATATCGCGGATACTGAATGTTATAAGCTGATTATCCAGCTGAACATTGGTCGGGTTGTTTAGGAAACCGGCAAAACTTCCCTCGGTATATTTTTTGATTCTGATGGCTAATGATTCTGTCCCCGTCATTCCTTCCAAGACGCTTTGCAAATCGCTCATTAAGGGCGGCGTAGCGCTTTTAAGGTCGGTTGTGGCCGAGGTTATGTCTTTTAGGGCATATGTCTGGTTTACGGCTTCATCAAGAATCGCTTCTTCTTCGGGAGTGAGAGCGCCAAGCATAATTTTGAACAAGCCGAGCAAATTCAATACATGAGAGCGCAGAACGTCTGCCGGACTCTCATCGGGCAGAGGCGCAGGCAAGTCAAAAGGATTAATATGCTGGTCCGAAGCGATAGATATCTTGATTGAAATCCCGCCCACGGTATCCGACAGGAACTTGTATTCATTTTCTGGGTCAATGACAAAAACCTGAGTGCTGAACATCAAGCTTCTTAAAATTTCCAGTTTTACGGCGTAACTTTTTCCCCCGCCGGCCTTGCCGAAGACAACCATATTGCCGTTCTCCAAAGCAAATCTGTCAAACAAAACCAGAGAGTTATTGTGGGTGTTTATTCCGTAAAGTATCCCTTTATCAGCCGTAAGGTCGTAAGAAACAAACGGGAAGAGCGAGGAAATGGGCTCGGTATTTAAAGAAGTGTGGACGGCAAGCTGGTCATCGTTCAGGGGCATCGTTGAGAAAAATCCCTCTTTCATCCTGAAAGTCGCCTGCTTGGAATAAATAAGCTGAGCATCAAGGATCGCTTTTATTTTGTTTTCCGTTTCGTCAAGTTCTTTTGTGGAATCACCGTAAATCGTTATATACAATCCCAGCTCAAAAAACCTGTCCGTCCCCTGTTGAAGCTTGTCGCGCAACATTTCGATGTCATTAATCGCCGTTTCCAGTATCGGATCTCTTACCTTGCCTGCTGCCTGCTCTTCCATCGCTTGAGCTTCTAATCTGCCGAGGCGGTCCCTCAGCTGTTTTAGAATGTTCCCGGTATCTTGCGGATGGACGAAGATGGAAACGTCTATCGGTCTGTCCATATTTATGACCGGCGAAAACCAATTGGTGTTCAAATATCTCGGGTAAGTTACGACAAAAAGCGTGCGGGCAAACTGGCTGCCTATCTGGAGGTAGTTTGACGAAATGCTGATTGCCGAAGGTGCTAGCAAATCATCAAGCGTTTTAGGCTGGATATCCGTCGGGATGATTGATTGTTTTCTGCCGAATAGCGCCATATTTATAGGTGTTCCCCGGGATTATAATAGGAATAAAACAAATTCATAAGTTCGTCTCCCGCCAGAGTTTTTGTTTGAAGCCCCAGCCCGCTAAGCCCTTCAGCAATCACTCCTATCCTTTGGCCTATCTGCACTTTGTAATTTCCCAATTGTTCTTCGGTTAGTGTTTTTACGAACTTGGACGGAATAACCGCGCTTTTTATCGCGCCAAAAAAGCCGGCTTTGGTCGGAGACACCGCCTCTATCGCGTAAAAAGGAACCACAATAAAAAATTTCTTGGCCATTATGTTGGTTAATTCAGTTAGGCCCTTAATGAATCTGGTATATTCAACGGCTTGGATTTTCAGCAATTCGTTTTTTAAACTTTCGGTCAGCCCCTCAAGGGATTTTAAATAAGGTTCAATGTCCAACTTGCGTGAGTTTACCACTATCTGAAGCGGGAAATCGAGAGAGTTAATGAAGTTTTGAAACCCTTGGACTATTGCAACCTGTTCGTCTGCCGATTTCAGCTCAAAATTTATTGAACCTATTTCAACAACCGATCTCAACGAGCCGTCTTTTAACGCCAAAACGGTATCGCGAATTTCAGCGATTTGGACAAAATCCCTAGTTGTCTTTACCGCTTTTTGCTCCCTTGTCAGTTTGGCCATTGAAATTTGTTTAAGGCTTAGAATTTGATGCTTGGGATTTATTTTCCGGCAAGTATTGTTGTCCTTGGTCTTTGCTGAAAACATACTTCTTTGTTCCGGTTAGAAACGATAGGGCCATCAATAGGTATTGTGGGAACGGGACGCCGTCAACTTTATAAAAAGCTAAAGCGGCGGCAAGGGCGGCAATTGGCGTACCAACGATTATTAAATATGTGAAACTAAGAACATATTGCAGAATGAAAATTATTACCGCCCCGGCGGCCAAATACAAAAACTGTTTGAGCGTAAACGGCCCGACGATTTTGCTCTCCGTCTCAATAAATTGTGGAACTTGAAAACGCATAGCTTGCTTCGCAACTTGACTATATACAAATTATACCAAAACAACATCCAAATAGCACACACAATCTCAACACTCCGCACACCACCCCAACCCCCTTGACACTAACCCTAGGAGTGCGTATAATATAGGCATATTCAGCTATTTAACAACAGAAGGAATATATGGCTGACAAGAAAGGTGAAGAAAGAAGCCGCTTAGCAGGCTACGAAGTCGGCTTTTCGGGATCAAGACCTGACGGTCTTTCGTTAATATGTGCCGAAGGGACATACGTAGAAGGGCAAAGGCAGGGATATGCAGACTATCTTAAAAACAAGGATTTGGCCGAAAGAATCGCCGCGGGGGCAAAAGCATCGGTAGTAAAAACAGAAGAAAGATCTAGCACGGCAGGAGTTACAGAAAGAGTTGTTGAGGTTGAAAGCAGTAGAGAACGCGAGGAAAACGAAGAGCGCCGACACCGGGAACTCCTGGACGCTGTTGAAGATCACGACGATGGAGAAGATTATGAGGAAGAAGATGAGGAAGAAGACCGCCCACCGGTTGAGCCGCTTATCTATTCTGAAAAAACTCGACGCGTATCCGGGATGGCCGAGCTTAAAAAGATCATAGCCAAGACTGAAAGTGTGAATCTACTCTGGCAAACCTATGTAAATTTTGATCACGATTCCAGTTCAGGTTTTGATGGGATAACTCCCGATGGGCGAAGTCGTATTCGCATTTGCCTCACGTATTTAGTACCCGAGTATCTAAAACTCCCAGTCTTTTTAGTTAAGATTTTAGAACTGGAGGATTTTAATGTTATTTCTGCCTATTATCCGCTGTCAGGCGAAGAAAAGAATCTGGCAAATCAGCTAGCTCGTGGGATTAATATGTTGATTAAAGTTGAGAACCTACACCAACTCTATAGCAAAGGCATGGATTGCTATAATAACGCAATGTCTTACTTTAACAAGGGAGACAAGTCTACTGCCGAAACGATTTTTCGTTATCAGGCAAGAGCCAGCTTTGATAGGGTATGCCGCGATGCCGACACTTTAATTGCTGGCCTTTCTGGGATGCCCGACGATCTTATTACCGTGGCCAGCGATACGAGGAATGCTGCTTATTACGCTCTTTTAGCCACGGATAATATGTTTATCAACTGGGAGAGCAACTACTTTGATTACGTAAACTATTGTTCCGAGCTCTCGCATTGCTACAGTATTCTGGCAGACGATTTCTTGCATCCAACTTCTTGAATTCCCCCGGGGCACCATTTTTAGGCCTCAGAGCCATTAAGAACCGAAAGGTTCTTTTTTATTTTTGATTCCTCAAATCAATTATATTCCCCCCTGTTTCCGGCAATTCTTCTCCTGGTATATGTTGCGGTGGTCTTGCTTGCGGAGATTGTTGGGGCGCACTTGAGCCGGGCAATTTTCCGAATTTTTGCAATTGCAACTTTTTAATATCCTCAATAACCGGCGCGAAAAGCTGGGAGACGATAGCTCTCGCTATTTCAAGAGCCGTATTTTGGTCAACCCCGAGCTTTGATGAAATCTGCGCCGGCATATCACCGATATAGATATCGGCCAAAACCACATCACGGACAATTCTGGCGATATCTGACCATTGCACGCCTAACTGAACATATTTTTGGGCTAACATTTCTATAAATTCCGAGGTTTTATAACTGGTTAGAATATTGCCAAGAACGATAGGTAACTTATCGATTTTGTCTTGGAGTTTGTCCCAATCTAAGTCCGACATTAATGTTGAATCAATGAAAAATGGGCTGAACTGAAAATATTTTTGGTTGTCTTGGGCCATTTGATACTAAGATCTATCTTCCGGTGGGATTACCCGTCCCTCAGGAGTTACCGTTGAGCCCGAAGGGACAAAGCCAGCCGGTCTTCTTGTTTCGCCGTCCCCTGCTGTAGTAGACCCACCCCCAGGCAGATTTTTTAATGCCCTTCTCATTTCTTTAGGCGCGTTCTCTAGCAATTGAGTGAGCTCCCCTCCATTAAAAGTTTGACGTACTGCCCGCTGAGTTCTTTTATCTTCCCAGAATTTACTTGACATTTTCCGCAAGTCTGCGAATTCTTTTTCAGCAATTTTATCAGCGATTTCTCCGACGATTCTGTCATTGTCCTCAGTAGAGAGGGATTGATCGACTGGAGTGCCTCTTTCTTCTCGCAAGTCGGCCTCAATGTTTATTGCCGGATTGAACTTATTAATCTCATTTATTATGTTGCGACCCTCGATAGTATCCTTTCCGTCCACGATAGCCAATGCCTCTTGTCTAAGTCGCACATCGTTAATCTCTTTCTTGTCCTTCATGAACTCTACCAGCTTTCTTTCGAGGTCAGTATCGCCGAGAGTTCTATTTCTAATAGCGTCTTGTCTAGTTTCCTTAGTGCCGACAATATATTCTGGCTTGATGGAATCAAGAAATGATTTAAGTTCGGTTGGTGTCGAGGAGAACAAATCCTTGGCAATTTTATAATCTTCTTTACTTGAAATTTGATTTCGTTTTGCTAAATCTTTCCAGAGTTCACGCCTAAGGTTGGAGAGAGTGGGATCGGTTGGTCTGGCAATATCAAGCTCTTCGGTAGAGCTACTAAATAAATCTCTAAGGTTAGCTTCTACAAGATTTTTCAAATACTGCCTGCCAAGAGCAGTATTTTCACCGCCAAATTTGTCTATTGCTTTTACGTAGTCATCCTTAGTGGAATAGCCCTGCTTGGCATATTCAAGCAAAGCCGCTTCGCCCGCAACACCCTTCCTGTCTTGTGCTTTTTGGAGGAACTCCTTCCGCTCGTCCGCCGAAAGTCTTTGTAATTCCAACGCCAATTTAGGAACCTCTTTCTTAATGATTTCCTCTAACCTTACTCTATTAGTCTCTTCTCTCGCTCCAGGTACTCGGCCTAAGCCAGGTATTCCAGCTACCCAACCTTTTATCCCAGCTTCAGCTATACGAGTGCGCTGGGCTCCGCCAATACCTAGAACTCCTTTTTCTTGGATCTCCTCACCCCTTGCCTTCACTCCCCCCCATGCGCCTCTTACATAAGCCGCCCCCGGCATGTATTTCTTAACACCCGCATCTATTTTGCCGAAAACAGTTTTCACGCCGGAACCGGTTGCACAAGCCATTTTTCTTGCTACAAACAGGCCGCCGATAAGAAAAATCAAGCTGATACCATAAATAAGGAGATTATTAAGCGTCATAGAACCAATTGTGATGGAGGCAGAACCAGGGACGGGCTTAAAAACGGCTTGATTCTTTATAAAAATCACAGCAAACATTAAAAAGAATAAATAATAAGGTAAGAAAAAGCACCAGCAGAAGAAATGTTTCCACCACTCACTCCAAGTTTGCTTCCTAAGGTTCGGAAGTGCATAGCCGAGCCAGGCGATAGGAGAAATAATCAGCAGGAACCATAAAACAAAAATCCTTGCTAATGAAAAAATAAAAGCCGACAAGAAAGCAAGAAACGTGATCACCAAAAAGATGATGCCAAAAATTGCAGTTAGCAAGACGCTGGTTGGAGGGCTGGCTGCATTTAACACTATACCGATTGGTGTTGAATCCCACACCGCAGTGGCCATCTGCTTAAGTATGCCCGCTTGCGGTGTCGCGGAGACAATACCAACCTGGGAAAATCCTTGAGCAAATATTTCAGAAATACTGCCACCACCCTGAGTCATTGTCCTTAAAAAAATCCCGGCCAGACCGTTTGCGACGGTTATAATATACTGGCCTATTACAAGACTGAAGTTGATAAGCAAAGCGACAATCAGAAATGGCACGAGCATATCTCTCCAGGTATATTCTTTGATGTCAAAAATCGTGCCGAAGGCCATAATTATAAGTATCAGAATGAAAAACAGATTTACGAAGTCTCTGATTGTTGCCCAACTATCATCAACTACTTTTACACCAAAAACAGCGTTATCAGTTTGGTACTGGACGAATGCATCAAACCCTTGAGCGGCCCACGCGACTGCTTTGCCAACCCCTGCCAAAATTAACCTGCTAGCTTGCTGGGCTATGTCCGTCACGGCATCAGCCCTGGCCTGATGTTGAGGAACTAAAACCGCCAGTAAAATTATTACTGTAGATATTACCGCGATACATAATTTCTTTTTTGCCATCCTTATTTATCGCTAAATGTCATTATTGGCATCCTTGGGTCTGCTGGCAACTTGATACGCAGGCATCACGGGGATCCGGATCAGCCGGAGCGCAGGGACGATTGCTCGTGTCTATATTACAGGCAGCCAAAGCCGCCGGGCACTTAGCGACAATGCAAGAGTTAACGCAATCTTGCTTGGCTTGCCCCAAGGCTCCGCTGGCATCGTAATTATTTCCTGCCGCTGGTCCGGAGAGAACGGCTCCGGCCGCATAATCTTCAAGACGGCTGAGAACGCTTGTCGTGAGATTCGCAACAACTTCGCTTAGCTCGTCGGCGCTTATCAGCCAATCCATCTCCTTGTTAATCGTGGCCGCCTCGTTTTGGCTAAAGACGGTTCCGGGAGTGATTATTAGTCCCATGACCGTACATTGCTTATTCATGCCTTCTCCCACGCAAGGTGCTCTTGCTGAAGTATTGCCATTGCCCGAGATCGCCTCGCTCGTATCAATGCCTTGTTCAAATGTTCTTTGGCTCGTCAACTCGCTTATGCTATCTCCGTAAACCCCGTAAAAATTATTCTGCGGCTGGATCAATTCTCCCCACGCCTCCCAGCCGCCTTGGTTAAAATCGTTTCTGAATGCGTCAACGTTAAGACCGGAAGGCAAGGAACATCGGTTGCGCAATTTATAGTACTGGAGAGAGTCTACACGATATTTATACGGGTCGGGGATGGGGAGTTGGGCGTTGAATATACTAGCAATAGACGGCCCCATATATGGACAAATGGTTGTGTCAACAGCATCGGCAATTACCCCTCTTGTAATATCTTCTCCTCTATATTGAGCGGTTGACAAAAAGGTCCTCCAATCCTGAATAAAAGCCGGTCCTCCACCCCGCCCGAGCTTCAGCATTTTTTTCACCATGCCATCGCTTAATTTTGTTTCGAGCATTCTGGTGATAACTCTGGCGGCAACATCCAAGCCGAATTCCTTTAAGATATACATAATAGAGCCCGCCGCCCGGGCGACAGCGAAGGGAAATAAAAGCAAGGTGCTAATTGCGATTACGGCAACGATTAGCTTGAAACCGGGGTTTATCATTGAATTGATGATTTATTGTTTAGGATGTCCAATGTTTCAAAAAGAGGCGTTTTAGGTATTTCCAAATTATCTTTTTGTATCAATAGTTTTAACTCTTGCAATAAAGACGAATCAATATCAAGCATATTGTTGGAGAAGTCACTAAGGGCGGTCATCGCCAGCACGGGATCTTCCCCGGTTCTGGACAGCACCGAATAGTTAACGGATATTTTTTGGAATGTCGCGAGAAGATTTTTATGAAAATCAACCCAGCTGGAAGGAACCGGCAGGGTCAGAAGCTCGGTATAGGCAGTAGTAAATTTCAGGGATAAATCCTCAAAGATCTTAGAGGCGCCGTCGTAATCACCTCTGGCCCACAAGTTAACGGCCTTATTCATCGTCTGCGGCTGTTGCATAAATGAATCTAAAAAGGGGCCCTCAAGCAAATGGGAGACGTTTTGCAAATATTTTTCTTTAGCTTGCTTGGTATCATCGTCCGTTACTATAGTGCCTTCTACCAGTTTCGGCGTCAGGGCCTTGAGGGCATCATCTATGGTCGCAAAGGTTAGGGAATTCACGCCGGTATCATATTTTGTCTTATCCCCCGTTCCTGGATTAAGATCTCCGGAGTAAACGCCGGCAACTAGCCTATTCATCATCGTATCGGTTACGTTGGAGCTTTGAGTGCCGGCGATAACCGGAGGACTGTCTTTTTTAAGCGGATCGGTCCCTGCGACAATTTCTTCGCCGTCAAGATAGCCATCGCCATCGGTGTCGGGATTAAACGGGTCTGTTCGATAGTAGGCTTCTAAATAATCCGGGATTCCGTCATTGTCGCTGTCTTTGGTCAGAAGGTTTTCTTCCGGCGCAGGCGTAATTACTATTTGCGAAATTAGAGCGGCGGTTTTCGCGCTTCTGTAAAACGAAGAACCCACCCGAATGACCAAAAAAGCGGCAGCCAGAATCAGAACCCCGAGAATTATTTTGAGTTTTTGCGACATATTTTTGTCATTAGGAGCCTCCTTTTTTTCTCCTAAAAATAGTTAATAGGCTAAAACTTATTATCAATACTAAAGATACCAAAATTGTTGGCAAATCACCTACTCTATTATACCACGATTTTTGGGAGTTAAGCGCAATACTACCTGTTAATATCTGTGCTCCTTGATTTGGCGTTGTAGATCGTATCTCCCCCCCGCTATCTGTAACGTAGGAAAGCCCCATATTTGACGCCGCTAACAGGGGTTTTTGGTTCTCTGCGGCGCGGAATCGGGCGTTTGCAAGACTTTGTCTGGCAAGGATAACGCTCCCGTGGAAAATACCGTAACTCGCCATTCCTACAATTACATCCGAACCCTCTGTTGTTTGCCGGACCAGACCCGGCGATAGAACTTCCGAGCAAACAATTGGCGCAACGTTGAATTGGCCGCGGAAATTGACCGTTGAAACTTTTTTCTCGCCTACGCCCAACTCGCGCAGCTCACCGAATTCGGAAACCTTGGTTTTTGATAGAAGATTGACTATAAATTTCGTGGGATACGATAAAAATTCCCCCTCCGGCGTTAAGAGGCGTTTGTCGTAAAAACCAATGATATCTTTTTTAGTATCCAGAGCGAAAACGCGCGAGTAGGCACGGTCGTTAGTATCAATAATTCTGGCGCCGGCGACTATCAATTTTGGTTCTTTGAAAAGATTAGAAAAGTAATTTGGTATCTGGGCGCCAGTCAGGAACAAAGAAAGATTTTTGAAAAAATCGCTTGCCTCGGGGAAAATTATCAACTGGCTTTCGGGATGTTCTTTGGCTACGCGGGTCAACAAGTCAAGCTGTTCTTTAAATGCGTTAAGCGTTTCTTTCGGCGTGGGCAGGATTTTGGTCGGTTGGTTTGTCTGGATAAGGGCAAAATTAATTTCTTTGTCCGGGGATGGAGATCTCTGTTTTAATAATTTCGGTCCCAGAGTGACAAGCAAAACTATCAGAATGACGATACCCGCACTGCGCAGATTTTTTCTGATGAGGGTTTTAAGAAAGAAAAAATTAGCGACGATTACGATAAAACATATTCCGTAAATACCGACATACGAGGATAATTTCAGGGCCAGACTATTATTAGTAAGAGCATAAGCCAGATTGCCCAGCGTCCAGTGGGGGCCGAAAAGAGTTCCGGAGCCCGCCCACAAGATACCAAACCCATAAGAACGCGCGTATTCAAGCAAAACGAAAGTGGCCGCAGGAACTAAAAGTCGCAGTATTAACGGTATTTTGCCTTTTTTGAAAATTGAAAATTGAAAATTGAAAATTATACCGAACAATCCCCAAAATGCTGCCATACCTGCGG
Organism: Candidatus Yanofskyibacteriota bacterium; assembly: GCA_903897805.1. Taxonomy (GTDB): domain Bacteria; phylum Patescibacteriota; class Minisyncoccia; order 2-02-FULL-40-12; family IGHO2-01-FULL-4-A; genus CAIUCV01. The sequence continues at coordinate 42,645 of CAIUCV010000017.1, read as the reverse complement.
AGCTTATGGCATAGACAAGAAAAATAATAGTGAACGAGGCAAAATCATTTTGAATCCCCAGCGTATTCAAAGGATAAATTGACCAAAACCACCGGAAAATTATCAAGAAATAGAAAAGGCCGGCGACAAAACCGGTTAGAAACGGATGATATCCCCTATTTAAAGCGTAAAACAGCGGAACGAATCCTATCCAGACCAGAAATCCTAGATTAAAACCCCAGCCCGGAAAGGCTAAGGCCAAAATAATGCCGCTTAGTCCCGCGAAAATAAGGAGTTTGTAATTTTTTGCCATTCCTCAATAGTTAGAGTTTCAGCACGACGCTGGGGATTGATATCAACGAGAGATAGCTTTTGTTGAATTTCCTGTTTTGAAATTTTCAAGCCCATTGCCAAGTTGTTGATCAGTTGTTTTCTTTTGCCCGCAAAGCCCGCCCTAACAATCCGAAAGAAGCTTCTAGTTTCTAGTTGCGAGTTTTTAGTTTTTTTACTAGAAGCTAGAAACTGAAAACTAGAAACTAGCCGAAGAATCGCTGAGTCAACTTTTGGAGCCGGGTAAAAACTATTCCTGGAAACGTAACTAATTATTTTCGGTTCTGAATAGTATTGAACTGAAACGGCAAGTAAACTCATATCCGGCGGCTTGGCGATTATGCGCTGGGCGACCTCTTTTTGGATCATCAGCACGATTTTTTCGGGGCGAGGCCATTTTTCAAAAACGGTTCTTGTTAAGCGCGAAGTGAGGTAATAGGGAATATTGCCGACTAGTTTGTAATTGGTAGTTTGTAATCGGTAGTCGACGGGATTAAATTTTAAAATGTCGCCTTCTATAATTGTAACATTTTTATTGTTTTTGAACTTATTTTTAAGGTAGGCAGTCAATAATCCGTCTTTTTCGATGGCGATGATTTCGGCCCCGCTTTCGGCTAAAAACCCGGTCAGAGTGCCCAAGCCAGGACCAACCTCAACGATTATATCGTTATTTTTTATCTCTAAAGCAACGACTATTTTTTTATAAATTCCTTCATTGATGAGAAAATTTTGCCCAAGCGATTTTTTGGGTTCAATTCCTAGCTGGTTCAACTCATCTTTGATTTTTCGGCTAATTAAGTTTGGCATCAGCGATTTTTATTTGTCGTAGCGTATGTATTTTTCCCAATCAAACTCATTCCATTTCTTTTTTCGTTCGATCTGTTCCAGCGGTTGAAAGTCAATCAAATCATCTGGTATTTCAAAAATAAATCGTGACGGCGGATTAGCTTGGGTTGAGCCGTACATCATTCTTTCGCGGCAGTAGGTTAGAAAAAGCTGTTGTTTAGCTCTGGTGATGCCGACATAGCATAGGCGCCTTTCTTCCTCAAGCTCGGCTGGGTTGATTAACGAACTCGCATGCGGGAAAAGACCCTCTTCCATGCCAACCAGAAAAACAACCGGAAATTCAAGACCCTTAGCCGAATGAACAGTCATTAAATTAACAGCGTTTTCTTTCCGGTTCATCCTATCTGTATCTTGGATTAATGCCACTTCCGCCAAAAAATTTTCAAGCCCTTCCGGTACCGGTATCTCCTCATATTTATTAGCCGCGGTAAAAATTTCCTTTACGTTTTCCCATCTTTCCTCGCCCTCGCGGCTGCCGTCCTTTATATATTGTTCGTAGCTTGTCTTTTTGATGATCAGTTTTATCAATTCCGAAACCGAGGTTTCTTTTGATCTCTGGTTGAGTGTTTCAATCAGCAGCCCCAGATTTTTAAGAGCGCCAATCTGTCTTTTGTTAAATCCGTAATCGGCAGTCAGTTTTTGAGTCAAAGTCATAAAATTATCAAATCCGCCTTCGCACATAATCGTTTTAGCTTTTTGAAAAAGTGCGTTGCCGATGCCGCGGGCCGGAACGTTGTATATTCTATCCAGACTAATTTTGTCATTCGGGTTGAGCGTGAGTTTGGCATAGGCCAAAACATCTTTTATCTCCCGCCTTTGATAAAAATTAATTCCCCCGATAATTTTGTAGGGTATCCCGTATTTTAGCATTGCCTCTTCAACAGAACGGGACTGGGCATGAGTTCTGTATAGTACGGTGATCTGGTCTGGGCGAAAATCCTGTTTCACAACGTTTCTTATTGTTTCAGCCAAAAACTGGCCTTCCTTTCTTTGGTCAGCATTTTCTTTGAGAATAATTTTCGCGCCTTTCGTATTTTTTGTCCAAAGTTTTTTATGTTTCTGTTCCTTGTTATTGAGGATGATATTATTGGCGGCCGTCAGGATGTTTTGGGTTGAGCGGTAATTCTGTTCAAGCATAATTACCTTGGCTTCCGGGTAATCTTTTTCAAAGTCCAGTATATTTCTAATGTCGGCTTGGCGGAACTGGTAAATGCTTTGATAGTCGTCACCGATGACAAAAAGATTTCTATGTTTTTGGGCGAGTAAATTAGCCCAGACGTATTGCGAGTGATTTGTGTCTTGATATTCGTCAATCAAAATGTATTTAAAAATTTCTTGATATTTTTTGAGAGTTTCGGTATTCTTTTGAAACAAGCTCACACAGAGCATGATTAAATCGTCAAAATCCATCGCGCTGCTTTGTTTTAGCGCGGTTTGATAGCCGGTGTAGACCGGGGCCAATATTTTTTCAATATATTCTTTGGCGCTATCGGCGAATTCTTCATGGCCGATAAGCTCGCTTTTAAGTTTTGAAATTTTGCCGAGCATGGCTTTAGGATTGAATTTTTTAATATCCATATCCAAGTCCCGCATCACATTTTTCAGCAACGAAATTTGGTCATCGGTATCGTAAATTACAAAACCTCTGCCGTAACCGATTTTTTCGGCTTCTCGGCGCAATATTTTGAAACAAACGGAATGAAATGTGCCCATCCAAGGACTAGTTCGTAGTGAGTAGTTAGTAGTTTGTAGCAATTTGTGAACCCGTTCTTTTATTTCCCCCGCCGCCTTATTGGTGAAAGTAACTGCGAGAATGCTTTCCGGTTTTATGCCGGAGGCGATAAGATAAGCGATTCGGTGTATTAAAGCGCGTGTTTTGCCCGACCCCGCGCCGGCCAATATTAAAACCGGGCCGTTTATGGCCCTTACCGCCTCAATTTGCTTGTCGTTGAGGCTGTCAAAAATTCTGTCTGGCGCTGTCTTCACAGTTCTAATCTACCACGCCAGCCAGTCTGTTTTCCAGTTTTCTTTTTTCCGAAAGCGGGATTTTGAGCTTGTCAATTATTCTCTGGAAAAATGAAATTGTGGAGTCGTAAGTCGGTCTGTCAACTGGATAAGGCGTGGCGTCTTTTCCGCCGTGAGCGAAACTATAGCGCGCCGGATCTTGATAGGACGGCTTGGCGCCGTAGATTACTTCGGAGACCAAACTCAAAGCCCTGACGGTCTTTGGCCCCACGCCTTCAAGGGAAACCAGTTTTTCATAATTATCCGGTCTCATTTCGCAAACTTTGTACAAGATTTTTTCCAAATATTTACTCTTGCTAAAATCTTCCGTTACTACCGGATGCCATTTGAATTCCCTGTTTTCCAGATTTAGAAGAGTTAAGGTTTGATTGCCCTGTTTGATTTTCAAGGATTGGGAAAATTCCGAATAATGGCGGCGAAGAGTCTCCACATCTTTCATCAAGCCAAAGTAGTTTCCCTGAACCATCTCAGTGCTTAATTCTTGGGTTGGTTTACTTTCTCTCGCCGTCAGATTAAGAGTTTTTGCCAGCGTTTGGCTGGAAATGCCCGAATGCGGTTCCACAACCAAGTCGGTTATATTTTTGGAATACCAATGATAACGGCGGGCCGATTGGTTTGCCGCATTCATCCCCTGCTGAACTACCGCCCATGCCCCGTTTTTTGAGAAGAAAAAGGCATGATGATAAATCTGAAAACCGTCCTGGACCAAGCTTGAGTCAACTTTCGCCGCCATTTTGGAATTGTAAACCAGATTGTTGACTTGCGGTTCGGGCAAACTTAAAACCCCGCCCCAATTTCGTATTTCGTCGGGCGTTTTAAGCGAAGTTTTGCCCTTACCCCCGCAAATGAAGAAGCCGAAATTCCTTTCCTCTCCGCGGATCGCTTCTTTGAGCGCCGCCGTGAGAATAGTTGTCAGCCCCGATGCGTTCCAGTCAAAGGCCAGCACGGTTCCCAGTGATTGAAACCAGCCCGGGTCGGCAATTCGTTTTATAAACTCATCCGGGCCGTATTCCTCATTCATCACAACCAGAATCTGTCGGCCGAGCCTAACCATACGCTCAAAAAGCCATGGCGGGCACTTGCCGTAATCAAGCCCGAATGTTGCGATGCCTCGGTGAATCATGACAAAGAAATTATATGCGAAATGCGAGCACATTAAAACCGCTCAATCGAGCAGTTTTAATTTTGTGGACCGGAGGGGAGTCGGACCCCTGACCTCCGCTTTGCAAAAGCGGCGTTCTACCGCTGAACTACCGGCCCTTAATAAATAAAGCGCTTTCGCGCTTTATTTATACCACATTTCCATTTAAATTTGAAGCCCTAAAACTCTTTTCTTTCCGGTGCCTTTTTGATGATCTCATAGGCCTCTTCGGCGCTGTCCACGATTTTGTAAATATCCATATCGTCTTTATCTATTGCTTCGTATTTTTCGTAGACACATTCTTTAATCCATTTTGCCAATGGTTCCCAATAATCTTTGCCAACCAGGATAATGGGAATATTAGGAACTTTTTTGACCTGGACCAAGGTGGACAATTCAAAGGCTTCATCAAGCGTGCCAAATCCGCCGGGGAAGTAAACATAAGCTTGGGCGTAATAGGAGAGCATCACTTTCCTGACGAAAAAGTAGTGGAAAGCAATTGCCTTGTCCACAAAAGCATTGATTCTTTGCTCAAAATGAAGTTTTATGTTAAGCCCGATTGAACTGCCGACCACTTCCGGATTGTTTGACTTCTCTTTGGCCTCATGCGCTCCGCGATTTGCGGCTTCCATTATGCCCGGCCCGCCGCCGGTGATGATGCTAAAGCCGTCATTGGCCAGCATTTCGCCAAGCTGTCTCGCTTCCTCATACCACTTGTCGCCCTCTTTGGTTCTTGCCGAACCGAAAAATGTAACCGTTTTTTTGAGGTCGGCAAGAAATTGCCAGCCGTCAACAAGCTCGGCCATTATTCTGAATATCCGCCAATGGAAAGATTGTCTCCAATCCTTCTCGGGCGGGAGCTTTTCCACCAACGGCAGTTTTGATGCCGGGACGTTGAGATGATCGTTGTTCATTGATTTAATTATAACTCACTTTTTGTTGCCGACAAAACAAATAGGTTTTGGTGGGCGTGCTAGGAATCGGACCTAGAACCTTCGACTTATCAGATCGACGTTCTACCATTGAACTACACGCCCCTTTAAAAACCGCCATTTTATTGATAGGATAACAGAGAAGTGGACAAAAATCAAAAGCTTGAATATATCTTCAAAGCGATAAAAGAGGCCTATCCGGGAAAGACCTTGGTGTTTAATGACGGCTCGCCGGACGCGCCGGTTATGATTATCGGCGAGGCACCGGGCGCTGACGAAGAAAAACAGGGTAAGCCGTTTGTAGGCCGGGCCGGTAAACTGCTTAATGCGACATTGGAAATACTTGGCTGGCAAAGAAGCGATTTCTATATTACCAACATCGTAAAATATAGGCCGCGCGACGCCGTAGGCGGCACTCTTACACCTATGCCGCAGGAGATAGAAAAATTCAGGCCGGCGATAGAAAAAGAAATAGAAGTTGTTGACCCGAAGTTGATTGTTATACTCGGACGGATTGCGATGGCCGGTCTTGGCATTGGGGGTACTATGGCCGAAAATCGCGGCAAGGTTATAGAAAAAAACAGCCACAAGATTTTAATTACCTACCATCCGGCTGCAATTTTGCGGAATATTAATTGGGAGCCAATGTTCAGAGAGGACTTGGCAAGGATGAGGGAGTTTGTATAGATCTTGCAAGAACAAAACACTCCGCTAGCGGAGTGTTTTGTTATAATCGCAACTTTTTCAAACACGCCCTACCAGCCCAAGAATCTCAACATTGCCTCGGAGAGATTGGCAGTTAGCGGGAGACTGTTTTTAGTTTCATCTGTTTTGGTTATTGGCAGTGGCGAACCCTCGGTGTATAAATTAAATTCCCCCGCGTTTATTATGTAAACTGAGTCAAAATCGAAGCCTCTCTGGAGGAAAATTTCTGAGGTTTGTATCCATCTCCTTGCAGCACTTTTGCCAGGTACGAAATCCGTGAGCTCATAAACCTTAGTATCGTCAAATTTACGAATCAGGTTGGAGGTGTCAAATTTATTTAAGGTTTCCTTGCTGACGTTTTTAACCTTGTTGAAACCAAGGTGTCCATAGGCTTTGAATATCTGGGGGCCGAAGAGCCATCTTTTATATCTTTTTTCTCCCACGATTTTTACTATCCAGACAGCGATATCCCCCTGCCCTCTTATGAGGTCGCCATCGTTTATTTCTGACAGCATGTAGAGTCTAGTGGGATTAGTGGGTATTGGTGAAATGGTAGGCGTTGGAGAGGGAGTCGGTGTTGACGAGGACGTCGGCGTTGGGGTCAAGGTAATAATGGGAGTAGGAGTCGGCTGACATGTTTCCCACCACCAACAAGTCGGTGTCGGTGTCGGAGTCGGAATCGGGGTTGGAGTTGGCGAGCAATTTGGCATCCACCACCAACAAGTAGGAGTAGGTGTCGGAATCGGAGTAGAAGTAGGAGTAGAAGTAGGAGTAGAAGTAGGAGTAGAAGTAGAACTTCCTAATACAGGTAACGGATCTTTATTCCATTGGTTTATAAACGCAAGAGCTGCCGCTTTTTCATCTGAAGCCCTTCCCATGGTGAGCTGTACTTGCTGGACCGCTTCCACTACCACTTTGGTCGCCGCTTTTATATAAGCAGTGTAAGCATCTCGCGTAGCTATATCATAAGGAGGAGTAGGAGCCGCCACAAAAACCGGCAGTTTAGGAGCAATATAAGCATCAATAGCTTTAAGAACATACGCCCTTAATTTTTGATAATCTATTTTACCAACATCAGTTTCCATTATGCCGCTTACGTTCAAATTTCGAGGGTTATAAGCTCTGTCCATCAGTTTTTGCAATAATCCATATTGACTCATATATGGAGGAATTATTTGAATATTTGTCGTCTTCCCACCCGAACTAACAGAATAACTGGTACCAGCGTCAAAAATACTGTAGACATTGCCTTTGCTGTCCACTCTATTATAAGGACTGCTGACCGTGCATTGAGCAAGATTGTCTTTAAAAGGGTCTCTGTGCGCTTCGGCTACTCCCGAGCAATAACTGCCCGGGCATTGTTGGCCGGTATTTGATTGATAAGCTTGGTCATACCAATAATGCTGTTGATATGTCCAATTGGCAGGGTCTCCAAAAACTCCGCCGGAGGTGAAAATGAGATAAGGGTTGACATAGCCAGAATTGTCTCTGAAAAATTGGGTGATTTCGGCAGCGTTCATGCTTCTGGTTAGAGGAGTATAAGAGGAAGCGCCGGGATAAGGCATACCTGGCGTCCAACCATCAAACAATGTATGAAATTTCGCCACCATATCTGAATATTCTGCCGGAAGGTATTCCAGAGCTTGGAAAAATTGAGCTAGAGTTCCGGAACCGGAGACGACTGGTGTAGAGCCAAGAGATATTCCACCGGGAGCAGTTGTCATTTCACACCCAAGGCCAATACAGTGAACTACCTGACTATTATCCGGTCTTGTTCCCGGGCACCAAGATTCCGACGGTGCTGTGGCTATAATATGAGTGGCATAGCCCGCGAAATTATTAGGATCCGTTAGGGTTTGATTATAGTTAATTTCTTCTCCCGGCCAATCAGGAAATTGAGCTATTTTTATTATGTACCACACATTTGGCACTCGGCTGGAAAGGCTTATGTCATTCATAGGAACTGACGCGATAACCCGGTCTTCTATGATTGGAGTGTAACCTAGATTACGAATTGCATCCGCCAGACTGTTTGTAAAGCTGCGTATCAAGGCATTCTTGGTTAAAACCACCTGTTCAGCCGCGGTTGGCGTGTACGGAATGGTCGCTTGCGCAGGGATATTACCAACAAAAAAACTTATTAGAATAATAGCCAACAACCCAATCAATACAAAAAGTTTTGTTTTCATTTTGTTATATTTTTTAATTTTTAATTCGCCACCGTATATTATACCACTGGTCGGGGTACCTGATAGGATGAAGCTAAACCCAAGCAAGCCTCTCTATTTATAACGGCTTTATCATATATAAAGAAATCTCATTTGTCTATCCCTGCTTTCCTTGAAATAACTTTCTTCACCGCTTCTTTTATGGAGTTAACCCCCATCCCCATAGCTTCAATAAGTTCGTCGGGCTGACCGGATTCGCCGAAACGGTCTTGGGCGCCTATGAATTCCTGCGGGACGGGATGATTTTTTGCCAAGCACTCGGCAATTGCCGAACCGAGGCCCCCGGCAACCTGGTGCTCTTCAACGCTGACAACCGCACCGGTTTTTTGAGCCGCTTCAATGATAACTTTTTCGTCAAGCGGTTTAACGGTGTGCGAGTTTATGACCATGCATTCAATTCCTTCTTTTGATAATTCCTCGGCGGCAAGCAGAGAGTTATAAAGCAATGTACCGCACCCGACGATTGCAACATCTTTTCCATCTCGCAGAATCAGCGCTTTGCCGATTTCAAAAGGCGTATCAGCCGCGGTAAAAACCGGGGTTTTCTCCCTGCCGAATCGCAAATACGTCGGCTGGTTGTTGAAAGCGGCGGCCAAAGTTGCCTTTTGCGATTCTAGGGCGTCGCAGGGTACAATAACTATCATTCGCGGTAGAACTCTCATTAAAGCGATATCTTCAAGCGCCTGATGAGTCATGCCGTCCGGACCGACAGAAACGCCGGCATGCATCCCGCCGATCTTTACCGGCAAATTACTGATGCATACCGCCGTTCTTATCTGCTCATTGTTGCGGCCCGGACCGAAAGTTGCGTAAGAGGTAACAAAAGGAATCTTGCCCTGAAGAGCCAAGCCGGCGGCGACGCAAACCATATTTTGTTCGGCGATGCCGATCTCAATGTATCTGTCGGGATATTTCTGAGCAAAAAGATGAACCTGGGTGGATTCGGTCAGGTCGCAGCATAAAGCCATTACTCGCTTATCTTTATCCCCTGCCTCAACCAATCCCTTGCCAAAACCCATTCTTGTCGGCACCATTTCCAACTTTGATTTATCCAATAAATTTTCTGCTAACTTTGCCTCTGGGTTCATCATGATTATAAAATTTCCGACGCTTTATATTATTGGTGCTCGCTTTGTATTTTTCCGCCCAAAGTTCTTAATTCAGCCAAAAATTTTTGGGCTTCTTCGGGTTTGGGCGATTTGCCGTGCCATTTGTAATCAAACTCAATTTCGGGGATACCTTTACCGGCAATAGTATGGGCTATAATCATTGTCGGCTTTTCATAAATTGCCTTAGCTTCCTCGCAAGCGTCCACAAATTGTTCAATATTATGGCCATCAACTTCAAGCACATGCCAATTGAACGCTTCAAATTTTTCCTTCAGCGGCTCAAGAGGCATAACATTCTCGGTCATGCCGTCAATTTGGATATTGTTGCGGTCAATAATGCCAGTGAGGTTGTTGAGTTTGTATTTGCCGGCGAACATTACTGACTCCCAAATATTGCCGGAATCCAGCTCCCCGTCGCCCATGGTGCAATAAACTCTGAATTTATTGCTATCCATTCGGGCTGCATAAGCAATGCCGCAGGCCTCGCCCAAACCGGAACCGAGCGGGCCGGAGGATGTTTCTAAACCGGGTAATCTTTCTCTTTCGGGATGGCCCTGTAGGCGTGAGCCGAATTTGCGCAGAGTTTTTAATTCCTCAATCGGAAAATATCCCGCGTGGGCCATGGCGGCATAGCGGACTGGGCAAATGTGGCCGTTGGAAAGAATAAGCCGATCACGCTCCGGCCACTCCGGATTTTTAGGATCGTGATTTAAAATATGAAAATAAAAGGCCGTAAAAATATCAGCCATGCCCATAGGACCGGCTGTGTGGCCGGAACCGGCGGCAACCAGCATTTCAATTATTGATTGACGTATCTGGTTGGCCTTTTCTTCCAGCTCCTTTATTTTTTCGTCGTGGATATATTCGGACATTCTGTTTAAAGTAATTGAGCCACAGCCAATACATGTTTCAATAGCATTGCTCCGTATCCCCACTCATTGTCGTACCAAGCGAGGACCTTTACTAAGTCACCATCTATTACTCTTGTCATTGTTAGGTCAACGATTGAACCATGGGGATTGCGAAGAATGTCCGTTGAAACAAGCGGTTCCTCGGTAATTGCCAAAATCCCCTTCCATTCTTCTTGGGCCGCCGCCTTTTTGAAAATATCGTTGATTTCTTCAACAGAAGTAGGTTTAGCGGCAATAAAAGTGAAATCAGCAATTGAGCCGCAAATTAACGGTATGCGCAAAGCAATACCGTCAAATTTGCCGACGAGTTCCGGCACAGCTTTAGTTGCCGCCAGTGCCGCGCCGGTGGAAGAGGGAGCGATGTTTTGTGCCGCTGCCCTTCCGCGTCTGAAATCATTCTTGCGGTCAGGGCCGTCAACCAAGCCCTGCGTTGCCGTGTAACCATGAACCGTATTCAGTACCGCTTTTTTAATCCCCGGCGTCTTCATCATTACCGCCATTATTGGAGTTATGGCATTGGTGGTGCAGGAAGCGTTGGAAGTGATTTTATCGGACTTTAGAAATTCTTCGCCTACATTCGGAGTCGCGGTTGGCGTTGTATCGTCCTTCGCCGGTGCTGTGATAACTACTCTCTTTGCCCCGGCATCAAGGTGCGCCTTTGCTTTGTCACGGGATTCAAAAATGCCGGTTGATTCAATAACAACATCAACCCCAAGGTCTTTCCACGGAAGTTTTGCCGGGTCTTTTTCGGAAAGCACGGGTATCTCGCGTTCCCTGTCCACGATTAATTTGCCGTTTTTAACCTCAACACTTTTTTCGTAAGGGCCATAAACGCTGTCATATTTGAGCAAATAGGCAAGATTTTCCGGTGAACCTAGGTCGTTGATGGCGACGAAGTCCAATTTTGGATTACCAAAAGCTTGGCGGAAAAATATCCGCCCAATTCTACCGAAACCGTTAATTGCTATTTTAATTTTGTCCATAATGGTATTTTACAATAGTTTTGCCACCGGCGCAAAAGACCTTCTGTGGAGCTTGCAAGGCCCCAAAACGGCTAATTGCGCTTGATGAAGCTTCGTCCCGTAGCCCTTGTGTTTTTCAAAACCGTAATTCGGGTATTTTTTGGCGTATTTTTTCATCATCTTGTCGCGCGTGACCTTTGCGATAATTGACGCGCAGGCGATGGAAAAAACCTTACGGTCGCCTTTGACGACTGCGATCTGCGGAATTTTTAAACCGGTAATTTTCGTTTTTCCATCAACCAACACGACAGTTTTCATCTTGGAGTTTTCGGCTCTTAGCTTATTGACCACTCTTCGCATTGCCAGCCGCGCGGCTCGGTAGATATTAATTTTGTCTATTGTTTTGGGGAGACAGCGGGCGGTTTGGAATTTTAATCCTTTTTCTTTCAGCAATTCGGAAACGAATTTTTCCCTCTGGTGCGGCGAGAGAAGCTTTGAGTCCCTTAGCCAATGCAGTTTTTTGTGCGTTTTCTTAAAAAACTTTTTGCCGAACAAAACGGCGCATACAACCACTGGCCCGGCCAAACAGCCCATCCCTACTTCATCTATACCAATAACGGAGCGATAGCCATCATTAAACAATTTGCGTTCCAAGGTTTTATGTGGTAATTTCATATCATCCTTGTAGTTTGAAAATTAGGGGGCGAAAATGCGGAACTTCAAAATAGTGTTTGAGCTTGAAGTAAAAATCAGCAGCCGAAATTACAGAGAGGGCGGGGTAATTGGAAGGGTCATTTCTGCCCAAAGCTTGGAAATTGCCCAAAAAATAGCCGAGGCCATGATTGGCGAGGAAATATTTTCCCGGCAATATCTGGCTAAGATTATAAGTATAATTTCAACCGACGAGAATGCTTTTATTTCCTCCTTCTGCTTAGAGCATTATACCTGGGACAGGATTTTGCAAAGATTGGGATTGTGGGGCGAAGGGCAAGCCGTGAATTTCTACTTTTCTTTTAACAAAAAGGCGGAGCCCGTAAAATCTGGAATTTTCCTTAGTCCTGCGCAGATTCAGCACGTGCTGGCCAGAGACTTGAAACCCTGATTCCTATGATTCCGTCCGCACTTTTCTTTTTACTGTCTTAACCGCGCTTGACGCGGTTTTTTTTGTTCAATTATTTTAAAAACAGCAATCCCGGCCGCGACTGCCACATTCAAACTCTCCTTTTTACCATACATAGGTATAGCGATTATTTTATCCGCATATTTTAAAATCTTTTTGCTCAATCCCCTAACCTCATTGCCTACCGCTAAAGCCGTCGGAAATCTTGGTCTAAATCGTCGGTAATCAACTGACTTTTTTGTCTGCTCAAGGGCCACAATTTGTACACCCTCTTTTTTTAATTTTTCCAATAGCCGCCACGTTTGTTTGCAATACTTCCACGGAACGGATTTTTCAGCGCCTAGAGCGGTTTTAGCAACCTTTTTGTCGTTAGGAATCGGCGAATAACCGCACACATAGATTTTTTCTATACCAGCCGCATCGGCCGTCCTGAAAATAGAGCCGACATTATAGGCGCTCCGGATATTGTGTAAGATTAGATAGATTTCTTGCCATTTTTGGCTCACGATGATATTATAGTAGTTATGGAGAAAAAGAAAATCTCTCCCAAAGAATTAGCTCAAACTCTTGAGAGAATCGAAGGGGATACTTGGTATGAGGCAAAGGAAAGAGAAAGATTGGGCTTAACACAGGAGCCAAAGGGAGCACATGTGCCGATAGGTCAGGAGGCAGGTTATCTTAGGGCTAAAAAGAGAGAAAGGGGCAAAAGCACCCCCGGTTTTATAGAGGAATGGCAGGAAGAAAACAGGGATTACGTGCTTCGCAACGACGATGTGAGTGAAGCAAGGATTAACAATGAAACGGATGTAAAATTTCCCGTTGAGTTCGTGGATTATTTAATAAACAATGCCAGAAAAACTTTAGATAAAAGAGGTCTCAATACTTTAGGCGAGATACAGACCATAAGGATAAAATATATTTTGGAAAATCACAACGTAATAATTGTTGCCGTAAGGGACAAAGCCGATAATATTACTATTTTAGATTTTCACTCCGTACCGCCGTTTGACCTAAAGCAAGTTAATTCAACCATGGGTGTCAATACTTTTTAATTTTGCTAAAATTTAAGTTTAATTAAATAATTTTTTAAAAATATGAAAAACATACAGGACACAACTCTTCTCACGGCCTTAAGAGTGTTAATTGGTCTCTTAGTGGTATCTGCAATTTTTGTTGTGGTTAGTATCAATCAAAAACTAAACACCGTCGCCACGACCAATACCGTTTCGTTTTCGGGCGAGGGCAAGGTTTTGGCGAAACCGGATGTGGCGGTAATTGATTTCTCAATCGTTACCGAAGCCGCTACCTCAAAAGCGGCCCAGGATGCTAACTCGGAGAAATCAAACAAAGTTACCGATTTTTTGAAAAAACAAAAAATAGAAGATAAGGATATTAAGACAACCTCCTACAATATTTATCCTCAATATGAATATCCTAGAAACGGAGTTCCCACGATAAAAGGATATCAAGTTAACCAAACGATGGAGGTCAAGATAAGGGATTTGGGAAGCGTCAGCTCTATATTGGACGGTGTTGTTACAGCCGGGGCCAATCAGGTGGGAAATTTAAGTTTTGAAATAGATGAGCCGGAAAAACTGAAAGAACAAGCGCGGGAATTGGCCATCAATGACGCCAAAGATAAAGCAAATGTGCTTAAAAATCAGCTTGGCATTAAGCTTGGCAGGATAATTAATTTTTCAGAAGGAGTGGCAGGTTATCCGGTGCCGATGTATGAATCGGCAATGAAAGGAATGGGCGTTGGCGGCGGTGGCGGCGTTGTCCCCTCGGTGCCATCAGGTGAAAATGAGATAACCGTTGATGTAACGATAACTTATCAAATAAAATAATTTTTTGGCTAAACCAATTCACAAAGTGAATTGGTCGCCCGACCCCATGAGACAAGGTCTCGTCTGGGGTTTAGGAAAGGAGGTGTTTTATGGGATTTGGAGAAATGCCAAAACCTGAAGTTTCGTCAAAAGAGGCCGCTGATTGGGTAGAAGCGTCTGCAGCTAATCTTCGTGCATATGAACAAAGGCATACAAACGCCGAAAACGCGCTGAAGCAATATCTGGATGCGCACAAAGAGAAAGGCGATGGAGATTCTGCTGAAATAAGAAAACTTGAGAACGAGCTAACCGAAAGCGAAAAAGCCCACGAGACCGCAAAGGAGCAATTATCAAAAGCAATTGCTAGAAGAGGTTAGAATTTTTAATCTCAATCTAAAACCCGCCGAGAGGCGGGTTTTAGATTGTATGATCTCTTATCGTTAACCAGATGGAAGGTTTTCGACTCCTTGCCTTAAACGCCGTTTGAATCGGTCAAAACGGATGACCATAAATTAAAAAGTTTTACGCAGTATCAAAGGCACATTAACCGGCCTCTAATACCGCGCGTCTACCAACAATCTGCCGGCAAACAACTGATAATTTATAACGACACTTATTTCTAAATTCATCCACCGGTTGGCGGAATTGAATTTAGAAAGGAGGTGATCCACGAGCAGCTTCCGCTACCCGTGCCTTGTTACGACTTAGTCCTTGTTACCGAGCCTACCGTGGTTCCACTAATAAAAATGGACCTTCGGGTATTCCCGGCTCCCCTGACTTGACGGGCGGTGAGTGCAAAGCTCGAGAACGTATTCACCGCAGCGTGCTGATCTGCGATTACTAGCGATTCCGGCTTCATGGAGGCAAGTTTCAGCCTCCAATCCGAATTGAGGGGAGGTTTGATGGGATTAGCTCCGCCTCGCGGCTTGGCAACCCATTGTTACTCCCCATTGTATCATGTGTGTAGCCCAAGGCATCAGAGGGCCACGCTGACTTGACGTCGTCCCCGCCTTCCTCCAGGTCAACCCTGGCAGTCTCGCCTGACACTTGTAACAGGCAACAGGGGTTGCGCTCGTTTCCCCACTGAAGGGAACCAGTCACCTGACGAGCTGACGACAGCCGTGCAGCACCTGTGCTAGTGCCTTGCGGGGGCTCCGGTTTCCCGGAGTTTTCACTAGCATTTCAAGCCTTGGTGAGGTTTTTCGCTCTGTGTCGAATTGAACCACATGATCCACCGCTTGTGCGAGCTCCCGCCTATTCCTTTGAGTTTTAGCCTTGCGGCCGTACTTCCCAGGCGGCAGACTTAATGCGTTAGCTGCGCCACCGAGAGGGTCGATGCTCCCGATAGCTAGTCTGCATCGTTTAGGGCGTGGAATACAAGGGTATCTAATCCTTTTTTCTGCCCACGCTTTCGCAACTGATCGTCAGCAAAGCCCCAGCAAGCTGCCTTCGCTTTTGGTGTTCCGTGCGATATCAATGCATTTCACCGCTACACCGCACGTTCCGCTTACCTCTGACATGCTCTAGTTCTTGCGTTTCCAGCGCGGTCTCACAGTTAAGCCGTGAGATTTAACGTTGGACTACAAAAACCGACTACTTGCGCTTTACGCCCAGTAATTCCGGATAACGCTTGGGGTCTCTGTATTACCGCTGCTGCTGGCACAGAGTTTGCAACCCCTTATTCTCGTGGTACCGTCAAAATTCTTCCCACGCAAAAGCAGTTTACAACCCGAGGGCCTTCTTCCTGCACGCGGCGTCGCTCGATCAGGCTTTCGCCCATTGTCGAATATTCTCGACTGCTGCCACCCGTAGGTGTACGAGCCGTGTCTCAGTCTCGTCGTTGGGGAACACGCTCTCACGCCCCCTACCCGTCGTAGCCTTGGTGAGCCATTACCTCACCAACAAGCTGATAGGACCTAGGCCGCTCCTAAAGCGTCTTGCGACTTTAATGTTGCCATACTATCGGGAATTAGCTCCGCTTTCGCGGGGTTGTGCCCGACTTTAGGTTACGTACCAAGGTGTTACTAACTCGTTCGCCACTATATGATTTCCTTGCGGAAATCGTATCGTTCGACTTGCATGCCTTATCCACGCCGCCAGCGTTCATCCTGAGCCAGGATCAAACTCTCATAAAAAAGAGTTAATCTTGCTCTCCTTGCCGTAAATGGCAAGGGTAAAAATTTTCTCTTAGGAATAGATTGTGAAAAAATCACAAGCTATTTAGATCTGGTTAACGATAAGAAATCACGTATTCTTATCGTTCGTATTTAATTTTTAATGTCCTGACAATAACACTCGGGATTGTCCTGAATTATGGTCAAAGGACAATCCCGAGTGTGTAAAAACACAGAAAGTTGTAAGGTTTTTACTTCATTTTAATATCCTTGATTATATTCCTCCAAATGGGGAAGTCAAGCCCCCTTATTACCAGCCTCTTGCGCCTTGGACTACAGTCTCGGTTAGCGCCCTTTTTATACCGGTATTCCTAGTTTGTTTGTGGTATTCCCCTTTCAGGTCATTCTCGGTTTGTATTAATTGTGTCTTTTCTGTTCTATATCTATCCTCCAGTTTTTTCAAATCTGCGGAGTCGCCGCCTTGTCTCGTCAGGCTATCTCTTTGGTTGCTGTATTGATTATCAAGTTGCCTCATTGCGTTTCCTAACTGAGTTAGCCGAGCCACATATTCATGCTCAATCCTATCCTGTTTCGCGTTTTGCGTTCTATTTAGGACGCTTCCGACTTCAAACACGCCCTGATGAAAAATCTCACTGGCTATCTGCCCGCCAAAGCCGTGTCCCTGCGGCCCCACTCCCCTTACTTGGGCCTCTGCCTTACCGGCCGTCATGCCCATTGCCAGAGCCATTGCTAAAACGGTGCACAGCATATAGCCACCGTTCCTCTTGGGCCCAATCTCTGAATTCTCTTCTTTTTGCAAAACTTTCGTTCCAAGCTCTATTACTCGTTCAGGATTTTTTTCTTTTTCTGCTTTTGGTTTTCTAAAAAAATTCTCAAGCATGTTATTGTTCGTTACTAATTATTTTTTCAAGCGCATTTTCATCGGAATTTCTAAATGCCTGTTCCTTGGCTTTGATATTTTCAGTTAAAACTTTTAGATTTTCCTCCTTTCCTTCCGTGAAATCTTCAAAAATTTTAATTTGATCTTCGGTTAAAGTTGTCAAGATTAAAACCCAAAATTCCTTGTCTTTTTCCGGCAGGGTTGAACTTTTAATAAATTCTAAGAATGCCATATTTATAAGTACAATGATGCCACAAAATTTTGCCGGATTCAACTAGTGCTTTTGTCCGGCATGTTTTTTGCGCCATTCTTCTATTTTTTTATGATTGCCGGACAATAAGACTTTGGGCACTCCTCTGGCTTTACCGTTTATTTTTACAATCGCCGGTCTTGTATAGTGAGGATATTCAATTAATTTTGAAAGTTGTTTTTGTCCCATTATTCCCGCCTCATTAAAGGACTCATCTTTTAATGACTCTTGTTTGCCGATAGCTCCCGGCAGGAGACGCGTTATGGCTTCCATAATTACCATAGCCGGCACCTCGCCGCCGAATAAAACATAATCTCCTATTGATATTTCTTCATCGGCAATATGTTTTGCCACCCTTTCATCTATCCCTTCGTAGCGGCCGCATATCATTATTATTTGGTCCAGCTTTGAAAATTTTCTGGCCATGGCTTGATTGAATTTTTTACCCTTCGGCGAAAAAACCACCGTCTTTATTTTTTTGGCTTTAGATTTTCTTTTTATGTTTTTTACGGCTTTCATTATCGGTTCTGCCATCAAAACCATTCCGGCGCCTCCGCCATAGGGTTTACCATCCACGGTTTTATGGTTGTCATCGGTCCAATCTCTCAAATTGTGGCTGCGGATTGTTATTAATTTCTTTTTTTGGGCACGCGCAATCAAAGCTTCGTTTAAAAAACTCTTAAAAAAGTTGGGGAAAATTGTTATAATGTCAAAACGCATTCGATGTACTATACATCATTTTCCATAACATGGCAACCACGTAATAAATAAAAAGACTTATAAAAGTAAGTCTTAAAATGATTGGGAAACGGTTCTTAGTCGCATATTGGTCAGTCGGATAGCTAGATCAAACAAATTTTTTGGGAGCCTAAATCTCCTTAACTGTGCTCCATATGAATAAAATTTTCTGAAAGCCATTCTCACTATCAAGTCCAAGTTTTTAGTTCTAGTTTTTTCACGCTGCACAACATCATGCGTACAATCATAATCGGTCCAATTAAGCGTGGTAATCCTGCCTTCCCTTTTCATTCTTTCAGAAAGATCCGTGCCGGGGAGTGGAGTAAGGACGGTAAATTGTCCGATGTCTAATTTATTTTGGATTGCCCACTCCACGGTTTCAGCATAGGAGTCTTCGCTCTCGTGGTCAAAGCCGAATATTAGTGCGCCCATTACATTTACATTGTGATCATGCAATCTTTTTATAGCATTTTCATAATTCGGCCTCATTCGTTGCTTCACCCTACCAACTCCATCGCCAAGTGTGTTTTCGCTAATAGATTCTAGGCCAAGAAGAATTCCGGCCATACCCGCCTCAACTGCTAAATCTAAAATGTCTTCGTCGGCAATTTTTATATCGGCTTGCGACATCCATTTTATATTTAGTGGTTTAATAGCGCGGAATAATTCTTTGGCAAATTTTTTATTAACAATAATATTGTCATCGTAAAAAAAGAAGAAATCTGTGCCCTTCGCTATCTCCTCTTTAATTTTGTCAATTATATAAGGGATACTTTTTGTTCTTAGCGTGCGACCACTAATTTTTGTCACTGAGCAAAATTCGCAGTTATTGGGGCACCCTCTGCCTACCTGCATGAAGGTTACTTTTAAAGATAGAGGTAGCCAATTAATAAAATTAACCCTATGTGTTTTTGTAATTTCTCTGGTCTCTTGGATGTCTAAACTGCGAGGTAGCTGTGGCTTATACACTCTTTGCAAACGGCCTTGTTCAAAATCGTTTAAAATTTGTGGCCAGATTTCGTCGGCTTCGCCAATGACTACCGAATCAACATGCTCGGCTGCTTCATCTGGTATCACAGTCGCGTGTATCCCGCCCATGATTATTGGAATACCTCGCATTTTAAATTTGGCCGCAATCTCATATGCCCTTGGAGCTGAAGCAGATAAAGCAGTAAGAGCGACTAGATCTGTTTCAGTTTCAAAATCAATCGGCGTTCTATTTTCGTCAATAATTTCCACATCCCAATTCAGTGGGGTGATTGATGCAAGTAAATAGATCGCTTGATTGGGGAAGTTGAAAATTGGGACCGAGTTCAAATTCATGTTCGTTGGTTTCGGACAGATCAAGGTGACCTTCATATAACCTCTTGTTTTCAATGTGCTTTCCCGACTTTATCATAAAGTTTCATTTTGTCAACAAATAAAACCCCGAAAGGGGTTTTATTTGTTCTTTGATTTTTAAAGTTTACATTCCGAGGTCGTTCACAACGTCGTCCACGTTTTTGGTCTTTTCGTCCTTGTTCGTTGGTTGATGGGTGCTGCCTTCTGGTTCTACAATTCTCAAGTTAACGCGGGCGTTGTTTCTCATGCCGACGATTCTGGCTAAAGTCCTGATCGCTTTGGCGGTTGAGCCGGCTCGGCCGATCAGTAAACCCATATCTTCCGGGTCCACCTTGACCTCAAGCAGGACTCCCATCTCATCGGTTCTCCTCGTAACTTCTACACTATCGGGCTTGTTGACTATTTGTTTAATAAGATATTCAACAAATTCCCTGTCTGCGTAATTCGCCATTCTATGTTACAGCAAAAATGAATTTCTTCTTACAATCCTTTCGGTATTCTGTCAGACGAAACTCACTTTTTCCTGTTGTTAGTGACCTCGACCTTTGTTTTATTCTAGCAAAACTGTTGTCTAGTGTCAAATGGATAAATTGGTGATCTATGGCGTGGGCTGGGCTGATTCCTGTTCCGTCTTAGCTTCTTCGGCTGGTGCGGGAGCGGCCTCTTCGGCGATTTTAGCGGGCTTGCTCTCTCCCCCGTTTTCCTTCGATACCGTGGCTTCTTCTGTCTGTGGTTTTTCCGCCGGCGCGGTCTTCACTTGAGCCGCCTCTTTTTCTTTCTTTTTCTTCTTTGGTTTCCAAGCTTTCACTTTTTCGCCTTCAATTACGCCCCTGCCAACAAGGAGATTATTAGCCGTTTCTGACAGCTGAGCCCCCATAGAGAGCCAGTACTTTACCCTATCCGCTTTTACGGAAATTTCGTTTTTATGCGGGTCATAAGAGCCCAAAAACTCTAGGTATTTACCCTTCGGCTTTGTAGTGTGTTCTAAGACCACGACGCGAAAATACGCCTGCCCGCGCTTACCCGTTCTTTGTAACCGTATTTTTAGCATTGCGCCGATGATAACATTTTATTTTAATTGAATCAAGGAGTCATTGACAGAAATCGGCAGCTTGCTAAAATATCAATCACTTCTTTAATAATTAGAAAATAGAGAGAGGGTGTAGTATGGCGAGGTATAAACTAGATTACGTTGCAGTTTTCCATCCGCGCCCTTTGGCGTGCGGTGTATGGGTCGGAGAACGCAAGGAGGTTCCAATATCTCAGCCTTTTGAGGCTCACAATGATGGTATGGTGCATATGTTGGTACCGCAAATTCTTAACCCGTACCCAAAACTTATAGGAACTCCGGGCAGGACCGTACACGCTCGACGGTTAACGGAAGTTGATGGGGTCGGCGAAGAGATTAGAGAGGTTTACAAATGGAAAGTTCCTGCGCCCATAATGCGAGGCAACCGTCAACTCTGACGGTTTTTTTCTTGTATAAAAATAAGTAGATCGTGGTGTTACCACCCCTTTTTCTCCAATGCATCTTTAGCCGCCTCTTGCTGGGCGTCTTGTTTGGACGGCCCTTCACCCTCGCCGGCCAGTTCTTTTTCCAGAAATACGCCGATGTTGAAATGCTTAGCATGGTCCGGCCCCCACTCTTTTAATACTTCGTAAGTCGGAGTAATACCGACGCGGTCTTGGGCTTCTTCCTGAAACCGGCTCTTATAATCTTTATAGGCCCCGCTTTCTATAATTTCAGGCAGCTCCTCAATGATAAAACGTGAAATGAAATCGCTGGCGGTTTCGTATCCTCGGTCTAAATAAATCGCGCCAATAACTGCCTCTAGAGCATTCGCAAGAATATACTGACGGGCACGGCCGATGTCCTTTGATTCCCCGCGGGACAATAGAAGATATTCATTCAGGTCAATTTTGGCCGAGACCTTGGCCATCATAATGGCGTTTACCAGTGCTGCACGCCAGTTAGTTAGTTCACCTTCAGGATTTGGGTATTTATTATACAGATATTCAGTAACCACTAATTCCAAAACCGCGTCTCCCAAAAATTCCAGACGTTCATTGTGGTCAAGATGCCATTTAGGATTTTCGTTTAAGTAAGAGCGGTGAGTCAATGACTGGAGTAGAAGATTTTTGTCTTTAAAATTTACTCCTATTTTTTTCTCTAGTTCAGAAATATCCGTCATTTTATAATGACCAATTTCTAATTACTAATTTCTAAACAATGACTCAACGTCTAATGTCCCAATTGGGACCCGGGGCTTATTTAGAAATTAGATATTAGGAATTAGAAATTAATTATTTTTTCAGTTTCCTCGGCTTGTTCTTTCTCCTTGGCTTTGGGCGTGTCATCTTTGCCCGGCTCTCCTATTTCCCGGTAGATAGTACCGAGAACCCCGTTGACGAACTTGCCGGAGGCATCGCCGCCAAATGTCTTTGCCAGCTCTATTGCTTCGTTTATGGCGACTTTGGGCGGAACCTCCTCGCGGTTCCCAAAAAGCAGTTCGTATATGCCCAGGCGCAATACCGCCCTATCCACCATCGCAATTTGGTCAATGGGCCACTGGGGCGCGGCTTTTTCTATAATCTTGTCTATTTCTTCTATCTTCTCAATCGCGTTATTAACCAAGTCGTAGATAAATTTTGGGTCTTCTACGCCAGGCGCGAACTCTTCGACGTTGTGCTCTATGGTTGCTTGCAGTTTATCTTTTTTCTTGCCTTTAAAATCCCACTCGTAAAGCGATTGCATAGCCACACTTCTTGAAAGATGCCTTGAAGCCATAATAATTTATTTTGATTTATGCTGATGCTTTTCTTTCTTTTTCAACTCCCGGGCAATGACATTAATAACTTCTCTGCCGTTGTAAAAGCCGCAATACTTACAAACCGCATGGGGCAATATCAGCTTATGACAATGGCCACATGAAACAAGCCCGACTTTGTGCAGGGCCAAATGGCTTCTCCTTCTTCCTTTTTGTGCGCGCGTTGAATGCGCCCGAGGAACACCCATAATTTATGAGCTTACATTACTTTTTTGAATTTTGCAATAAGAAAGCCCGCAGGGCGGGCTGTTGTTATTTTGGAAAAATCTTAGGATGATCAAGTTTCCATCTTTCCCATTTTTCCGGGATTATATCCTCATATCTATCGATTATCTCTACCAAAGTATGAACGCAATAGTCCTTTCCGGCAACGTTCGGTATGTATAAGGGGCCTTCTCTCCACGTTGATTTGCGAAGAAACCACCCATTGTCTTCGGGATTAAGCGGCGCGCCCTTTCGGAAAATAGCAGTATTGTGCCCGGGGACGAAAGGCAGGGGCATTTTAAGAATTTGCCGTCCGTATGTCTCTCTGTATGTTTTTAAAACAACGAATTCGCGATAACTGGAAAGTTGAGCCAGTTCTTGGTCGGTTGGTATCAAGGACTCGCGGTCTATTGATATAATCCAATAATGACCAGGACAAAACGCATCAACGGGAATACGAAACCGCCCCTGGATACGCGCTATTTGGGTTTTTGTCAGCATTTATCCTCTCCAAACTTTCAAAATAACTCGCTTTATATTATCACAGATGAATTTTTGTGTCAATTTTTTCCTTAGTTATCCACAAAAAATCGGGGTTGTTGCTATTTGAAGCGGAGAGTAAAATTAAGAGTATGAAATTCGTCCATCTACACACCCACACTCACTACTCACTACTTGATGGATTGACCAGGGTGGACGAATTGGTGGAAAGAACCAAGGAATTGGGTATGGATGCGGCGGCAATTACCGACCACGGCGCTATGTACGGCGTCGTTGAATTTTATCAGAAGGCAAAAAAAGCCGGCATTAAACCGATCATTGGTTGTGAGGTGTATATTACCGAAAATATGCACGACAAGAGGCCCAATACCAACGGAAAAAATTTTTATCACCTCGTTTTGCTTGCAGAAAACAACACCGGCTACAAAAATCTCATAAAATTAGTAACAGCCGCTCACCTGGAGGGGTTTTATTATAAACCAAGAATAGATAGGGAGCTTTTAAAACAGCACTCCGAGGGCCTTATCGGATTGTCCGGCTGTTTGGGCGGGGAAATCTCCCGCGCCATTCTTTCCAATAACGACGAGAGGGCAAAAAAACTTGCCCTTGAGTATCAGAACATTTTTGGCAAGGGCAATTTTTATTTAGAGCTCCAGCACCACCCACATTTGGAAGAACAAGCAATTTTAAATAAAAAGCTTCTGGAATTTTCCAAGGAACTTGATATTCCTCTTGTGGCCACTCAGGATTCCCACTATCCCCGCTCGGAGGACGCCCGCGCCCATGACGTACTGCTTGCCATTCAAACAGGGAATCAAGTGGAAGACAAAGACCGCCTCACTTTAAGAAACGATGATTTTTCTTTCCTCGCACCGGAGAAGATGATTGAAAATTTCAAGGACATTCCCGAAGCGATAGAAAATACCGTTAAAATTGCCGAGAGGTGCAATGTTGAAATTGAACTCGGCAAAACCAAATTGCCGGAATTTCCTCTGCCCGCTGGATATGATGCCGATGGTTATCTAAAAAAACTTGCCCATGAGGGGTTGCCAAAAAGATATGGTGCCAACATCGGCGACGCGATTGCTGCCCGACTGGACTTTGAGTTGGGGGTTATTAAAAAAACCGGCTTTGCTTCCTATTTCCTGATTGTTCAGGATCTCGTCAATTGGGCCAAAAACCAAGGCATTATCGTAGGTCCGGGGCGGGGTTCGGCGGCAGGCAGCTTGGTTTCCTATCTTTTGAACATTACGAACGTAGACCCGCTCAAGTACGATTTGCTTTTTGAGAGGTTTTTGAATCCGGAACGCATCAGTATGCCCGATATTGACTTGGATTTTGATGATGCGAGGCGCGACGAAGTCTTTGATTATGTGAGGGAAAAATACGGCAATGACCATTTTGCCCAAGTTATTACATTTGGCACAATGGCCGCCCGGGGCGGCATCCGCGATGCCGGACGGGCGCTGGGATTTTCTTATGATTTCTGCGATCGTATTGCCAAGTTAATTCCATTCAATCCTAATCAAAACGAAAAACTGGGTTTTCTCAAAAAGTGCCTTGATGACGTTGAAGAGCTTCGCCAGCTTTACAATACTAATAATGATGCAAAAACTGTGATTGACGCCGGGATGCGATTAGAAGGTGTGGCCAGGCATTCCTCAACCCACGCCTGTGCCGTTGTGATAACGCCTCAGCCGCTGACCGAGTATGTGCCACTTCAGAAAGATACCGGCGAGGATAATATCGTAACTCAATACGAGATGCATGCGATTGAGGATTTAGGATTGTTGAAAATGGACTTTCTGGGTCTTTCCAACCTGACGATAATAGGCGATGCCTTGCGGCTTGTTGAGCAAAATCACGGCGTCAAAATTAATATTGACGAAATTCCACTTGACGACAAGGAAACATTTAAACTGCTTCGCGAAGCCAGAACGACCGGGATATTCCAGCTTGAGGGTTCGGGCATGCGCCGTTATTTTAAAGAATTAAAACCAACGATTTTTGAAGACATTGCCGTGATGATCGCCCTTTACCGCCCGGGGCCGATAGAACTTATACCCGAATTCATCGCCCGCAAGCACGGGAAAAAGAGGATTGAATATCTACACCCGAAACTGGAGCCGGTTCTGGCGAATACTTATGGAGTCATGATCTATCAGGAACAATTAATGGCAGCGGCGCGGGCACTTGCCGGGTTTTCCTTGTCCGAAGCCGATATTTTGCGAAAGGCGGTTGGGAAAAAGATAAAGAAACTGCTAGCCGACCAAAAAGATAAACTGATTCAGGGCTGTAAAAACAACGGGGTAAGCGAAAGTGTCGCCGAAAAATTTTGGCAGTTAATTGAACCTTTTGACCGCTACGGATTTAATAAAAGCCATGCCATATGCTATGCCATGATCAGTTATCAGACGGCGTATCTTAAGGCCCACTACCCCCTGGAATTTATGGCGGCTCTTATGAATTCGGCCTCCAGTGAAATAGAGCGCGTTGCTTTCCTTATTGAGGAATGCCAATCAATGGGCCTAGGAGTTCTTCCGCCTGAAATCAATGAAAGTATGGAGAATTTCGCCGTGATAAATTCTGCCGATAAGCCTAAGATCAGGTTTGGACTGGCGGCGATAAAGAATGTCGGTGTAAATATTGTTCAGGCGATTATTGATGAACGCAAGAGCGGCGGGTTGTTCAAGGATGTTGAAAACTTTGTTTCCAGGGTTCAGAACAAAGATTTGAACAAGAAATCGCTGGAGAGTTTGGTAAGATGCGGCGCCTTGGATGTTTTCGGGGAAAGAGCCGCGCTGCTGGCCAACATTGAACAGCTTCTTTATTATTCCCGGGAAAGTCAAAAAGCCCGCACAACGGGGCAGATCAGTTTGTTTGGTGGCCCAAATTCAGCCGTTACTCTTCCCCCACTTCGTTTAGCGGAAACCGTTTCGGCGACGCGGGCCGAGAAGCTTATGTGGGAAAAGGAATTGCTTGGCTTGTTCATTTCCGACCATCCGCTAAAGGATTATCAGCAGAAACTAGATTTTGAAAAAGGGCTGGTGAAAATAAAAGATCTGCCAGTTAACAGGAGCAATATCCAAGTCAAAATCGGCGGCATAGTAACCAAAATTCAAAAAGTGCTCACCAAAACCGGCAAGCCGATGATTTTTTCCTGGGTTGAAGATACGAGCGCAAAAATTGAAGTTGTGGCATTCCCCAATATTTTAGAAGCTAATCCCGAAGCGTTCAAAGAAAACAACGTACTTGTTATCCGCGGCAAATTGAGTGACCGTGATGGGATACCGAAATTGATGTGTGATGATGTCAGGGCGATAGCGACGGTTGGTTGACATCAAAAATAAAAAAGACCGCGCGATACTCTGCGCGGCCGTGGCGATCTGGGAGTGAAACCGGATTCTTGTTCTCGTGGGCCCACTTAAGGTGCCCTGAATTACTCCGGCTCAACTCCTCAGATCTTTTAGTGTCATCTCGGCCCGTTCCTTCTGGTCTTTGAGGATACGAAGAAGTTCCTCCTCAGCCATTTCCAGAAGAGCGAGGCGGTTTTGAGCCGTTTCCGCAACGTGTCCCGAGACCAGCTTGGCCATCTCGCACACGCTTTGAAGTATTGGGTTGGTGGCATTTTGCAGCTTCTCCCGCAGGATAAAGCGCAGGATTTTGGTGACAGATTCTTTAGAGAGCTCTGCCATATGTTCCGCCTTTGTGGGCTGGATTTGAGTTCCCGAAGGTTCTCAACCCACACCTTAATTATAGCATAATTTGATAGGCAAAGTCAATAGTGTTGAAAATGGCTTATTTTGGTATTATTTCATTGTGGCGAAAGAAAAAATAGAAAATATCAGGCATTCCCTTGCCCACCTTTTGGCGGCGGCGGCTTTGGAATTGTGGCCGGATACAAAACCGACCATCGGTCCCGTTATAGAAAACGGGTTTTATTACGACTTTGAATTCCCCGAGCCGATATCCGAAGAGGACCTGCCGAAAATTGAAAATAAGATGCGGGAAATACTGAAAACTTGGGACGAATTTGAAAGAGTAGAAATAACCGAAAAAGAAGCCAAGAAACTTTTTGCCGGTAATCCATATAAACTGGAACTAATTCAAGAATATACCGGCCAAGAACTGACCCTATATAAATCCGGTGATTTTGTTGACCTTTGCCGGGGCGGTCATGTGAAAAATGCCAAAAATATTGATCCCGAAGCTTTTAAACTTACTTCAGTCGCCGGCGCCTATTGGCGTGGCAGTGAAAATAACAAGATGCTCACGCGGATTTACGGTGTGGCTTTTGAAACCAAAAAAGAACTGGATGAGCATCTGAACATGATTGAAGAGGCCCAAAAGAGAGACCACAGAAAATTGGGCAAGCAATTGGACTTATTTACTTTTTCTGAATTAATCGGCAGCGGCTTACCTCTATATACGCCAAAAGGTGCTTTTATCCGTAGGGCATTGAATGACTACATTGAATCGCTCCAGATAAAGGCCGGTTATATGCAGGTTTGGACGCCGCAGATTGCTAAAGCCGAACTTTTTAAAGTTTCCGGCCACTACGATAAATATAAGGACGGAATGTTTCGCGTTGTTTCTAACTATTCGGAGGAGGAGTTTTATTTGAAACCGATGAATTGTCCCCAGCATACCCAGATTTATGCCAGCCAGATGAGAAGTTATCGTGACCTGCCGATTCGCTACACTGATTTTGCGATGCTTTACCGCGACGAAAAGCCAGGAGAATTGAATGGTCTGGCAAGAGTCAGGTCTTTCTCGCAGGACGATTGCCATATATTTTGCCGCGAAGACCAGGTAGATAAAGAGATGGACGCGGCCTTGGCGATGATAAAAGAAGTTATGGCGACTTTTGGATTAAAATATAGGTATTGTCTTTCCACGAGAGATAAAAAACATCCCGAAAAATATCTTGGCGAGCCGAAAGTTTGGGATAAAGTTGAGGAATGGGCGGAAAAAATTATGCAGAGAAATAAAATTGATTATTTTGATGCTCCGGGAGAGGCGGCTTTTTACGCGCCAAAGATGGATTTAATGGCGACCGATGCTCTTGGTAGGGAGTGGCAGCTCTCAACCGTTCAGATCGATTTTGTCATGCCCCAGAGATTCGGTCTGACCTATGTAGACAAGGACGGTAAAGAAAAAACCCCCGTTATGTTACATAGAGCGATAATTGGCTCGCCGGAGCGGTTTATGATGATTTTACTGGAGCATTATGCCGGCGCCTTTCCGCTATGGCTCTCCCCCGTTCAGGTTGTTGTGGCCCCGATTTCCGATAGCCAGCTGGAATACGCCATTGAATTTTGCGATAAGTTAAAAGAGGCGGATATCCGATTCGAGCTTTACGATCAGAATGAAACCATCGGCAAAAAAATCCGCGAAGCGGAATTGCAAAAAGTTCCATATATCGCCGTAATCGGGAAAAAAGAAATTGATGCCGGAGCAATTGCCGTCCGCAAGCGGGGGCAAGGAGATTTGGGCCAGATGAAGACCGAAGAATTTATTGTAAAAATCAGGGAGGAAGTTATTGATAAAAAATAATTTTTAAGGTAGAAATAAAAAGCCGCTCAAAAAGGCTTTTTATTTATGAATAAAGACCAAATTATCGTTATTGTCGGGCCGACGGCTTCGGGGAAGTCGGATTTGGCCGTTAAAATCGCTAAAAAATTCAACGGCGAAATCATTTCGGCCGACTCGAGACAGATTTATCGGGAGATGGATATCGGCACGGCGAAGCCGGGCAAAAAAGAATTAGCTGCCGTTAAGCATTATTTGATTGGTATCAAAAACCCGAATCAGGACTATGCAGCGGGACAATACAAGAAAGATGCAATCAGGGCAATAAATAAAATCATAAAATCGGGCAAGATTCCGATACTCGTAGGCGGAACGGGGCTTTACATTGACGCCGTGGTGAAAAATCTGGAGTTTCCCAAGGTGAAAGAAAACAAAAAATTGCGTGTGCAATTGGAGAAAGAAATCAGCGTAAAGGGGCTCGATTTTGTTTTCAATAAGCTTGTTGGCTTGGATCCGGAGGCCGCCTATATTGTTGACCCGAAGAATCCCCGCCGTGTTATCCGCGCGCTGGAAATAGCTCTGACCTCCGGCAAAAAGTTTTCGGAACAGAGAAAAACCGGCAAGCCGCTTTACAATGCCTTGGAAATCGGAATTAACTTTCCGTCGGAACTGTTGAAAAGAAAAATCGCGAAGCGGACAAAGCAGATGATTAGAGAAGGGCTAGTTGAAGAAGTGAAAAAAATGGTAAAAAAATATGGCCTCGATTGCAAGGCCTTTGACGCCATCGGCTATCGGGAAATTATCGATTATTTAAGGGGTAAGATCAGTTTGACGGAAGCCGTTGAGCTAATGAACAAAAATACTTGGCATTACGCAAAACGGCAAATGACCTGGTTCAAGAGGAACAAAAATATTCATTGGATTTTCGGTGGAAGAGAGAGGGCGTTTAAACTAGTAACTTCTTTTTTAAAAGCCTAAAAGTCGCTCAATTTTTGTTTGAGTAACTGGCTGACGATCTGTGGATTGGCCTTGCCGCGGGTTAAAGCCATTACTTGGCCGGTTAAAAACTTAATGGTTTCAACTTTGCCTTTTTTGTAATCTTCCACCGCTTTCGGATTTTTAGTGACAATCTCGTCCGCGGCCCTGCCAATTTCCTCAATGTCCGAGGTCTGCCCGAGATTTTTTTCTTTGACGATTTGGCTCGGATGCAGGCCGGTTTCAGCTATTTCTTTCAGGACGAGTTTTGCATTTGTTGATGATAATTCCTCATGAAAAATCATGACCATCAACTCGGCGAACGATTCCGGCGTGATTTTTATACCCTCAAGCTCGTTAATTTCCATACCCTGCATATTCAGGAGGGGCGGGAACTCCGTGATCATGTAATTAGCCGCAAGGGCGTGCAGTTTGGCTGGCAGATGCTTCTCTGCCGGAGGAATGTCTTTGTATCCTTTTTGTAAATGGGTTACCATGCTTGCCGCATCCAGTTCGCTTGCTACGCTTTCGTAATAGTCGCCGAAATTTTTGGCGATGGTGAAAATTTCAACCTGGGCGTTGGTAAGTCCGTATTGTTTTTTAAACCTTTCTTTTCTTTGTGCGGGTAGTTCAGGAAGGCCCAGGCGGAGTTCTTCTACCTCGTCTTTGCTAAATTTCATCGGCGGCAAGTCAGGTTCCGGGAAATAGCGGTAGTCAGCCGAACCCTCTTTAGTCCTTTGACTGAACGTCGCATCCTTGTTTTCGTCCCATCCCCGCGTTTCCTGTATTATCTTTTCGCCTTTTTCAAGTTTTTCCGTCTGTCTTTTGATTTCAAAATCGGTAGCCGCCGAAGCCGCTTTTACAGAATTGATGTTTTTAATTTCAACTTTTGTTCCTAGCTCCTTTGCGCCCTTCTTTTTAATAGATATATTGACCTCTATTCTCATTTGCCCCTTTTCCATGTCAGCATCAGATACATCCAGATAACGCAGAATCAGTTGCAATTCTTTGGCGAATTTTTCTATCTCTTTGCCCGATTTCAAATCGGGCCTGGTAACAAGTTCCATCAGTGGAATGCCGGCACGATTAAAATCAACCAATGTATATTTCTCGCCTTCGGGGTGTAGCAATCTTCCGGTGTCTTCCTCAAGGTGTATCCGCTCTAAGTTTATTTTCCCTCCCCCTTCTATTTCTAATTCCCCGCCCCCGCATAAGGGGAGGTCATATTGGGAAATCTGGTAGCCCTTGGGTAGGTCGGGGTAGAAATAGTTCTTGCGGTCAAATTTTGAGAATTCCGCGACTTTAGAATTAAGAACCAAGCCGACCTTGAGCAGTTTTTCTACCGCTTCTTTGTTGATTGTGGGTAAGGTTCCGGGGTGGCCCATGCAAGTTGGGCATACATTAAAATTGGGATGTTTTTCGTCAGGATCGTTGAGGCAATCACAAAACATCTTGGTTTTCGTTTTCAGTTCAACGTGGATTTCCAGCCCGATGGTCGGTTCGTAGTTCATAATAAAAATTTATCATAATTCACGTAATTAAAAAAGCCCGTTGGGGGCTTTGTTTATCGTACTAGCAGATTTGAGTCGCTGAATGGCGTTACGCGGATACAGCCATCTAAAAACGGAAACCGTTCTTTTAACTGGTCATGCATCTGGCAGGCAACCTCGCGGTACGAAAAGTGGCCCTGTGGCTTTGAACGCAGTTCAATTAGATAGGCCGCTTGGGCGAGATGCATTTTATACAACGTTGCCGAGAGATAGCCGAAGGGAATAAGATAATTCGCGTCTACGCCGACTTTTCGGCTTAGTTCGCGGACTGTTTTACCCGCTTGAGCCATGCCGGAATTGTAAATTTCGGCAAGCCCCATTTCGGAAACTAATGGTGGGACATCCCAGCCGCGCTCCGTGCTAAGTTCTTGGTGGATTTGAATGCAATTCCTGTGCCTGTGTAGGTCGCGTTCCCCACCGCGATCCATCGCAATGTCAAACTGTATTTTATAACCCGCGGCAAATACGTTTGGTAATGGATCGTAATCTCCTCGATGCGAAAGCGCCAATCCAATTATTCTATCCTCCTCCTTTTTATCCATGGAATGCACGAAACTTATAATTTCATGATACGGGTGATGCGAGGCCTCATAAAGGAGGGTTGAAACAATTTCATCTTCCAGGCGTAGGAAAGGAGCAAGCCTAACATATCGCTCCGATTTTACTTGGGGTTCCCACGAGAGGAGCCGCCTTGCCTCACTGCGCACATTATCTCTCAAATGTATTTGAAAGGGATTTGGGGCTGTATATTTCACAAGCGTAGGGGCGATTGGTGGCTCATCCCTTCCTTCCGGGCAAAACGGTTTTCCAATGCAGGCCTCTTTCATTTTTTGCCCCAACTCTTGAAGCTCAAGATATTCTGAAGACATCAGACGGGAAATCTGTCCTTCAAGCGTTCTTGCGCTGGTGATTTGGCCGACACTGGTAAGCATGCCGTTGAAAAGCCAATAACGGGCGACATCAAATGCCCGGGCTTTAAGCGTGCGCTCGTAATTATCCTGCTTCATGTCCGCTGGCCTTGGCGTGTTTTTAACAAGCCATTCAAAGCCACGAGCCGAGAAGAATTTATATTGTTCAAGTAAGAAATTAGCGCCTTGCGAATATATAGGTTCAAGAGGCGTCCCTTGTACTGAAGCGGGCATGTAATAACCGCTCTCGCCGAAGTTTTGAAATCTAGTTGAGCGTTCGCAGCCGTTCCAGAGCTGTTCTTTTTCAAGCTCATAAGCAGCAATTTCAGAGATGCTTTCATAGGCAAGGGGCGTTTGGGCATTGTCGGCGATTGATTTATGGCCAAACTGGAAGTAATAATTTTCTAGAAACTTGCTACTCGTCTCACTCGTAATCTTCAGGATACTTTCTCGAATTGATAGCGGTGAGCGTGAATATGTTGCGAAACCATATGCAAGCACCTCGGGCGGCCAACCGGCCAAAGCAGTTACTTCTGCCATCTCATTCTCCTATTTGGTAAAGAGCGGTTTTCTGAGATTATCAAAAATCTATCCCGACGTCTATACCCAAAACAAAAACCCCGCTTGGCGGGGCTGTAGAGGATTAGATTTTCAGCTTAAGCACGGGCGCTATGACGAATTTAACCTCTTCAAAAACTTCCTCCGGCGATCTTTCTCCGTTGATAACATGGCACCCAGGATAGGCGCTGGAAAAATAGAGATAATTTAGGCGCACCCTCGTTAAAACTTCCGCCCTTTCATGCTCGTCCAAATCCCTATTTTTTTCTCTCGATCTTCGTATTGCGGTTTCCACGGAAACATCAAAAATTAGCGTCGCATCCGGCCAGATAAAATCTTCGCCCAGAATCGTCTGACTCATTAGCATAAGTTTGGCTATTTCTTTTACCGTTTGGGCGCCATAGACCATTGACGGCCTGAATCTGTCGGTGACAATATTGCATCCGGCGCGAAGCCGCGGGATTACCACTTCTCTAAGATTCAATTTGCTGTCGCAGGCGTACCACATCTGAAACCTGAAAGGATCAGTTTGATTGAGGCCATTAGGATTGGCCAGATCTTTGTAAATTTGCGAACCCCACACACCCTTTTTATCTGGCTCTTTTGTGCCAATAACGGTAGCTCTCCGCTGTATTAGCCACCTAACTAATTGTTCAAATTGTTTACTTTTACCGCAACCATCAATACCTTCCAGAGCAATAAAACGTCCGCTATATGGATTTGGAATCATTTTCTCTCCTCCTTGTTAAAGAGCCAAAAAACGGCTAATCAGCCGTTTTAGCTTGGCAAATTTCCAACCCCCAGTCAACCTGCCTTATTTTACCTCTATCCCCATACTCCTAGCCGTCCCTTCTATGATTTTCATTGCTTGCTCAATATCGTTGGCATTTAAATCCGGCATTTTTACCTCGGCGATCTGGCGGATCTGCTCTTTGGTAACGGCGCCAACCTTGTTTTTGTTGGGTTCACCGGAACCCTTTTCCAGACCTGCCGCCTTGCGCAGCAAAAATGCTGCTGGCGGAGTTTTCAAAACAAAACTGAAAGTCCTGTCTTCAAAAACCGTTATTTCAACCGGGATTATCTCGCCAGTTTTTTCTTTCGTTGCTTCATTGAACTTCAAAACGAACTCTTGGATGTTCAATCCGTGAGGACCCAGGGCCGTGCCAACCGGCGGCGCCGGCGTGGCTTTCCCCGCTTCCAGCTGGAGTTTAATTATTGTTTTAATTTTCTTAGCCATAATCGTTGAGATTTGTTTAGAAATTCTAGATTTTCTTTACTTGAAGAAAATCCAGCTCTACCGGTGTTTCCCGGCCGAACATTGTAACCAGCACCTTAATTCTTCCACGTTCTTCATCAATCTCCGACACCCGACCGTCAAAATCCTTGAACGGACCGTCGGTTATTTTAACGCTATCACCGACCATAATATCAAATTTGTATTTTGGTTCATCCACTCCCATCTGTTTCGTCAGTGTTTCTATTTCTTCGCCCGAGAGGGGCGTTGGGATGACTCCGGCGCCGATGAAACCGGTAACGTTGGGGGTGTTGCGGACGATGTACCACGAGGCGTCATTTACCACCATTTCAACCAGCACATAACCAGGGTAGATCTTTTCTTCTATGACCTCACGCTTCCCGCCTTTGATTTTTATCTTTTTTTCTTTCGGCACGAGGACGTTAAAAATCTGATCTTCAAAACCTAGCGATTCAATGCGTTGTTTTAAATTGCGCGCGACATTATCCTCATACCCGGAATAAGTGTGGATAGCATACCAGCGTTTTTCCCCGGTTGTAACCTGTTTAGGCATGTTTCGTTATTTGAGAAGTAGTTTATTAAGAATAAAGCCGAAAATGGAATCCCACGCGGTCAAAAACGCGGCAACGGCCAAGCTCATTAATATAACCACCACCGTATATTGTGCGGTCTGTTTTTTGGTCGGCCAGCTTACACGACTCAACTCGGTTTTAACGTCTTTTAGAAATTCGGTTAATTTGGCCATAATAATTCCTGCCTCTATCTAAAGACCCCTCCCGGGGCCTGTTTAATTCTAAGCCCAGTATAGCAGAACCGTTTTTAGCCGTCAAATTATATATCCAAATTTTTCACGTTCTTAGCGTGGGCTTGGATGAACTTTTTGCGAGGCGGGACTTCAGAGCCCATCAGGGTGTCAAAAACTTTATCGGCTTCCTCGGCATCTTTCATTGTAACCTGCAATAATACGCGCTTTTCCGGGTTCATTGTGGTTTCCCAAAGCTGTTCTGGATTCATTTCTCCAAGGCCCTTATAGCGTTGAATTGAAACGCCTGCAATTTTTATCGTTTCGGCCTCTGCGTTTTCGCCCCGATCAGTGTCCTGATCGAGGATCCTCGATTCGCTTTGCGAATCGGGGCCGTTTCCATCGCCACTCCCTATCGGACTTATTTCCCATTCACTATCCTTGACCTTTGCAATTTTAACGGCCTCGGCAATTTTGTCCCTTTTGCCTGGTTCTTTTTTAAATTGTTCAAGTAATTTATCTTTTGCCGGTTCGTCGTAGGCGTATTCTATGTGCGAGCCTCTTTGAATGCGGTAAAGCGGCGGTTGGGCAATGAAGATATTCCCCGCTTCAATGAGTTGGGAAAAATATCGGTAAAATAGTGTTAAGAGCAGAGTTCTTATATGAGCGCCGTCCACATCAGCATCGGTCATAATGACGATTTTGTGATAACGTAGCTTGCTTAAGTCAAATTCTTCCGCTATGGCCGTGCCCATGGCGATAATCAGTGCTCTTATTTCTTCCGAAGCGAGCATTCTATCTATTCTTGATTTTTCTACGTTTAAAATTTTGCCCCGAAGCGGCAGAATCGCCTGCGTCTTCCGGTTACGGCCCTGCTTGCTTGAACCTCCGGCCGACTCGCCTTCTACGATGAACAGCTCTGATTCGGATGGATCTCTGGAAGAGCAATCAGCCAGTTTGCCGGGCAGAGTAAACCCTTCAAGTGCCCCCTTGCGGATTACGCTCTCGCGGGCGGCCTTGGCGGCAATACGCGCCTTTGCGGCCAATATCACCTTGCCCATGATGTCGCGGGCGTCGTTGGGGTTTCTTTCCAGCCAGTCGGCAAGTTCGGTATTAACTATCGCTTCAACGACGGTTCTGGCTTCCGGCGTGCCGAGTTTGGCCTTGGTTTGTCCTTCAAATTGCGGTTCCCTTAATTTTACCGAGACGATAACCGTCAGCCCTTCGCGCATGTCTTCGCCGCCAAGATTATCGTCTTTTTCTTTCAAGAAACCATTTTTGCGGGCGTAGTCATTAAATGTTCGGGTAATAGCCGAGCGAAAACCTGTGAGGTGCATGCCGCCCTCTAGGGTATGGACGTTGTTGGCGAAGCTTAATTCGTGGCCGGAGATGTCATTGGTGTATTGAAGGGCCACCTCAACGAAAATCCCCTGTTGCTCTTTAGCGGTATAAAAAATGTTAGGATGCGTAGTCTCCTGGTGTCTGTTAAGAAAACTTACATAAGAAACGATACCGCCCTCAAAATAAAAAGCGTATGAAGGATGAACAACATGCTCGTGCTCCTTGCCCTTCTCCGTTGCCTGGATCTGGATTGGAGAGCGTTCATCCGTAACGGATATTCTGACCCCCTTAGTCAGGTAGGCCTGCTGGCGGATATGGTTCAAGATCTGATGCCAGTCAAAAGCGATTTCTTTAAAAATTTCAGGGTCGGGCTCAAAAGTTACTATTACCCCCGTATCCGTAGCACTGCCAACTTTTTTAACTGGTTTTTGGGGTTCTCCACGCTCATATTCCTGCTCGTACACTCCCCCGTCCCGATGGACCTCCGCCTTCAGATATATTGATAAAGCGTTAACAACGGAAACGCCGACACCGTGAAGACCAGCCGCGACCTTATATGATTCCCCGCCGAATTTTCCTCCTGCGTGGAGGGTAGTCATCACGGTTTCCAATGCCGAAACCCCGGTTTGTTTATGTCTTTCCACTGGGATGCCTCGGCCATCGTCCTTTACACGGACTCGGTTGCTCGGCAAAAGCGTGACTTCTATATTTTTTGCATAGCCAGCCATTGCCTCGTCCAGCGAGTTGTCAAAAACTTCCCATATCAAATGGTGCAGACCGTCAACGCCGGTTGAGCCGATGTACATCCCGGGTCTTTTTCTGACCGGTTCCAATCCCTCAAGGACGTAAATATCTTTGGCAGTATAAGTTCCTTCGCCGTTAGCTGCCTTGGCAGGGGCAGATGGCATTTCCGGTTTGATTTCTTTTTTGACCTCTTTTTTCGTCCCGATTTTGCTTTGCAAAACCGAGGATCCTTGACTCGCTTTGCGAGTCGGGATCTTCTTCTTCGGCTTGACCGGTTTTTTGATTTTTTTGTTTTTCTTCGGCATTTTTATCTAATTTCAGCTCCGAGGCCCTGCTCAAGAACCTTTTTGATATTTTGTTCAACTCTATCCGCCTCCTCGTCGATAAGGGTGTGGTTATCCGACCTGTATATTATATGGAAAGCGATTGACTTCTTCCCTTCCGGCACGTCAGGGTTGTCTTCGTAGATGTCAAATACGTCTACGTCCTGCACGATACTCTTGGTATCCGCGCCCTCAATGCAATTCAGTATTTCGCCTATCTTTATGTCCTTACTTACTAAAAGAGAAATGTCTCTGATTATCGCCGGATACTTCGGTATAGGTTCAAATTCAAGCTCTTCCTCCATCGCTTTGACCAGTGGCTCTACAAGCAAACTGAATTGGGCTATTTCCAAATCCGGTCTGATGCCCAGCTCATTTTTAATGTGAGGGTGGAGATCGCCGATGAGGCCTATTGTTTCCTCTCCGATTTGAACCTCGGCTACTCTGGCCGGATGATACCAATTCTTGGTTGGATGATTTGGATTGGTAATATCGCTGAATTCGGCATCGTCAATGCCCAGCTGTCTGAAAAATGATTCCACCGCGCCCTTTAGCTCAACAAAAGCCTGCTTGCCCGCAATTACGCCGGCGATAATTTCTTTTTCTTCCACCTCGTCACCTTTTTGGGTAAAGACGTTGCCCGTTTCAAATAAACGGACCGAATCGGAAAATCGCAGATTCTTTTCCATTGCCAAAACCAGACCGGGAATCAACCCTGTGCGCAGATATTTTGCTTCTTGGGAAATTGGGTTAGCGATCTCCGGTGCATTGGAAGCATTGAAGATTTCTTTGGCTTTCTCGCTCAAAAAGCTGTAATTATAGCATTCGCTAAGACCAAGTCCTTTTAAGACATCTTTCATTAAATTACGCGCCTTTATAGTTTGTTCAATATCCCAATCCTCACTTGCTTTGCTTTCCGCCGGGCGGTAAATGCTCATCGTCGGCGGGACCGGTTTGATGTTCTCGTAGCCGTAGATCCTTGCAACTTCTTCAATAATATCTTCGGGGGTTTGAATGTCTAATCTGTAAGTCGGCACAGTAACAACGAATTTATTGGCATCAGACTTTACCAGTTGGCATATTCTGGAAAGTATTTTGTTGATTTCCTTTTCCGGGATTGCGGCGCCGATCAGAGAATTAATGTAAGATTTTTTAACGGAAATTTTCCACGGCTTAATCTCTCGGGGGTAAATGGTGGTATTACCCTTTGTTAGCTCGCCGCCCGCCAGTTCTTGTATAAGCTTGGCGGCTCTATAAATGGCGTACCCGGCCAAGTTTGGATCCAGGCCGTAAGAGAACCTGATTGAGGCATCGGTTCTCAACCCAAGCTTGGTAGATGTTTTGCGGACGTTTGTGCGGTCAAAGTTAGCCGATTCAAGCACAATTGTGCGGGTTGAATCGGTAATTTCCGAACCGTAACCGCCTTTGATGCCGGCAATGGCCAGAGGTTTTTCTTGGTCGGCTATAACCAGAATGTTTGGGCCCAATTCGTATTCCGTCTTTGCCTCATCAAGCGTCGCTATTTTTTCTCCTTGTCGCGCGCTTCTGACGATTATTTTGTGGCCGGCAATCCGGTCATAATCAAAAGCGTGAAGCGGCTGGCCCATTTCAAGCATCACATAATTGGTTACGTCCACGATATTGTTGATTGATTTAAGGCCAAGGCTTATGAGAATATCTTTAAGCCATTTTGGCGACCCCCCGATTTTTACGTTTTTTATGACTTGGGCCGTGTATCTGGGGCATAATTCGGGATTTTCAATCTCAACCTTTATTAAATCCGATGTTTTTTCTTTTGCTTCTTCATAGTTGAGATCGGGACTTTTTAGTTTTTCGCCCGTTAACACAGCTATCTCTCTTGCCATTCCGTAATGCGAAAGTAAATCCCCGCGGTTGTAAAGAATCTTGATTTCCATTATTGAATCGCCGCCAATTTTATCTATTTGTTCCACTTCTGCCGTTTTTGCGCTCAAAATCTCCGCCAGTTTTTCGGGCGATAGTTTCAAATCAACGAATTTTTTCAGTAGATTGTAGGAGAATTTCATCTTAAAATTGTTTTAAAAATCTTAAATCGCTGCCGTAAAGCAGGCGGATATCATCAATGCCGTATTTAAACATCGCTAAGCGGTCTATGGTCATTCCGAAAGCAAAACCCTGATATTCCCCCAGAGCATAACCGGCGGCCTTGAAAACTTTTTGATTAACCATCCCGGCACCAGCCATTTCAATCCATCGGCCTTTTAATTTTCCACTCACGCCCTTCATAAAAACTTCCACGCTTGGTTCGGTGTATGGGAAATAGCTAGCGACAAATCTGACTTCGGTCTCGTCTTTAAAAAATTTATTGGCGAAAAATTGAAGAACGCCCTTGAGATTGGCAAGGGACACATCTTTCCCAACCATCAAACCTTCAAAAGTATAAAATTGCATTTCGTGGGTGGCGTCAGTGGCTTCATTCCTGAAAACCCGGCCGGGCACGATAATTCTGAACGGTGGCTGGTGTTTTCCCATGTATCTGACCTGAACGGCCGAAGTATGAGTACGTGGTAAAAGATGAATGTGCGGGTCTTTTTGGGATTCCTCCGATTGCTTGAGCCAAAAAGTATCCTGCATATCCCGCGCTGGATGGTCAGCCGGAACATTCAGGGTGTCAAAATTATACCATTCGGTTTCAACTTCAGGACCCTCCACTATGTCAAAACCCATGGAGCGGAAAATATCCTCAATTTCACGTCTGACAATTGTCAGCGGGTGAAGGTGGCCGTGTTCAACGCGTTTGCCCGGAGCGGTTACGTCAATTTTTTCCTGTTCTATCTTTCGGGCCAGTTCCACTTCTTTTAGCTGTTGCGCCTTATTTCCCATTTCTGTTTCCAGTTTTCTGCGAAGCTCGTTGGCTATCTGACCGGACTTTGCTCTTTCTTCCGGGGGCAGGTCTTTTAAGGAACGTAAAAACAAACTCAATTCCGATTTACGGCCGAGGTATTTTGTCTGCAGATTTTCAAGTTCAGTCAGCGTCTTGGCGCGGGACACATCTTGAAGAGATGCCTTTTCTATTTTAACGAGATTGATCATTGTCGGTTTTTTGCTTAAAACAATATTTTGATTAAAATTGCGGCCGTGATTAGAAGGGGGAATAATAGACCAAACAGAATTGAGGCGTTAAGAACGGATTCGCAAGTGCTTTTATCCAAGGGGCGCGGCTTTGGGAGCCGTTTTTTTATTGAAAGAATGATTAAAGTACTGCCGCCCCAAGCGAGAATGAACAGGGCAACAAAAAATGAAGCTTTCAGGAGGGGCGAAGCGACCGCGGGGTCAGTTTGCCAGACAATCAGGCCAAGCCCTAACGCTGATATTATCGTTGAAATTACAACCCCAAAAACCTGCCACTTCATACCCTAATTTTATCACATATTTTGTGAACAATCAATAAAAAATAGGCCTTGATTTTGCCCATTTCTATGGTTAAATTTTGCGCAGCGGACGGGATTTACCCTCGCCTCTTGGCTCGCCAGTCGCTCGCCTCGGGCTGGGCACCGCCTCGCGATTCCGTCTTCTGACGGAATATCGCTCCGGCGTTCAAATCCCGACGCAGACAAAGCAGTTTGTCCGCGTCCTTGCTAGCGCAGCGGACGGGATTTGAACCCGTGATCTCTGCCGTGACAGGGCAGCGCTTTAAACCAGCTAAGCTACCGCTGCATATCCCTACTCCCTGCTTATTTTACCTGATTTTTTATAAAAAGAAAAGGAGTGCCCTATCTTTCAAAGGACTCCCTTTTTGAGGATTCGCTCAATCTTATTAGATATTTTGTGGGATTTTGAGCTATTTTTCGGCGAGCTTCTTTTAGAGTTTCTTCGCCGGCATAGCTCACGGCCGATTGCAGGTGGCTTCTGATTCTCCCTAAAACGTTAAGTACCGGACCAATATATGGAACTTCGGTAGATAAACCTTCGGCAGCTGTTTCAAGCGCCTCTTCCAGATTTTCCCTCTCAGTGGTCTCAAATACTGCTTGAGGCGAAGTCATCCCCCGATAAATCTTCACTTTTTGTTTTGTGCGCGGGTCTTCTATAATTACTCCCGGCGCCTCATCTGTGCCTGCAAGCATGCTTCCCAGCATGACTGTTGAGGCTCCGCACAGGATTGCCAGAGCTATATCCTTATCTTCCCGCACCCCCCCATCTGCAATAATCGGAATCTCGTCTTCTACTGCCAGATACGCTTCTCTGATTGCCTGCAATTGAGGAACGCCGGCGCTTGTTTCAAGGCGCGTCCGACACCCCTTGCCGGGTCCGATGCCGATTTTTATGCCATTAACACCAAGTTCGGAAAAGAATTTTGCACCTTCAAAGGTTGCCACATTACCACACACAAGCTCGGTGTCGCCGAACTTCCTTCTAAAATTCTCAATGGCCCTTCGCATAACCCTCGAATGCCCGTGGGCGATATCTATTAGGATGCAGTCAACTTCTTCTTTGATCAATTCGGAAGCCCTTTCCATATAATCGCCGGTCGCGCCAATCGTTGCACCAACCAGCAATCTCCCCCTGCTATCCTTACTGGAATACGGTTTTTGTTTGGCAAGCCGCAGGTCCTTTAATGTTATCAGTCCTTTAATGAACCACTGGTTGTCTTTTTGTTCTATTAGGGGAAGTTTTTCAACTCGCCGTTCAAGCATTATCTTTTCTGCCGCTACCATACTTACAGTTGGGTCGGCTACGGCAAAATTTGGCGACATAACGCTCATGAAACCGCTTACTTTTTCATGAGACGCGTTTACGCCTAAGGCGTATCCTATATCTCGTTTAGATAAAACCCCAACTAAAATATTGCTCCCCCGCTTTTTTTCCACAAGCAGACCGCTTATTCCGTGTTCCTCGGTTATTTCTACAGCTTCCGCGATTGTGGCATCAGCATGAATGCATAACGGGTTTTCAATAATGAAAGAATGTTGTCTTTTAACATTTCTGACCATCAGCGCCTGTTCTTTTATCAGACAATGGCGCGGCAGGAATGAAAACCCTCCTTCTAGCGCTAGTCCCTTTGCCATTTCCTGATCGGTAACCGTATGCATGTTAGCTGAGATTATAGGCAGATCAACTTGCAGATTTTTAGTGAGAGGCATGGACAAATCGGCCCCTTTTCTCGTGTTTAATATTCCGCATTGAGGTCTAAGAAGAAAATCATCAAACGTAGTTCCGTGAAAGATTGATTCCCGATTCATTAAATCCCTCCTTTTGTTAAAGACCTTGCTAAGCCTCAGCCAGTATAAAAGAAATTTGTTGAGGGCGCAATTAATACAAAAAGCGCCGTGTACGATGCTTTTTGTGGGAATTTGTATGTCTATTGTACCAAACTCGCACCTATTTCCAAAACAAAGTGAGGTAATGACTTCGCACGCTCCGCGTGCGAAGTGGCTTGAAACTGCCCTGTACGCTCGGAGAAAGCCCCACGCACTGGCGAGTACGCCAGCAACCCCGAAAGAAAAAACACTCCTTGCATTTCTGATTTGGCGGGGGTGGAATTTCTTTTGAAAAAGGAAAGGGTGTTTTTCTTTCGGGGTTCTGCCCTCCAAGTATTCGGGCAGTGCGTGGGGCTTCAATGCGGACGAAGTTTTGGCAAAACTATTTTTTGGGGAAAGGATTTGCCAAAACTTCGGCTGATTTGTTTTTGAATTCGGATGTCGCAAATGGAAAAGGAGGGGTTTGGGGAGGAATTTTCCATTTGCTCC